>JALYZC010000165.1 GCA_030945905.1 Actinomycetota bacterium
CTTGGTCGACAGGACGCCGATCAGTTCATCAGCTAGTTCTCGTGGATCGGTATCCGGAGTCAGCTCCCACCAATGATCCTCACCACCAGCCAACAAGAACCCAATCCGCTCGCGAACGTGGGCTTTATGCTCAGCGGGAGCATGTTTCTCCGTCCAGGTGTCATCGGCGCCCCGCAGCTCAGGGTAGGCGACGCCCAAGTTGACGGTGAACCGCACATCGTCGCGAGAACCAAACTGGCTGGCCTGGAAGTCGATGATCTGCCAGCCACCGGCGTGTAGGCGTCCAAAGCGGTTCCTTTGCCGTCGGAAGCCCTGCTTACCCAGCTGAGCTGCGATTGGGCCTCGAACCATGTGGTCGTAGGTTTCCCGAGCGGTGGACACTGCAGGGATAATCGCGGTTCGGGCGTGAGGAGGCGGTATTGGTCGTAACACACACCCTCGGCGTGCGCACGCGCGACGTCCCCTTAAGTCGAGCACCTCGGGGGATGGACCGGCGTGCTTGCCGGAGAGCGCAGCATCCCCGAGGCAGCCTGTCCCGTCGCTGTACGCAACCGAACAAGCACGTCATGATCGCTGGGCTGGGCTTTCGCCTTCCAGAGCCTGAGGCCATTCGCCTTGCCGCCTGCGAGCAACTCCTTGGCTTGGTGCCCGAGAGCGTTGTGGCGCGCGACGTCGCCAAGGCGGAGTACCTCACCATGGTGATGGCGCTCTTCTATCGCGCGAAGACGACGTACGAGGCGAGCCTTCTTCTCTGTCGAGAGGGATACGGCGATAGGGCTTTGATGCTCTGTCGCTCGCTCTTCGAGGACATGGTTGACGCCCACTGGGTTCATGCGACTCCCGAGGAAGCCCTTGAGCGCTACAGCGATCATGCGAGGCTTACCAATCTCCAGCGAGTCGAAACGCTCACCAAATACGAGGGTCTGCTTCGGGAGCGGTTACCCGCAGAGCTCAGCCGGGCTGCGGAGGCGACCAGCGAGGAGCAGCGAGCCCGGCTGCGGAGGATCTACGGCCGCTTCGGCACCCGGTCTTGGACGGGCGTGTCGCTCCCATCAACGGGTCGAGGTGATCGCGCCGGCCTGGGGATCTGAGAGTAAGCAGCGCTGGCTGCGGTTGTTTCGCGACCTTGGAAATCGGCATAGCAACGAGACTCTTCACCCGTCGGCGGCGTCTCTCGTGGCGCAGATCGCGCCCGCGGAGCGCTCTTCTGTGGGCCAGCCGGCCGCTATCGGGCTCCGCAGCGGCCCGTCGACCGTCGGAACCAAGCAAGCGCTGCTGCTCGGCTTCTGGAGCTTCGGACACCTCTTGGGTCTCATCTACGAGGAGTTCGAACTCGACGGAAAGCAGGAGGTGGAAGCGGCATTTGTCAGCGGGCTGCAAGTTCTCCACGAGCTCAGCGACGATGAGCGGCGCACCACCGGTCGCAACGACCCATGCCCGTGCGGCAGCGGTAAGAAGTTCAAGGCCTGTCATCTCAGGCAGTAGGTCCTTTACGCCAAGGCGGATGGCCCGTTCGGTGGCTACGCCATGCCGCTTTGCTCGACACGCGCACGTCGCCCACAACCCCCACAACCTCCCCGTTCCCGGACGAGAAGCGCGCACCTAGGATGGTGACCCTGTCTGGGCGGGCGTGCGGAGGTCGCTAGATGCGGCACGCTGTGTCGTCGGCGTAGCTATTCCGGGCGGCGGGACGTACCCCGGTCCCGCGGCGACTGCGGGCTGTCGTGCCGCGCGAAGCGCCGGAGCGCCACGCCAGCGAGGAGCGCGAGCACGGCGAGCGCCGTCGCGCCGCCAAAAAGCTTGAGGCCGAAGCCCGGCATGTCGTAGTGCGGGGGCTCATTGATGGTCGTGATGATCGCCACGAGACCGAGGCATGCAGCCCACAACCAGCCGATCAGCGGCCGGCCGCGTAGGCCGGCTACCAATGGTGGCCCCGCGATAACTACCAGGACCGGAACCATCTTAAGCACGTCTTTCACGCCAGCTGCATCGACATCGCATCCTGTTCGCCTAAGTCGACCGCCCTGTCGAGTCCCGGTCCGTCGGCGCCTGCGAGCCTCGGTGACTAACCACGCATCTCACTACGTGCTCTCGCCACACGTACAGCGAGGCTGCCGCTTCCGCGCGAGGCTGTCGCGTAAACCAAGGATGTGTGGTTGTCGCGGCGGCCTTGGTGGCTGACCGGGGCCGGTGATGGTTGAACTGCAGCCGGCGTGGGCTTGCGCTCAGGCTGCGGCGGCGATTTGGTGGCGGTGGAGCTTGAGGAGGTTGTGGGTGGCGGTGATCAGTCGCCACTCCGAGCGGCAGGCTGATCTTCCCCTGCGCTGGAAGCGGTCGATCCGTCGGTTGAACTTCGTGTGAGCGAACACCGGCTCGATCATTCCCTGGCGACGTTCCTATAGATGTCAAGTGCGTTTGCGCGAGGTCTCGAAGCTGGGGGTGCCGCACATGATCGTCACGGTTTGGCGGGGCGGCTGTGGGTGGGTGTTGGCGAGATCTGCGCGTAGGGATTTGTAGACCTCGCGTGCGAGGTAGCGCTTGAGGCAGCGCAGGATTTCGAGTTTGGTCTTGCCTTCGGCGGTGCGTCGTTTGGCGTAGGCGCGGGTGCGTTGGCAGTAGCGCAGGCGGCAGACGGCGATGAGATGCAAGGCCCGGTTGGCTTGGCGGTCACCGCCGTTGTTGAGGCGGTGGCGGGTGGTTTTGCCTGAGGAGGCGGGAATTGGGCTCGCGCCGCAGAGCGCAGCGAAGGAGGCTTCGTTGGGGAGTCGGTCGATGTTCTGTCCGGCCGTCACGAGCAGTTGGCCCGCGTGGCCGGTTGAGATGCCAAGCAGCTGGATGGTGCGTGGCGCGGCGGCCGCGACGAGCTGCTCGAGCTCGCGGTCTAACGTCGCGATCTCGCGGTCGAGAGAGTTGATTCGTTGGGCGAGCGAGCGCAACGCGAACTTCGCGGCTTGGGAAGGGGAGCGCAGCTCGCGGGCGGACGGGCGAAATCGCGCGCAGAGCGCGGCTTTGCCGCGGATCGTCTTGCGGCGCGAGAGCTGAGCGCGGAGCTCCTGCGGGGCGGTAATGATGAGGTCGCGGAGCTGGACCATCGCGGCGCTGCGGGACTTCACCGCGCTGTGTCGCGCTGCGCGCAGCAGCCGGATCGACTCGACAATCCCGTCGGTCTGTTTCGGGACCGCTTTGGCTTTGCCGGCCAAGAACAGCCGGGCGGCCATCTCCGCGTCGATCGGATCGCTCTTGCCGACACGCCGGCGAGTGTGCGCGTGCGGCTGGTTGACCTCGACGACCTGGATGTCATGCTCGCGCAGATAACGCGCAAGCGCTGCCGCGTATGAGCCGGTCGACTCGACCGCGATCGCGTCGATGATCCCAAAGCCGCTCAGCCACTCCAGCAACTGGCGGTAGCCAGGCGTTGTGGTCGGAAAGCTCTTCGTTGAGAGCAGCGCGCCGCGCTCATCGAGCGCCGCGACATAGTGAGTGTCGGCATGGGAGTCGACCCCGCCGACAACGACCGTGTCCTGCTGCGTCATGCTATGCATGCCGTCCTTTCTGTCCGGAAGGGCGGCCTGGTCGGGGAGGGCGGACAGAACAGTGACGAGGCACTTGAACAGGTTCCTATGAAGTCACGCCGCCCAACCCGACCGCCCATGTTGGGCGATCAGCGGCGGCCAACCCAAAGCCGACAGGTCGCAAGCACGACACCACGCGGGTCAGTTTTCGGTGAGGTCAGACCCAGGCCGGACGCCACACCTGATCTTCACTGTCTTCGATAGAGCCCGCCGCCGTAGTCGGTCTCAAGCACGGAGCGCATGCAGGCATAGCGCCCGCCCTGCCACCCCGGCCGAGGAGTGTTGCGCTTGCCGGCGTCGGACGGGATCAGTACCTCGGTGCCGTTGCTGACGACGTTGTCGATCTGGTCTTCGTGCCAGTAGCCGGTGTCAGCCACCACGACTGCGGGGGTCTCGCTGACCCCGATCGCCTCCAGTTCCTCCTTGGTGGCTTTGACCATCGGCTGTAGGTGACCGAAGTCCGGGGAGCTGACGGTCACCTCGGCGGCGAGCACGATCTGGTGCTCGTTGACGACGGCCTGCGCGTTATAGCCCTGGGTGTAGCTGCGCGGGGTCTTGACGTTGCGCGAGTCCGGATCGGTCGTGTTGATCTTCCCGGCCGGGGTTTCGGGCGGCTCGTATGGTCTCGGACGGCCACCGGGGCGCCGGCCGTCCTTCATCACCGCATGCGCCCGATATGCCTCATACGCCTCGTTCGCCTCGCGCTCGACCATCAGGTTCTCCTGCAGGCGACGCTCGGACTCAAGCAGCCGCTCAGAGCGCGACCGCGGAATAGGATCGCCCTGGCGACGCCGATGCTCATCAAGCTGACTGCGAGCTTCGCGCAACCACCCCTCGCGGCCATGAGCCCGTGCGAGGATCACCTCAGGATCAAGCTCGAGCTTCACGCCCGAGGATCCCGTGCCAGCAGCCATCTCGGCGTCCGTATTTGCTTTTGTTGCCCGGTCGCGTTCGAGCTTGCGTCTGGCGTCCCGCAGCGCCCCACGACGCCCTTCGCTGGTCTGCAAATGCTCGGGCAGCTCATCGCCGCGCGCATCCCCGTAGAGCTCGTCCTCGGCCGCATCGACCGCGGCGGCCTCCTTGAAGATCTCCCGCGCGAGCGCCTCGTAGTCCACGTTTGCGTGATGCGACGCGTTCGCATGCACCTTCGTGCCGTCGATCGCGATCAGCCCGACCTTCACCAGCCCCGCCTCCTTGCACAACAAGAGCACCTCGGTGAACAGGCCCGCCAGCGATGCCTCGTGGCGGACACGAAACCTGGCGATCGTCGCGTGATCGGGCGCCTGGGAAGCGGCGATCACCCGGTAGGCGACGTCCTCCACGCACTTGCGCTCGATCCCGCGCGAGGAGCGCTCACCGCACGCATAGGCGTAGAGCACCAGCGACACCATCATCGCCGGCTCAAACGCCGCCCGACCCCACCCATCC
>JALYZC010000166.1 GCA_030945905.1 Actinomycetota bacterium
GCCTCATGACCCTCCCGGTCCTACGCGTGTTGGTTATCGTCGCGTTGCTCGCGGCGCCCATCTCAGGTTGCGGCGGATCAAAGAGCAGCTATCCGATTGTTGGCGTCTGGAGCGGGCAGCTCACCCAGCAGGGGCTGGCGCCGTTTAGGGTCACCGCGCAGATCCGAGGGATCGCGGGCACCGCGCGCAACACCGTCGCGTACACGGGCATCAGCTGCAACGGCCACTGGGTTTACCGAGGTCGACCTAGGAAGGCCTTCCGCTTTCGCGAAGTGATCGATACCAGCCACAGCGCCAGGTGCAAAGGCGTCGGCCTCGTCACCCTGACTCCCCACGGGCAAAAGCAGTTGATCTACCTCTTCCACGGGGGCGGGGTCATCAGCCGCGGGACCCTCACTCGCCGGTAAGCCGAACCGCAAGCGACGCCGCGTGTGATCGCCGCCACTCGCTGCGTGCCCCACCGAGGAAGATGGGCGACCGATATGCGGTGGACCTGCTCGTCGCTTGGGGGCCACTAGCTCGTGGCCACGAGGGCGATCGGTCGTCGATTTCGAGGCTCGTGCCCTCCCGCACCACCACTGCCGCTTTGCAGGCGTCGCCCAGCGGCGATCCCAACACGATCTTCGCATTACCTTTATCTTGGAGTGAGCCGCGCGGCGTTAGCTGATCGGCGTGTCACCGAAGCGAACGGCTGCCGAGATCGAGGGACGGGGAGCGCCGAGGCTGCAGTTTGTCTAAGCGCTTGCTGCAGTCCGCTGGCCCACGGCGCTCCCCGTCCCTCGAACCTCGCCCCCCGGGCGACGATGCGTGAACTCGGGTCCCTCCATGAAGCGGGTGACGCAGAGCCGCTGAACATCTTGGTGGTCGACGATGAGGCTGCACTGCGCGACATGCTCAGCCGCTCCTTCGCGCGCGAAGGCCATCGCGTCCTGGCGGTGGCCGATGCGGTTGCCGCGTTGGACTGCGCCGCCAAGCAGGACTTCGACGTGGTCCTGCTCGATGTTGCCCTAGGCCCTGGCTTGGATGGCAACGAGGTGTGTCGCGAGCTGCGGGCTCGGCGAAACGTGGTGCCGGTGATTATGCTTACCGCACGCGACAGCGAGGCCGACGCTGTGCTGGGGCTCGAGGCCGGCGCGGATGACTACGTCACCAAGCCCTTCGGGCTAGCGGAGCTGCGCAGCCGGATTCGCGCAGTGCTACGTCGAGTCCGGGCGCGAGGCAATGAGGGGGAAGTGCTCATGGTCGATTCGGTCAGGCTTGACCGCGCGAGTCGGGAGGTTACCCTCGAGAACGAGCCGGTGCAGCTGACCTTCTCCGAGTTTGAGCTGCTCAACTGGCTGATGGGCGATCCCGGCCGCTTGTTCAACCGTCAGGAGCTGCTGCGCGCCATCTGGGGCGATAGCGCCTACCGTGACCCACGGGCGATCGACGTACATGTGCGCCACCTGCGCGAGAAGCTCGAGCAACGCCCGGACCAACCAACCCTGATCCTCACGGTGCGCGGCGCAGGCTACCGACTGAAGGGTCCCGAGCCCGGCGTCCGCGACAGGCGCTGAGATGCGCAGGCTGCGCCCACCCGGGCTGCGGGCCAGGCTGGTGCTCGCCCTGCTGGCCACGAGCGCGGTTACGCTCGGTGTCGCGGCGCTGACGCTGCTTCCGCCATTGGAGCGGCGGCTACGCAAGGAGGAGGTGGAATCCCTGCTCTCCACGACCGTGGCGTTTCGCCCGATCTTCCAGGATGTCGAGACGGCCTCCGACCGCACATCAGCCAAGGACCTGGCGCCCGTGGCCCGCTCGCTGGAGCGACGGACCGGTGCACGAATAGTGATCTTCGACAGCCGCCTTCTGCCCGTGGTGGACACCGTACCTCCGCGATCGCCGAGCCAGGGCTTCGCGGCCCAGCAGCTACTCAACCGCTTCCCCGAGGCGCGGGTCGCGTTGTCAAGCAATCATCCGGTGCACACGTCGCGAGGCCAGTCGCCCGGCGAAGCGGTGGTCAGCATCCCCCTGCACATATCGCAGCGTCGCTACGTGCTGGCGCTGCACAAACGCCTTGGGGATGTGACGGTCGCCGTCGCCGTGGTCAAGCGGGCGTTTGCCAGCGCTGCCGCAGCTGGCCTCGCGGTAGCGTTGTTGCTGGGGCTCGGGCTCGCAACGACGCTCTTGCGCCGTCTGCGTCGTCTACGTGACAGCGCACTCCAGGTAGGCGAGCACGGGCTCGACATCGCGGTGCCCGATGACCGTCGTCGCGACGAGGTCGCAGACCTCTCTCGCGCCCTGGCATCCATGCAGAACCATCTGCGCCACCAGGAGGACGCACGGCGACAGTTTGTCGCTACGGCATCGCATGAGTTGCGCACACCGCTTGCCTCCCTACACGGCGTCCTCGAGTTGCTCGAGGACGATCTTGGCAGCGACCGGCTCGATCTCGACGATGCCCGCCAGCAGGTTCAGCGCGCCCGCATCCAGACGCGACGGCTGGTCGCACTGGCCGCGGACCTACTCGACCTCAGCCGCCTGGACGCCGACATAGAGCTGCGTCACGAGCCGGTCGAGCTCACCGAGCTCTGCCGAGCCGCAGCGTCTGAGTTCGACCTCCGATTGGATAAACGCCACCTCGAGCTCGAAATGACAGCACCAGACACGCCGGTGTGGGCAATCGCTGACCCCGGGGGAGTCGCTCGCATCGTTCGCATCCTGATCGACAATGCACTGCGCTTCACGCCCCCCGCCGCGGCGGTCCGAGTGTCGCTGCTAAGCCGCGAGGGGTTTGCGCAGATCGCGGTCAGCGACCGTGGCCCCGGAGTGCGGGAGGAGGAGCGCGAGCTGATATTCGAGCGGTTCCGACGCGGCAGTACCCCCGGCGATGCCGCTGGATTCGGCCTCGGCCTGGCGATCGGACGCGAGCTGGCCGAGCGTATGAACGGACGGCTGGACCTGGCGTCCGGCGACGGCGGGGCGCAGTTTACGCTCGCGCTCCCCGCATCGGAGATCCCGGGATAGGCAGACGCCCTAACCAGATCCCAACGTGGCCCGTCCCACACTTAATGGACGGCGCTTCAGGCTGCGCGTATGCACAGTCTCGTTCTCGTCGCGGTGCTCGTTGGGCTCGCGACCGCAGGTGCGGTGGGCGCTCGACGCCGGGCGTCTCGCCCCAGGCGTGGCGCGCCGTTGCGGCCCGTCACCAGTGGCCAAGGGCACAGCCGCTCCGAGCACCGCCGAGCCACGGATCTCGTGCGCCGCCACGCGGTCGACTCCCTCGATCCCTTCGCCCTGCGTCAGGACAAGCGCTACTTCTTCGGCAACGACAGCATGCTCGCCTATTGCCTGGTCGCCCAGACCGCGGTGGTGGCCGCGGACCCGATCGGATCGGCGGCGGCGGAAGTCCTCGAGCGCTTTCTTGCCTACGCCACCTCGCAGGGTTGGAACACCGTGATGACCGGGGTCTCCGCGCGCCACCTCGACGCCTGTCGCAAACTCAAGCTGCGCGCCCTGCACATCGGCAACGAGGCGGTCGTCGATCCGCGGGCTTTCACGCTTGAAGGGCGTGGGATCCGCAAGGTCCGCCAGTCCGTCGGACGGGTCGCCCGGCGAGGCTGGGCTGTCGAGGTGGTCCGCGCGCGAGAACTTGGGAGCGTCGTCATGGAGGAGCTGGCCATGGTGGAGCAGCGCTGGCAGGCGCAGAGCGCGCGCGTCGCGGGGTTCGCGATGACCCTAGGAGGGCTGTGTGCGCCCGATGAGGATCCTGATGGACTCTACGTACTTGCGCGCGATCCTGATGGGCGCGTGCGGGCTTTCCAACACTTCGTCGGGTATCGCGATGGTCTCTCGCTTGACATCAGCCGGCGCCCGGGCGACGAGCCGAACGGGCTTAACGAGGCGATGGTCGTCGCGGTACTCGCTTACGCGCGTGAGCTTGCGCTGGCCGAGGTCAGTCTCAACTTCGCCGGCTTTGGGCATCTTATGGCCCCGGAGAGCGAACTTAACGTCCGCCAGCGCTTGGGTCGCGCGGGGCTTTGCTGCGTGCACGGACGCTTCCAGCTTGAGCGCCTTGTGCACTTCAACAACAAGTTCTTGCCGACCTGGCGCCCCCGCTACCTCGTCTACGAGCACCGCAGCCTGCTGCCACTCGCGGCGCTGCGCGTGCTTCAAGCCGAGGGCTATATCCGCGCGCCGCGCAGGTCTGCGCTCACGAAGGGGTGGCACCCCCCGGCCCAGCCGGTCGCGCAGTCGATGACCGCCGCGGGAACGCAAACGAGCCGATGAAGACCAGAGCGAGCTCCGTCCACAGGCCCTCGTGTGAGGCCTGGTCGGGGATACGGCCCACGATGTCGTTTGAGGACACAGCGATCGCGTCGGCGGCGGCACCGCTGACAAACAGGAGCACGAGCGCCAGCCCAGTGAGCATCAGAGCCCGGGGGGCCCGTCGCGCGCCTGACGCCCAGCTCAACGCCCACCCCGCGATCGCGCCCGCGGTCAGCCAGGCGAGCGTCACCCGCAGCAGCGGCTGGTCGTCGGCACGCGCGAGCTGCTCGAGGGGAAGCGCGCCCGGGAGCTTGGGGCCGACCTCAAAGAGGCCCAGGTCACGCAGCAGGTATAGCCATCCCATACCGGCGGCCAACCCAAGCGCCGCGAGCAGCGTCGCCGCCGCGGCCATGCTGCGGCGATGAACCTGCGGCGTCTCAGCATCACGGGGCTCTTCATCGCCTGGCTGGTAGGCGGCCTGTATGGGGCTGTTTCCTACGGTCACGACTACTACGTATACCGAGGCTTTGATCCCCCCCACGACCCGGCCGGGGTAGCGGCTGGCCATTCCGTGACCGCTCGATTGTACTCTCGCGCGCTTCACCAGCGCCGCTCATATCTCGTCTACCTCCCGCCAGGCTACGATGCGGCGGCGGCTCACGGGCACCGTTTTCCCGTGCTCTACCTGCTCCACGGGGCGCCCGGATGGCCGCGCCAGTTCCTTGACATCGCGCGGGCGGGAGTGCAGCTCGACGTGCTGGTGGCTCGCCATCAGATTCGCCCGATGGTGCTTGTCATGCCCGACGGGCGCAACGGGAGCTTTCGCTCGGACACCGAATGGGCCGATACGCTGCGCGGACGCTATGAAAGCCTGGTGCTCGAAACCGTGCACGCGGTGGACCGACGCTTCGCGACCCGACGCGGCCGACAGTTCAGAGCGATCGCCGGCAACTCAGAAGGTGCCTACGGAGCGGTCAACGTCGCCTTGCGTCACCTCGACACGTTTAGCATCGTCGGCTTGTGGTCGGGCTACTTTCAGCAGCACAGGAAGGGCCCATTTGCTCGCGCCCCGACGGCGCAGGTTGCCGCCAACAGCCCCGCAGACTATGTGGGCGCCCTGGCACCAAGGCTGCGCCGGCACAGCTTTCATGCCTACCTCTTCAGCGGGCTGGTGGATCCCGACCGGCTGCTTTCCGCCGCTTTTTCCGAGCGTCTGCGCGCGGCGGGTGTTGACGTGCGCTACCTCGAGTATCCCGGACGGCACTCTTGGCGGCTGTGGCGCGACGAGACTCCCAGCACCCTGCGCTACGCCGATCAGTGGTTCGGTGGCGACGTCGGCCAGTCCGTTTACCGGGTGGCGCCGAGGTGAGCGAGGTGGCACTCGGTTTCGGGCTGGCCGCGGCGGCGTCGCTGGCGCTCACGGGCGGCTATCTGCTCCAGCACGTCGGAACTGCCCACGCCCCTGCGATCACGCCCCGTCACCCGCTGCTCACCCTACGCGGACTGCTGAGCTCCCGCGTGTGGCTGGCAGGTCTGGCGCTCGGGCTCACCGGCTGGGGA
>JALYZC010000177.1 GCA_030945905.1 Actinomycetota bacterium
TCTTCCGGCGCTTTCCCTACGTCGACGTGGCCTTCGGACCCGGCCAGGTGCACAAGCTCGCCGAGTTCCTGACCGTCGATTCACTTGGCGCTCAGGGCTTCTTCGAATTCGAGGGGTTCACGGGACGCTTGCCCGAGAAGCGCTCGCGCGAGCACCAGGGCTGGCTGCAGATCAGCGTCGGGTGCAACTCCGCCTGCTCGTACTGCATCGTCCCCTCCACCCGCGGGCGTGAGGTCAGCCGCCCGCCTGAGGAGCTCGTGGCCGAGGCACGGCGCCTGGCGAATGACGGAGTACGCGAGCTCACGCTTCTGGGTCAGAACGTCAACTCCTACGGCCGCGACCTGCCCAGGGACAGGCGTGCCGGCTTCGCCGAGCTCCTCGCGTGCATCGACGGGGTGGAGGGCATCGAACGCATTCGCTACACGAGCCCCCACCCGAAGGACATGCGTGAGGACGTGATCCGGGCCCACGTCGAGCTCGCGGCCGTATGCGAGCACGTGCACCTCCCGCTGCAGTCCGGGTCTTCACGCCTGCTCAAGTCGATGCGCCGCACCTACAATCGTGAGCGCTACCTCGATCGGGTGGCCCTCATCCGCGAGCACGTTCCCGACTGCGCGCTGACCACCGACATCATCGTGGGCTTCCCGGGGGAGACCGCGGCGGATTTCGAGCAGACCCTCGAGCTCGTCGAGGAAGTCGGCTACGACGGCGCGTTCACCTTCATCTACTCTCCGCGGCGGGGAACCGAGGCCGCTGCACTGGAGGACGAGACTTCCCACGAGGCCAAGGTGGCCCGCATGCAGCGACTGGTGGAAGTCGTGCAGCGCCGCGCGGCGCAGCGCGCGCAGCGCTTCGTGGGTCGCAGCATGGAGGTTCTGGTGGAGGGGGCGTCGCGAACCGATCCCGAGCGCCTTCGCGGCCGTACGCGCCACAATAAGGTCGTCAACTTCTCCGGTCTGGCCCGGACCGGAGACCTGGTCGAGGTGGAGATCACCGCCGCGACCAGCCAGACGCTGGCGGGCGAGGAGCGCCTGGCAGCCCGCGCGCGGGCCTGAATGCCGCCCGCCCTACGGCTCGACAAGTGTTCGATTGCGCTCCCGGCTAAAAACCGCGATCCTTCAGGGTTGGAGCGGAGCTGCCGGCACGATGCCTCCAGGCTGTTCGCGTTGGAGTGTGGATTGTCACGGACGGCGTGAGAGGCGACCGGACGGAACCGGTCGCCTTTCTGTTCTTCGGGTCCATCTCAGAACAGCGCAGGCTGATGGGGCTCCACCGGAAGCGTCTCGCCGGACATCTCTGCCATGAGCCTCGTCGGCCGGGACGAGACCGCCGACTGCGGCCCGGCCAGCGCGGACAACCTTCGGCGCTCGGCGGCGGACAGGTAGGCCCGACTCCCATAGAGCTTCTGATAATGCGGGACGAGGTCGGGGCGCTGGGCGCGCAGCCAGTCGAAGAAGAGCTCGCGCACCTCGCCCCTCAGGTGGAGCGCCAGCCCCGCGACGTGCACCGCGCCCGCTTCCGCCGCGATTTCCAGGATCCGCTCAACCTGCTCGGGCGCGTCATTGATGCCCGGCATGAGCGGCGCGATCAGGATCCCCGTGGGGATGCCGGCTCGGTTGAGCTCTCCCACCGCCTCCAAACGTGCGCGCGGATGCGGTGTGTGCGGCTCGGTCGCCCGCCAGGCCTTCTCGTCCAGCGTGGGCACCGACAGGTTGGCGCTGAACCCCACCGACTCCGCGAGCTCCTGAAAGAGCGTGAGATCGCGCAGCAGCAGCGGGGACTTCGTGAGGACTGAGCACGGCGTGCGCGAGTCGCGCAGGGCCCGCCAGATGCCCGGCATCAGCTCGTAGCGCTTCTCGACCCACTGGTAGGGATCGGTGTTCGTCCCCAGCGCCACATGCTCGCGCCGCCAGGACAGACGGGCGAGCTCGACCCGCAGGACCTCGGGAAGGTTGACCTTGACCACGATCTCGCGCTCGAAGTCGCGCCCGGCGTCGAGGTCCAGGTACCGGTGGGTGGGCCGAGCGAAGCAGAAATTGCACGCATGCGTGCAGCCCCGGTAGGGGTTGATGGTCCAGCGAAACGGCATCTGGGACTGCTTGGGGACGCGGTTCAGCGCGCTGCGGGCTTGGACCTCGTAGAAGCGGACGTCCAGGGCCTCGGGCGCGTCGAAAGTGCGCACGACTGCTTCGTCTCGATAGCCCGGGAGTCGGCGTGAGGCGTCGGCATCGGTCCTGAGGTCGTCCCAGCGCACGAACATACGTTCGCACATCGTCCGGACGCGCTAGCCTGCGTCCGCGCCGGCCTCGTGAAGACCGCTGCGCGGCGACCGTGAGACGGCGCTGGTAAGACCCCACATGGATCCCTCAGGCGACAAGAGCGCTCAGATGCGCGACATGTTCCGCACGCGCAGCCAGTCCTGGGCCGACGTGGGCCTGGCCCGCCAGATCAGCCAGCGCGCCGCGCGTCGCGCCCGACGGCAGGCTGCCGTCCTGCTGCCCGCGCTGACGGCCGTGCTCATCGCGTACTCCTACCGCCGCGACCTGGTCGGAGCTGACTTCGATGTTGCCGCGCGCCTGGTCACCGTGGTCGCGCTGGTCATTCTCGGCTGGGCGTTCGCTCGGGATGTCGGGCGTGCGGCCGGCCCGGCGCTGTTCCGCCGTCTCGACCCCGCGACCGCCGGAACGTTCGGCTTCCTCATACGCCTCATCACGGTCACCCTCGCGCTCATCGTCGCCCTGAACATCGCGGGGCTGGACCCGGGCACGCTTGCGGTCGGCGGGGCGGTGACGGCGGTCGTCCTGGGCCTCGCCGCTCAGCAGACGCTCGGCAACCTGATCGCCGGCACCGTGCTGCTCAGTGCGCGCCCCTTTCGCGTCGGAGAGCGGGTGCGGTTCAAGGGCGGGGGGGTGGCCGGCCAGGTCGAGGGCGTGGTGAGCTCGCTCGGACTCCTCTATACGACGCTGGCCAGCGGCGAGGACTCGATCATGGTCCCCAACAGCGTCGTGCTCTCACTGGCGGTGATGCCCTTGCGCGAGCCCGACGGCGTCGACCTCCGGGCCCGTCTGCCGGTGGACGTGCGGCCCAGCGAGGTGCAGGAGCTGCTCGAGACCGCGGTCACGGTGTCCACTCGCGCCGAGCCGAGGATCGTGCTCGAGGAGGTCGACGGCGACGAGGTGGTGGTGCGCATCGAGGCCACCCCCACGCAGCCCGCCGAGGGGCCCAAGCTGGCGGACGAGATCCTCAGCGCCATCGGCACGGTGGCGCGTGAGGCCGACGGCTCGGAGCGTAGGACCCGGGAGACCGGGCGAGCCGGCCAAGCGCCGCCGGGGGAGCCACCGGGCTAGAGGCGTTCAGCGCTTGGAGCGTTGGCTCTCGCTGTCGGCGACCTGCTCCGCGATCGATTCGGCGCCGAGGAGGCGGTTCACCGCGGCGAGCGCGCCCGGAGCGACCGAGCCCAGGCTGGTGCCCAAGCGCATCGGCAGCGGCGCGACGTCGATCTCCGCTCGGTTGCGCTCGATGGCCTCCACGACAGCCGAGCCCACATCCTCGGGGCTGCGCGAACCCGCGAGGCGCGGCAGATCGACCGAGGTGTCGGCGAACATGCCGGCCTCCGCGATCGGTCCCGGGAAGATCACCGACACACCGACGCCCGTGGTGAGCAGGTCCTGGCGCAGGCCGAGGGCAAAGCCCCGCAGCCCGAACTTCGTGGCCGAGTAGATCGCCGAGCGATGAACCGCCACCTTGCCCGACAGCGAGGACATGAACAGCAGGTGGCCATCGCCCCGCGCGACCATGGCGGGCACCAGGGCGCGGGCGAGGAGGATCGGCGCGCGGAGGTTGACGTCGAGGGCCCGGTCGATCTGCTCGACGCTGTATTCGGGGACCAGGCCCGACGCCGGAATCCCGGCGTTTGCCACCAGCGCGTCGACCTCGCCCGCGTCGTCGATCAGCCCTTCGAGCGCCGAGCGATCGGAGAGGTCGCAGGCGATCGCGCGGCCACCGACCTCGCGGGCGAGCGGGTCGAGCACGCCGCCCCGCCGGCCGGTGAGCAGGAGCTTCGCGCCCTGGAGGGCGAGCGCGCGCGCCAGCGCCTGGCCCAGACCACCGGTCGCCCCCGTCACCAGCACCGTCTTGCCGGCGATGTCCACGCGGACAAGACTGCCACAGTCGCCGCGGACCGTCGCGCACCCGTGGCGGCGATACTGCGCGGCCCTTGCCCGCGCCTGAGGTCATCGCCATCTTCGGGCCCACGGGGGTGGGGAAGACCGCGGTCGCCATCGCCCTCGCAGAGCGCCTACGGAGCCGTGGAGAACGTCCGGTGGCGGTCTCCGCGGATGCGTTGCAGGTGTACGAGGGCCTCGAAGGCCTGACCGGGGCCCCCACCGCCAGCGAGCGCGATGCCCTTGAGCATCGCCTCGTCTCCTGCGTGACGGTTCAGACACGGTTCAGTGCGGGGGCCTACGCGGCGCAGGCCCATGCGGAGATCGATGGGCTGCTGGCGGCGGGGAGCCGACCGATCGTCGTGGGGGGGACCGGGCTGTATCTCCGCGCCGCGCTGGCCAATCTGCGGCTGCGCCCTCCTGCGGCCGAGGGGGCGCGCGAGCGCTGGCAGTCCGAGCTCTCCGAGCACGGGGCGCCGGCGCTGCACGCCGAGCTGCATCGAAGGGCGCCGTGGGCGGCCGAGCCAATCGATCCCCACGACAGCCAGCGCCTGGTCCGGGCCCTGGAGCTCTCAGACAGCGGCGATCTGCATCCCCCTCCGGCCGGAGCGTCGCAGCTGTGGACGGGGGAGATGCGCCATCCGACGCTGCTCGCCGGCCTCGTCATGCAGCGCGAATCGCTCCATGCGCGCATCGACGCCCGGGTCGATGCGATCGTCGCGGGCGGTGCGATCACCGAGGTCCATGCCGCCGACGCGGCCGGCGCGTCACGAACCGCGCGCAAGGCGCTGGGCTTTCAGGAGCTGCTCGACGGCGATGTCGACGCGATGAAGCGGCGAACCCGCAACTACGCCAGACGCCAGCTCACGTGGATGCGCAAGCTCAGCGCTGCGCACATGCTGGACGTCACCGATCGCCCGCCCGCGGAGGTGGCAGTGGAGCTGATCGAGCTTGCCGCGCCGCGGTCGACAGGAGGTCGAGCCGGATGAAGCGCGAGAATGGCCCCACCACCGCCCAGAAGGGGACGAAGCGCAGCCGCGCTCGGCGGTCGGTGCACCAGACGCGCGCCTCACTGAGGATCTCCGAGCCTCCGGCACACGGACGCACCTGGTTGAGCACCGCGACCTTGGCGGTTCCGGGCTGCGCAAAGGCCGCAAAGTCATCGGCACCGTCCAGGGAGGCAAACACGTCGCCGAGGGCCCACACCCGCCCCGCCAGGCCCGAGATCGAGCTGTGGGTCGACTCCTCGAGCAGGGTGAACGGCGGGCACCGAAACAGCTCGCGGAAGGTAGTGTTCGCGGAGGGCGCGTAGGGCCCGAAGCGCAACGCGATGATCGGCCGCAGCGCCAGCGTGTCGCTGACGCGCACCGATTGGGCGGCGCCCCACAGCCGCTCCGGCGATACCGCGGAGCGGTGAGCGTGCAGGGTGCGGGCGTGGAATTCGGGCAGCCAACGATCGAGAGGCGATGGCGGTGAGGTTCGAGAAGTGGCAGGCACTGGGGAACGACTACATGATCGTCGAAGCGCAACAGCTGCCGTTCGCGCTCACGCCTTCGCGCACGCGGCGACTCTGCGATCCGCACTTCGGCGTCGGCGCCGACGGCGTGCTGCTGCTCGAGCCAAGCGAGAATCCGGGCCCGGTGGCCCGCCTGCGCATCTTCAACCCAGACGGCTCGGAGGCCGAGCTCTCCGGCAACGGAGCGCGGGAGGCGATCATGTACCTGCGCCGGCGGGGGTGGGTCCAGGCCGAGCGGTTCTCCATCGACACCGTGGCCGGCGAGATTCGCCCGACCATCACCGGTCCCACCACCTGCACGGTTGACATGGGCCACGCTCGCCTGCGCTCACGCGATTATCCCAGCGGCGACGACAGCGGCGCGGGCGTGCTCCGCGCGCGAGGGCGCGATTGGCGCTTTCAGCATGTCTCCATCGGCAACCCCCAGTGCGTGATCTTCGTCGACCCCGTCGAGATCGAAGACCTGGACGTTGCCGCGATCGGCCCCGAGATCGAGCGCCACGAGCTGTTTCCCAACCGCACGAACGTCTCGTGGGTCGCCGAGCAGGGGCCGGGCGAGCTGCGTGCGCGGATCTTCGAGCGCGGGGTGGGGGAGACGCTGTCCTCAGGCACCGGCGCGAGCGGCGCCGCGGTGGCCCATGTGCTCCTTCACGCCGCCGACCCCGACGTGACCGTCCGCCTCGACGGCGGGGAGCTCGAGGTCGAGGTGGGGGCCGAGCTCCACGTCAACCTCACCGGGTGGGCGGTTCCCGTCTTTGCAGGGGCGCTGGCTCCCGAGCTCGTCGAGGAGCTCGATGCGGCCGAGTGAGCGCCTGGAGCGCATCCCGCCCTACCTGTTCGCCGAGCTCGAGCGCAAGATCGCGACCAAGCGCGCGGCCGGGGTGGACGTGATCTCCCTGGGCATCGGCGACCCCGACCGGCCTACGCCGCCGTTGATCGTCCGGGCGATGCAGGAGGCCGTCGCCGACCCGGGGACCCATCGCTACCCATCCAACCGCGGCCGGCCCGAGTTTCGCACCGCGGTGTCCGACTACTACGCCCGCCGCTTCGACGTGGAGCTCGACCCCGAGACGGAGGTCATGCCGGCGATCGGCGCGAAGGAGTGCATCTTCAACCTCAACCTGGCGTTCCTGGACCCCGGCGACGTAGCCCTGGCCGCCGACCCCGGCTACCCCGTCTACACGGCCGGGCCGATCCTGGCGGGTGCCGCGCCGGCGATCCTGCCGCTGCTGTCCGAGCGCGGGTTCGTGCCCGACCTGAGGG
>JALYZC010000192.1 GCA_030945905.1 Actinomycetota bacterium
CTCCCGGGGCGCGGCTGGACGCGGGAGTTCCTGCTCTCCGCCAGCGGCAGTGTCGCCCGGCCGTTGCTGCGGGGCGTGGCCTGGCCGGAGCCCGCACGCGCGTACGCGGTCGGCGACCTGGGCGCGATGTGGCTGTGGCGCGCCGATACCGGGCTGTGGGAGAAGGACCCAGCGGCGCCGATCGGCGGTGAGGCCAACCTGATGGACATCGCCTTCGCGCCGGGCGATCCGCAGCGCGGCTACGCGGTGGGCAAGGAGGGCGCCCTGCTGCGCTACGGCAAGTCCTGGACGCAGGAGGCCCTGCCCGCCGGCGTGGGCACGCCCGACTTCACGCAGGTCGCGTTCGCCGGCTCGCAGGCACTGGTGGCCGCCGGGCGCGACCTGCTGGTCAACGACGGCGGAGGATGGAGGGTGGACGGGCAGGCCGCGGCATTGCTGGGTCCCTACCGGCAGTTCGGGCCCGGCTTCGTGTCGGTCGCCGGGCTGCCCGACGGCGGAGCCGTGGCGGCCGGACGCGACTTCGTGCTCGAGCGCGACGGGGCGGGCGCGCCGTGGCGCTTCGCCGAGCAGCCGCTGATCAACAGCACCGTGATTGCCGCGGCCGCGGTGCGCGAGGGCGGCCGCGTCCGCGCGGTGGTCTCGGTGGGACCGCGGCTGCAGTACCCGGTGCCCGACATCGCCCCCGACCAGGACCCCGACCAGCCGCCGGCCATCGTCCCGCCGTTCCCTTTGCCGGGGGACGGCTATGTGCTGCGCGAGACGGCGAACGGATGGCACGACGAGCAGCACACCGCCTTCAACGGTTCGAGCAACGATCGTCCGATCAAGTCGGACCCGATCCTCTCATTCGACCTCGATGCGGGTGGAGACGGCTGGGCGGTCGGGGGCTGGGCCGGCGAGCCCGACAGCGCGGGGCGCGGGTCCGGGGCGCGCAACGCCACGGGCCGCGCCGACCGCCAGCGCGTGCAGACGGCAGGCGTCTATCGCTACGGCGCCTCGGCGGGAGCTGCTCCCGTAGCCGCAGGCGGCTCGCCGGTGGCGCTGCCGGCCGGCCCCGCGCGATTCGCCCTGGCCGGCCACGCCGCCTGTGAAAGCGCCTGCGCGGACCTGGCCGGGCAGGGACTCGCGCCCGATCGGACGCTGGCCACAACGCTGGGCAAGGTGGGGAGCCTGGCCGCGCAGGGCAACGGCCCCCGCTTCCTGCTCTATGCCGGAGGTCGGCTGAAGGCGGGTCAAGCGCTCACCGGCCGGGAGGCCGATCGGTACGCCGGGCTGCTCGGAAACTCGCCGCTGCCGGTGTTCGCCGCCCTGTCGGCCGCCGACTCGGCCGCCGGGGGAGGCGGGCCGTTCAAGTCCGCCTTCGCCGGGTTCAACGCTCCCTTCGGCTCCGGGGGAGCGCCGCCGGGCGTCGACGGCGCGGGGATCCCCGGCGCCCCGCCCGGCCCCGGCGCACGGACCCACTACGCGTTTGATTCCTCGGGCTCCGGTGGACGGGTGCGCATCGTGGTGATCGACAACTCGGCGGGCTCGCTCGCGGCCTCGGACCCCCACCAGAACCCGGCCGAGCCGCAGCTCCCGTGGCTCTCGGCGGTGCTCGCCGACGCCAGGGCCCGCGGGATCCCCGCCGTGGTGATGGGCAGCCGCGACCTCAACACCCGGATCGCCCCCTCGCTGAACACCGCCGGCGACGGGGCGCAGGTGGCGCGAGCGCTGGTCGACGGGGGCGCGTCGGCCTACCTCTTCGAACGGCCCGAGGAGAACCGCACCTACCGCATCCCGGGGGGCTCGGCGCAGACCATCCCCTCGTTCGGGACCGGCACCCTCGGATATCGCTCGCCGGTGTCCGGATCCTCGAGCCAGGCCGACGCCCTGTTCGGCGACGCCGCCTTCCTGCTCACCGAGGTGGACGCCGCGCACCGCGATCCAGCCACCAACCGGGCGCCGGTCACGGTGCGGACTATCCCGATCGTCGACGATGTCGCCCTCCAGGCGGTCGACGGCGTGCTCCTGCGACGCAGCCGACCCTCGCTGTTCCAGGGACTGGGACGCCGGCCGGTGGCCGGAGACCGCTGGGGGCCGGCCTCCTCGGACGGAACGCCGAACCCTCCGGGCGGAGATCCCTACCTGAGCTTCCCACCCGCGCAGTGCGTGGTGCCCGGCTGCTCCAGCCGTCTCGCGCCCGAGTACTCCTTCACCTCGTCGTCGCCCGACATCGGGGACTTCGTGCGCCAGGACCCCCAGTCGACCAACCTGCGAAAGCCCTTCCTCGATACCTCCGACAAGGTGGTCAGCGACTCGAGCTCCGGCCTGTTCTGCCCGTTCAACGCAGGGACGACTACCGTCACCATACGAGCCGGCGGCCTCGCCTACTCCCAGCAGATCACGGTGCAGGCGGGCAGCGTCCAGCGGCCCTGCGGTACGCGCCCCCTCGTCGCTCCGGCCGTCCTTCGGACCCAGGCTTCGCAGAACCCGGCCACGCCGCCGCCTCCGGCGCCCGCCCCCAGCCCCACGCCGGCACCGGCGCCCCCGGCGCCTCCGCAACCGGCCGTAGCGGCCGTTCCGCCCACCCTCAAGGTCCCCGCGCCGCTGAAGATCAAGACCTTCACGCCTCCACCGGTCCCTCTTCCCCCCCCGCTGTCGACGTTCGTGCCGGTGATATTGCCCCCGCCGTTCCCGGCCCTCGGGCGTCCGATTCCGCCGGGCGGCGCCGTCGCCCGTGTCTACCAGGTGGAGGAGAAGAGGGAGGAGGAGGCGGCGCCGGAGGAGACCAAGGCCTTTTCGCGCTACCACCCCGACGACCATGGCTTCTCCTCGGCGCCCCTGCTCGTCGGCGTCCTTCTGCTCGCCGCCGTCGGCGCGGCTGGCCTGGCCGGAGGGCGCCGGGGGCGCGGGCGCCGAGTCGAGGCCGCGGTGGTCACCACCAGCCAAGCCCGTCAGTCCCGCTCTACCTATACAAGGAGACGTCCATGATCGCCATGCTCAAGCGCCGCCGCTCCGAGGCCGCACTCGTCATCTCGCTGCTCGCGCTTCTCTGCTCGACGACCGGGATCTCGGACGCCGCCATACGGGCGGCACGGCGGGCGCTCCCGGGGGCGAGCACGAAGCCCAAGGCGCTGGGCATCTTGCGCCTCGACCGCCATAAGCACTTCCCCGTCAGCGTGGTTCCGCGAGCCCGCTCGGCGGATCGGCTGCGCGGAGTGAAGACGAGCGACCTGACCGAGCAGTGCAACGCCCAGTCCGTCGATCTCGGGACCTACTGCCTGATGAGCAACCCGTTCCCGCTCACCAACAAGGACGCGGGGAAGAACAACTACTTCTTCGCCACCCAGAAGTGCACCGATGCCGGCGGTTACCTGCCCACGGCGGCGCAGCTGATCGGCGCGGCCGACCGCGTGCGGCTCACCGGCACGATCGGCGACTCCCGGCTCACCGCGTCGATCGACCAGGACCCGACCGATGGGCTCAAGGACCGGCGCGAGATGAGCGCGACGCTGATCACCACCACGGCGGGCTCGGGCGCCGCGGGCTCGGAGGGGGTGAGCGACGGGTCGACCGGCGACCCCAAGCAGGGCGAGCCCAACCCGGTTCCCTTCGCGGCCAACCCCGCGCCCGAAACCCTGCAGTACGTGACGGTCTACTCCAACGGGAAGAAGGGCGGCTTCGCCGGCGGCAAGCCCGTGGGCACCGCTGAGAACTTCCGCTGTGCCTTCAACAAGGAACAGGGCGCGCCGCGGGAGATCGGCTAGCAATGGCTGCCGCGACTTCGCGCCCGACCGAGTGACCCTGATGCACTAGCATCACGCGCATGCGCACGACCGTGAGCTTGGATGACGACGTTCTGCTTGCGGTCCAGGAGCGGGCAAGGCGCGAAAGGCGTACGGCGGGGCAGGTGTTGTCGGAGCTCGCTCGTCAGGCGCTGACGGCACCGCACCATGGCCAGCCCGATGACCGCGCGACCGAGCATCACGGCTTTGCGCCTCTGCCGCGTCGAGGGGCCGCCATCTCCAACGCGCTGATTGACCGACTCCGGGAGGACGAGCCGGAATGACGCGCGCGCTACTCGACATCAACGTGCTTCTCGCGCTGCTCGACAGCGACCACGTCGATCACCGCCTGGCCCACGACTGGCTCGCCAACGAGATCGGTGGGGGGTGGGCGTCGTGCGCCATCACCGAGAACGGCTTCGTGCGGATCATCAGCCAGCCCCGCTACCCCAGCCCCGTCTCGGCCTCCGAGGCCATTCAGCTGCTGAGTCGAGCGCGCGACAGTGGACAACATGAGTTCTGGCCCTGCGATGTCAGCCTGCTCGACGCAAGGATCGTGGACAGCTCCCGCCTGCACGGTCCCCGTCAGGTCACGGACGCTTACCTGCTTGCGCTGGCAACGGCGCACGACGGGCGCTTCATCACCTTCGATCGTTCGCTGCCCCTCTCCTCTGTGCACGGTGCCTCGGAGGACCATCTGACGGTGCTCTAGAGAGTTGGTTGATCGGAGGCTCGGCGCCGAAGCGGTCCGCGCCCGGCTGGCCGCCGACGGCGATCACGCGGCCCCGCACGTCGTGGACGTCGAGGTGTTCGGTGTCTTGAGGCGGGAGCACCTGCATGGGCGACTGGATCGCACCGAGGCCACCCAGGCGGTCGAGAATCTCGGGGCTTGGCCCGGCGAGCGCTTTGGTCACCGGCCCCTGCTCACCCGGCATGGCAGCTGCGAGACACCGTCCGCGGCTGGGACGCGATGTACGTGGCGCTCGCCGAGGCGCTGGATGCGGTACTGCTCACCACGGATCGGCGGCTTGCTGCGGCGACCGGTCCGACGTGCCGCATCAGGTGATCGACCACCGATAGCCGGAGCTACCGGGCCGGTGTTCACGCGGGGCGGTCGACTCTCATTCGTCGAGCTCCGCTGCCAGGTCCTCGACCCGACGCCGGATGTCGTCGCGGATTGCCCGCACGTCGTCGATCGGCAGTCCCTTCGGGTCGCGAAGCTCCCAGTCGAGGTAGCGCTTGCCGGGGATATAGGGGCACGCGTCACCGCAGCCCATCGTGACGACCACGTCGGCCCACTCGGCCAGCTCGCGGGTCAGCAGGGCGGGACGGCGGTCGGCGAGGTCGTGATCGAGCTCGGCCATGACCTCCATAACCTCGGGGTGGACGCGCTCCGCCGGAGTGCTACCCGCCGAGCGTGCCTGGTGGCGGACTCCTGCGGCGGCGGCGAACAGCGTCTCGCTCATCTGCGAGCGGCCGGCGTTATGCAGGCACACGAACAACACGCGAGCCATCGCTTGTCCCATCCTCCTCAGGTCGGGGGGCGTCACCGCGCACGAGCTGATACCCGAAGGCGCCCGCCGTCGCGCCCACGAGCGGTCCGGCGACGTAGACCCAGAAGTTCTTCCACTCACCGGAGACCAGCGCCGGCCCGAACGAGCGTGCGGGGTTCATCGAAGCGCCGGTGACGGGGCCGCCGAAGAGCGCGTCGAGCCCGATCACGCCCCCAATCGCGATGGCCGCCGCCGCGCCGGCAGCGCGGGCGTCGGTGGCCACGGCCATGATCACGAACATCAGAAACGCCGTCAGAAGCGCCTCATAGAGGAACGCGGTGCCCGCCGCCACGCTCGGCGTGGTGGCGCCGAGATGCGCCGGCTTGTCGGTCCAAGCGGTCAGGAGCACGAGCGCGGCGGCGGTCGCACCGGCGAGCTGGGCCGCGATGTACGCGACGGCGTCCCGGGCCGGGAAGTGCCGCGTCAGCGTGAAGGCGATCGTCACCGACGGATTGATGTGGGCGCCGGAGAGGTGCCCGGTCGCGTAGACCATGGCCATGATGACCAGCCCGAACACCAGGCTTACGCCGACCGCGCCCAGCGCACCGCGGTAGTGGACGTCGGCGATGATCGCTCCGCATCCGGCGAACACGAGGGCGAAGGCGGCGAGGCCCTCGGCGGCCGCGCGCCGCCCGAGTGACAGGTTTGGGTCCATCGTCTAGCTCATCGGCGCGAGCTCGGCGCACGTATCGCTCTGAAGGCAGGCGCGGGCACGGCGGTGGGCGAGGGTCAGCACATAGGACCGGACCGGTACGTCGTCGTAATCGGCCAGGATGGCATCGGCGCAAGCTCGGATGTCCTCGTCGCTGTGGCGGTCGGAGAACTCGTCGACGAGCGGCGAGAGCAGACGGGTCAACCGAAACTGATGCGCGGTCGGATCGGTGCGGATCGCGTCAAGTCGTTCATCGACCAAGTCCTGGACGCGAGCTTCGATCTCGTCCCGGATGGCCCGTACCTCCTCGATTGAGCGGCCCGCCGGATCGGGCACGTCCCAATCCTCCACGGTCGTGGGCACGTAGGGGCAGACGTCCCCGCAGCCCATCGTCACCGCCCAGTCGGCATGCAGCTGCATCTCCGTGGTCAGCTTCTTGGGCCGGCGGCCGGCCAGCTCGATGTCGACCTCTCGCATGACCTCGGCGACCTCCGGCCAGACTTCTCTTGCCGGATCGTTGCCCGCGGACTCAGCGCTGATGTCGAGCGGGGCGTGGCGCTCGAAGAAGGCCTCAGCCATTTGTGAGCGCCCGGCGTTGTGCGTGCAGACGAAGAGGACGTAACGCATGAACGGGCTCCCCGGGTCCGGAAACGATGACGTCCGAGAGTCTAAGCATTGACATCCGTCAACTCAATAGGTATTTGTGTATCGATGGCTGTCGATCTCGAGCTCGCGCCGAAGCAGAAGCGCGCCGCCGGCGATCGCTGTTGCGAACCCGTCGTGTATCCCGAGGTCGCGCGCCAGCAGGCTGAGCAGATGGCGATCATCGCCAAGGCCCTCGGTGATCCGATCCGCCTACAGCTGGTGGATGTCCTGCGCAAGCATGCGGGCAAGGTGTGCGTGTGCGAGTTGGTCCCGCTGTTCGAGGTCAGTCAGCCCACCCTGTCGCACCATCTGAAGGTCCTGCGCCAAGCGGGGGTCGTCGATTCAGAGCGTCAGGGGCTCTGGGCCTACTACTACGTCGTCCCCAACGCGTTGAAGGAGCTGTCGAACTGGCTGAGCTGAGCGAGGTCCGGGAACAGGCACGCGAGCGCTACGCGGCGCGGCGAAGGCCGCCGACCCGGAAGGGACGGGCTGCTGCGGCGCGGAACTGAGCTGCTGTTCCGCGGACGACCCGGAGGCATTCGGCCGCTCCCTGTATGACGAAGCCACGGCGGCCGAGGCGCCGGACGCCGCGATCTCCGCATCGCTGGGCTGTGGCGTGCCCACCGCCGTGGCGGACCTCCACGAAGGCGAGACCGTCCTCGACCTCGGGTCGGGAGCCGGGGCCGACGTCCTCATCTCCGCCCGCCGCGTGGGGCCGGGAGGACGAGTGATCGGCCTGGACATGACCGACGAGATGCTCGATCGCGCCCGCGGTACCGCCGCTGTGGCCGGAGTCGAGAACGTCGAGTTCCGCAAGGGGTACATCGAGGAGATGCCGCTCCCCGACTCCAGCGTCGACGTCGTCATCTCAAACTGCGTCATCAACCTCTCAGCCGACAAGCCGAAGGTCCTGCGCGAGGCCGCGCGCATTCTGCGCCCCGGCGGCCGGTTCGCGGTCTCCGACGTGCTTGCGGATCCGGAGATGTCCGCGGAGACGCGCAGCGACATGGCGGCCTGGACCGGTTGCGTCGCGGGCGCGCTCAC
>JALYZC010000194.1 GCA_030945905.1 Actinomycetota bacterium
TCGATCCGGCGCCTTGGTGGCCGAGGATGGGGATCCCGTTGATTTTGGCGATGTCCACGGCGTCGCCGTAGGAGTGTTCTGAGATGGCGCCGCCGCCGGCGATGTAGAGGCTGTGTCCGCATTTCAGCGTGGAGGCGTAGGGGCGCAGGCCCGAGGCGGCGAGGAACTCGAGCAGCGCGAGGACGCGGTGGTCGACGATGTGGGCTTGAATGTCGCTGCGTCCGCACGCGTAGATCTCGATGCGGGGGTCTGAGAGCACCCGTTTTTCTAGCTGGGCTTTTGACATCAGCAGGATCTGCCCGATCGATGGGCTTTTCGCGTCGCGACCCCAGAACGGGTTCTTATCCGATGCGCGGTAGACGGCGGTGGCCTCCAAGAGCTTCCAGCCGTCAAGGATGGGCTTGGGGTCGACTTGGGGGGCGCCGCGGCCGGTGGGACGCAGCGAGAACCCGACGTGCGGCGCCAGCTGGTTATCGGTGCGATCGATGCGCCCCAGGATCGTCCCCGCGATCACCTGCGCACCCGGCCGCAACGCCTTAAAGGTCACATCAGAGCGCTTGAGCCCCAACACCTTGCCCACATAAGAGTCAAACGTGTCATACCCAGCCACCGGACGACCCGAGCCCAACAACTGCTGATCGCCACCCGCCCGATACGCAGACGACCGACCCGGATGCGCAAACAACCGCTCCTTGGACGCGGTGGCGCCGGCCGAGACCTGGCTGCTGGGGCCGGGGCGCTCACTGCCTGAGGATGGGGTGGAACTCTTCGGGGCGTTCTTGACCTGCTTTCCGCCGCTGGCGGCCTGGCTGGGCGCGGCGTCCTTCGGCGGCAGCTCGAGGTCGCTCTTGAGCTGCTTGGCGCTGGGCTGGACCTGCTCCTGCCTCGGGGAGGGGAAGGAGGGGGCGATCTGCCCGAGGTGGGAATAGGTGTAGGTGTTGCCGGAGACGTCTTGGAGGACCACGAAGCGCCCGTGGACGCGGTCCTTGCCGACCTGGCGGATGACTCCGTCGTTGACCGCGATCACCGGCGCGCCGGACCGCGCGAAGATGTTGATCTCCCGGCGCCCGGCCTTGGCGTTCACGGCGACCGCGGCGTTCCCCGAATGTACCCGGCGGGTCGCCCGCTTCTCGTTGAGGTCGTCCGCGTAGGTGGCCGTCGCCGCCACCGGGAAGTGGCCCTGGGTCAGGCCGGTGAGCGAGCCGATCAGATCGGCGGGTATGCCACCGATCAGCTTTGCGCGCACCAGCACCGACTGCACGTACCAGTCAGCGTGGTTGTAGGCGAAGATGGCCTTGCTGACGTTCTGATCGCCGCCGGCCGCACGCAGGTAGCGCGCTGCCGCAAAGATGGCGTCGACGGGGTTGTAGGGATCCTTCTTGCCGTCCCCGTTGGCGTCCACCCCGTAGGTCTGCCAGCTCGACGGGATGAACTGCATCCATCCCATCGCTCCGGCCGAGGAGACCGACAGGTTCCGGCCGTAGTCGGTCTCGATCTCGTTGATCGCGGCCAGCACCTGCCACGGCACTGCGTACTCGGTGCCCGCCGCCTGGTAGATCGGGAGGAGGAACGGCGGGATGCGGAACTTCTCGATGAAGAAGTTGGGCACTCCCAACGGCGCCGCACCCGGCTGGGCGAACGAAAATGTCGGGTTGTCGACCGTCGGTTGACCGTCCTGCGCGCGCGGCTGGCCGTTCGTGCCGCGCTTGGGCTTGACGTCATCGGTGTGCCGCTTTCCCAGGGTGGGGCCGGCCGTACGCTTAGGTTGAGCTTTACCCTTCTCTTTCCCGCTGCCGACCGTCTGACGTGGGGTCGAGCCATCGGACTGCGGCGTGACCAACGTCGGCGTGGCGGGCGGAGCGGTCGGTTGCGGCGCGGGTGTCGTGGTCGAGGGCGCCGGGCTCCCGGGGGCCTGATCGCAGGTGATCAGCGGGGGCAGGGGCGTGCACGCCCCGGGGATCGGGAGGGTGATCGACTTCCCGGTGGGGAGGTTGATCTGTGGCTCTGCGGAGACCGAGAGCACGGACGAACCAAGCCCGGCTGAAACCAGCCCGGCCACGATCAATGCGACAAACAGCTTGCGTCTACTCATCCTCGGCGCCGGTCTCCTCCCCGCGTGACGGCCATCCTGTGCTTCGGCAGGCACGGGCTAACCTAGCACCCTGGCCCCCGGTCACGGGCGGCAACGCTACTGGGTGTATTTGACAATTACAACGGGAAACCGTTGCTGTGCATACCGATCCGCTCCGTGCGCGCCCGCTGCGGGTCAAGGTGGCGGCCGCCGGCGGGGCCGGCGCCGGGATCGGCGCCCGGGCATGCCCGGGGGACGTCTGCCGAGCGGGACGCCTCCCCGCGGAGCCGACGTCGTGCGCTACAGTGGCGCCGCTCCCTGTGCCGACCGAACGGACGTGCGCGATGACGGATGAGACCACGGACGAAGGGCTGCGCGAGCGGCTCACGCGCCAAGGCGAGGATGCGCTGGGCAAGCTCGCCCAGGACGTCTTGGAGAACCCGTTCTTCAATCGCGCGCTCACGAGCGCGCTCGATGCCCGTGAGAAGGCCTCACAGGCGCAGGAGGTGGCGATGGGCGCGCTCAACCTCCCGTCGGCCGCGGACCTCGAAAGGCTCACGCGCCGGGTGCGGTCGGTCTCGCAGCGCCTCGAGGGCATCGAGGACGGGATCGATCGCGTCGAGCAGCGTGTCGAGGGCCTCGGCCCCGATACTCCGGATGGGGATCGGCTGGAGCGCATCGAGGCCCAGCTCGACAGCCTGACCCGCGAGCTTGCCGCCGTGCGCGAATCGATCGCGCCTCCCGCCGAGCCCATCCCTCGTGGACAGGAACGCTTGAAGGTGGGCGACGCCGGCTGAGCCGGGGGTGCCCCGCGCGCGATGAGCTCCGACTTTCGCTCATCTGAGGAGTTCCGCGAGGTGATGGACAAGGTCTTCGCGATGATGAGCGAAGACGAGACGATGGGGCCGAAGTTGCGCGACGCCGACGTTCCCCAGCGCTTCGAGTTCGATGACCTCGACCTCGTGGTCAACATCCGCTCCGGTCGCGGGGACGAGGGCAACCTGCACTGGGAGTGGACCGACGCGGTCGACTGGGAGCCCAGGGTGCGGATGACGATGTCCTCGGAGGTCGCCAATCGGTACTTCCAGGGCAAGGAGAACGTGACCATGGCCATCGCTCGGCGGCGCATCAAGACGGGCGGCGACGTCAAGGCCGCACTCTCGCTCGTGCCGATCACCAAGCCGATCTACGCGCAATATCGCGAGCTGGTGGAGGCCGAGTACCCGCACCTGGTGGCCTGAGCAGCAGCACGCGCGAGCTCGGACACGGCCCCCGGCATAGACTTCGATCGTGGCGGATGACGATGAGCGAGTGCTCGACGCGGTGCGTGCGGCGGGCCTGCTCCCCGCCGCGACGCCGGTCCTGGTCATGCTCTCCGGCGGGCGTGACTCGGTGTGCCTGCTCGACGTCGCGCTCCGGCTGGTGGATCCCAACGCCGTCACAGCTCTCCACGTCAACTACAACCTGAGGGTTGGCGCTGGTGAAGACGAGCGTCACTGCCGTGCCCTCTGCAGCCGCCGCGGGGTTGATCTGACCGTCGTCGGACCCCCGCCCTCGGGCCCCCCCCGGCGCGGCAACCTCCAGGCGTGGGCGCGCGACCTTCGCTACGGCGCCGCATCGCGGCTCGCGCTGCGGCTCGGCGCCCTGGTCGCCACGGGGCACACCGCATCCGATCTGGCCGAGACCGTCCTGTACCGGCTGGCGGCCTCGCCCGGTCGGCGCGCGCTGCTCGGGATGCCGCGCCGCGACGGCCGGCTCGTGCGGCCGCTGCTCGAGGTCACGCGGGAGGAGACGACCGCCTATTGCCGCGCCCGGGGCCTGGCTTGGCGCGAAGACGAGAGCAACGGCAGTCGTCACTTCGCGCGCGCGCGCGTGCGCGAAGGGCTCGTGCCGGCGCTGCGCAGCCTGCACCCGGCAGCCGAGCGCAACGTCGCCCGCACTGCGCATGAGCTGCGCGACGAGGGGGAGGTGCTCGACGACCTGGTCACCACGCTGCTCGCTGGACGCGAGGCGCTGCCCGGCACCGAGC
>JALYZC010000197.1 GCA_030945905.1 Actinomycetota bacterium
GCGGCTGGGCATGCGGCCCTTCGCGATCGCCGAAGAGGATCGCGCCGCCTACCATGCCGCCGCCTCCATGGCCTCGAATTTCCTGGTCACGCTGGAGGGGGCCGCCGAGCGCCTGGCCGCCACCACCGGGGCCGACCGCGCGCTGCTCGCCCCACTGGTGCGGGCCACGGTCGAGAACTGGGCCGCGAACGGAGCGCAGCGGGCGCTGACCGGCCCGCTCGTGCGGGGGGACGACGCGACGGTGGGGCTTCAGCGTGAAGCGGTCGCCGAGCGCGCGCCCGAGCTGCTCGAGCTCTTCGACGCACTGGCGGACGCCACTCGCGCCCTGGCCGCCGAGGGGGCTCCGGCGTGAGGACCATCCGCACCGTCTCCGAGCTTCGGGCGCAGCTCCGGCCACCGCGGCGCTCCGGCCGGCGCATCGGTCTCGTGCCCACCATGGGCGCCTTCCACGGGGGCCACCTCTCGCTGATCCGCCGGGCTCGCGCAGAGACCGACGTGGTCGTCGTCTCGCTGTTCGTCAACCCCACGCAGTTCGCCGCCGGTGAGGACGTCCGCGCCTACCCGCGCGACGAGGCCCGCGACGTCGCCCTGGCCGCAGAGCTCGGAGCCGACATCCTGTTCGCTCCGTCCCACGACGAGGTCTACCCCGAGGGCTTTGCCACCACCGTGACGGTGGACGGCGTCACCCAGGTTCTCGAGGGTGCCCACCGCGGCGCCGCGCACTTCCGCGGGGTGACCACGGTGGTGACCAAGCTCCTGAACATGGTCTCACCCGACGCCGCCTACTTCGGACAGAAGGACGCTCAGCAGGCGGTGGTGATCCGCCGGTTGGTGGCGGACCTCGACATCGGGGTGGACATCGTGGTGTGTCCCACGGTCCGCGAACCTGACGGACTCGCGATGTCCAGCCGCAACGCCTATCTCGACCCCGGCGACCGCGCCCGTGCGGTGGCGCTGTGGCGCGGACTGAAGGCGGCGGAGGCCACCGTGGACGAGGGTGAGCGCGAGCCGGGCGCCCTCGTCTCGGCGGCCCGGGCGGCGATGGCCGAGCACGACGTCGATCCGGAGTACCTCGAGATCATCGATCCCGACACCCTCTCGCCCCTGGCAGAGGTGGACGGGGACGCGCTGATCGTGGTGGCGGCGAAGATCGGTCCGGCGCGGCTGATCGACAACATCGCCGTCCGGGCCTCGGTGGCGCCGGCCGGCCAACGGGGCGATCGCATCGGCGCAGCGGAGGCACCATGCAGCGCGTGATGCTCAAGTCCAAGGTCCACCGGGCCACGGTGAGCGAATGTGACCTGCACTACGTGGGATCCCTAACGGTCGATCCCGAGCTGCTCGAGGCCGCGGACATCCGCGAGCACGAGCAGATCCATGTGGTGGACATCGACAACGGGGCGCGCTTTGAGACCTACACGATCGCGGGCGAGCGCGGATCGGGCGCGATGAAGGTCAACGGCGCCGCCGCCCGCCTCGTGCACCAGGGCGACACGATCATCCTCATCTCCTATGCGACCTACGATGAGTCAGAGCTCGACGGCTACGAGCCGCGGGTCGTCCATGTCACGCGCGACAACCAGATCGTCCGCGTCGACCACGACGTCGCGACCCTGCTCTCCTCGCACGTGACCGGCTGACATGTCGACCCATCCCGACATCGGCGGTGAGCGCATGCCCTTGACCCTCCCGCGGCTGGCGGAGATGAAGCGCCTGGGCGAGCCCATCGTGATGGTGACGGCGTATGACTACCCCAGTGCCCAGGTGGCCGAGGCCGCCGGCGTCGACATCGTCCTGGTGGGCGACTCGGGGGCCATGACCGTGCTGGGCTACGACTCCACGGTGCCGGTCTCCCTGGACGAGATGCTCATGCTCGCCGCCGCCGTCGACCGCGGATGCCAGACCCCGCTGGTGGTCGGCGACCTTCCATTCGGCTCCTACGAGGCCTCCGACGAGCAGGCCATCGCCACCGCTCAGCGCTTCGTCAAGGAGGCCGGCTGCGACGCGGTCAAGCTCGAGGGCGGCGAAGCATCGGTGTCGCGGGCGCACGCGATCGTCCGGTCGGGCATTCCCGTCATGGGCCACATCGGACTCACCCCGCAGACCGCGACCGCGCTCGGGGGCTACCGCGCGCAGGGACGCACCGCGGAGCGCGCGCTGGAGATCGGCCGCGACGCGATCGCCCTCGAGCAGGCCGGATGCTTCTCCCTGGTGTTCGAGGCCATCCCCGCCGCCGTGGCCGAGTCGCTGATGGAGCGCCTGAGCATTCCCGTGATCGGGATCGGAGCGGGCGGGTCCACCGACGGCCAGGTGCTGGTGTTCCACGATCTCCTCGGTATCTACGACGGGCACAGCCCTCGCTTCGCCAAGCGCTACGGCCACGTCAAGCAGGACATGATCGATGGCGTGCGGGCCTACGCCGACGACGTGCGGGCCGGCCGCTTCCCCGCCCCCGAGCACACGTACTCGATCGATCCCGAGGAGCTCGAGAGCTTCCGGGAGCGGCTGCAGGGCTCGCACGGCGGGGCGTATGACTTCATGAGCTGACCGCCACCGCCCGTAACATCGTTTTCACATTAGACTGGCCGCCGCCGAGCCGGGGCTCGGCGTGTCAGTCAGCCCCCAGCTTCCGAGGAGCGCCGCGTGTCGCGCCTGTCCCAGGTCTTCATCCCCAACGACCGCGAGTTCTTCGACCTCTTCGAGGAGGCCAGCACGAACATCGTGCGCGCCGCCGACCTGCTCGACCAGATGCTCCGCTCGTTCCCCGAGAACGCCGACCTCGCGCGCGACATCCTCATCTGCGAGCAGGAGGGCGACCGGATCACCCACGACATCGTCCACCGGCTCAACCAGACCTTCGTCACGCCGATCGACCGGGAGGACATCTACGAGCTGGCCTCCGGGCTCGACGACATCGTCGACTTCACCGAGGAGGTCGCCGACTACATGGGCCTGTACAAGATCGAGGCGCCGATGGAGCAGGCCCAGCGCCTGGCCCACATCCTGCTGGAGTCAACACGCCAGATCGCCGAGGCGATGCCTCGCATGCGCTCGTTCAAGGACATCTCCCACTACACGGTGGAGATCCATCGCCTCGAGAACGATGGCGACCGCGTGTCGCGCGAGGCCATGGCCTCGCTGTTCGACAACGGAATCGACCCGATGGTGGTGATCCGCTGGAAGGACATCTTCGAGCGACTGGAGAGCGCGATCGACGCCACCGAGCGGGCGGCGAACATCCTCGAGGGCATCGTCATCAAGAACTCGTAGCGCGCGAGACCGATCTCCCGTGCACAGCGACGTCATCCTGGTCATCGTGGTCGGCACGGCGCTGGCCTTCGACTTCACCAACGGCTTTCATGACACCGCCAACGTGGTGGCGACCTCGATCTCCACGCGCGCGCTGTCGCCGCGCCTGGCCGTACTGCTGGCCGCCGCGCTGAACTTCCTCGGGGCGTTCATCTCGCTGAGCGTGGCGGCGACCATCGGCAAGGGCATCATCGAGGTGGCCGCCGCCTCCACCACGGTCATCTTCGCCGGGCTTATCGGCGCCATCGCCTGGAACCTCATCACGTGGTACTTCGGCCTGCCCTCCAGCTCGTCACACGCGCTGATCGGCGGCGTGGTGGGCTCCGCGTTCGTGGCCTCCGGAGCCAGTGCGATCAAGGGCGAGGGCCTGCTGGAGAAGGTGGTGGTGCCGGCGCTGATCGCACCGGTGCTGGCGTTCGCCGTCGCCGGGCTGGCCATCCTCTTCGCCTACCGAATCGTGGGGCGGCTGCGGCCCGGCCCCGTCAATCGCGGATTTCGCGCCGGCCAGATCGCTTCCGGCGGCCTGCTCGCCCTGGCCCACGGCACCAACGACGCCCAGAAGACCATGGGCATCATCACCCTGGCCTTGGTCGCCCACGGCGACATCTCCTCCGACCCGGCCCGCTTCGACGTGCCCGGCTGGGTGGTGATCGCGGCGGCCAGCGCGATCGCGCTGGGCACCTACACCGGTGGGTGGCGGATCATCCGCACGCTGGGCAGCCGCATCATCAAGATGGATCCCGCCCAGGGCTTCTCCGCCCAGGGCGCGGGCGCGGCGGTCATTCTCGTGTCCTCTCACTTCGGCTACCCCCTCTCCACCACGCATACGATCTCCGGGGCGGTGATGGGCGCTGGTGCGGCGCGGCGGTTCTCCGCCGTGCGCTGGGGGGTGGCGGGGAACATCGCCTGCGCCTGGGTCATGACGCTTCCGGCCGCGGCGGCGATCGGCGCGGCCGTCTACGGGGTGACGCGCGCCTTCGGCACGGGCGCGCTCGGACCGGTCGTCGTGGCCGCATCCATCCTCACCGCCCTCGCGGTGTTCTTCGTCCGGCGCCTGCAGCGCGGCTCGGTCCTCACGGTGGAAGCGTGATGAGCACGATCGTCGACACCGAGACGGTGAGCCAGCTCGTGGCGGCGTCGCTCGGAGCCGGGATCGGCATCACGGTGCTCTTCTCGGTGGCGATCTACGGCATTACCCGCTTCTCCGACGCCCGCCGAGGTCGAGTCGGTGCCTCGGCGGCGGTCTACGGGGTGATCGCGGCCCTTGCGCTGCTTGCCTGCCTGGGCGCGATCGTGGTGGGCATCGTCGTCATGACCCAGAAGTCCTAGCCCGCGCGTCGCGTCACTGCTCGTAGGTGATCGCACGCAGCACCCGCGCGGGCACCCCCGCCGCCACCGAGAACGGCGGGATGTCCTTGGTTACCACGCTGTTGGCCCCGATCACCGACCGCTCGCCGATCTGCACGCCCCCGGTGACCACCACGTGGGCGCCGCACCAGACGTTGTCGCCCAGGCGCGTCGGCCCCTTGCTGGTGAACCCCTGCCACGGCACCGGGCGGTCGGGGTCGTCGAAGCGGTGATCGCCGTCGCTGACGAAGCAGCCGTTGGCCAGCATGCAGTGGTCGCCGATCTCCACCAGCTCGGTGGACGCCACCATCACGCCGATGTTGAGAAAGCAGCCGCTCCCGATGCGGATTCGGGCGTCGCCGGGCGCGGTGATCCACACGCCCGGCTCGAACAGCGTGTGGGCGCCGATCTGCAACCGGTCCTCCTGGAGTGCCTCGAGCACGTTGCCCTGCACCGGCCAGCGCACGAACGCCTGCCGGCGCATGAACTCCCAGTGGATGCGGGCGCGGGTCCAGGGCAGGCCGTTGTGCTCATACCAGCGCCACTTCTGAGTCCAGAGCTTGGCCTGCGCGCGCAAGGTCAGCGGAGCTTTAAGACCACGACCGTCGCGCGGCGCGCACGGTTGCCGGCCTTGTCGACCGCCAGCAGGGAGAGGGTGTAGCCGCCGCGCTTGAGGTGCCCGGCCGAGACGAGGAAATGGCCGCCCCCGATCGCCTTGACCGTCGGGTGACGGGTGTGGGTCCGGGTGCAGGTGGTGCGGCGTCCACGGCGGCGGCATGCCACCTTCGTCTTCCAGCTCAGCGTGGCCTGGAGCGCGCGAAGACCGGAGCTCGGCGCGGGATCCGTGACCAGGGCGTTGGCGACGCAGCGGCCGCGAGAGCAGGACTTGGCCGCGAGGCTCACCGCCGGGGCCCTGGTGTCCTGCGGCGGGTTGAGGTTCAGGGTCGTCGATGGAGGACTGGTCGGCGGCGGGGATGCGCCCGGCACCGTTGCCACCGGGCTGTCCGCCTCGCCGAAGCCTCCGAGATTCGTGGCGTGAACCTCGCAGAAGATGTTGGTGCCGGCGTCGCCGGCCTGCACCGTGTAGGCATTGGCGGGTGAGGGCGAGGTCAGGGCGAGTGCACGTCCGCCGCCGAGGTCTCTGGCGAAGCGGTAGCTGAAGGCCGGGGCCCCGGTCCAGCCGCCGCTGCCGCACGAGAGAGCCTGGCCGGGAGACGCCGTGCCCGAGAGCGTCGGGAGAGCTGTGAGCTGAGGGGCCTGCGGTGGATTGGCAGTCGTAAGGAAGCCTCTGATGTCACCGTCAGCGACCCTTGTGTAGATGCCGGGATACGTGGGCTGAGCGCATCCGTCGCCGGCACTCACGATCCCCACGAGGGCATCATTGGCCGGCGGCGTGCCGGCGGCTGTCTGTGCCACGAGCGGGCCGCCGCTGTCTCCGAAGCAGGCATCCTTACCGCCGCCCGACTCACCGGCGCAAATCATGCGCGCGGTAATCCTCGCGGCCCCATACCTCCCTATACACACCCCCTGATCGACCACCTGCGTTCGCACGGCCTGCAGATCCGCGGGATAGCTCAAGTTTGGTGAGCCACCGCTGACCGGCTCGGGGTTGACGTCACCCCAGCCGCTTACGTCGACTGGAGAGCCCGACAGTGGGCTTGTGGTGGCCAGCGACACCGGGGCGATGCTGGTCGTTCCGTCAAGTGCCGGCGACCCGGCGTAGAGGTCGTCGCCGGGAGCCAGAGTCAGGAGGGCGACATCGTAGTCGGTGATCGACGTGTTATAGCCGGGGTGAAACGAGATCGCGCTGATGGCCCTGTCTTTGACGGGGGGGTCGGTGTACCCCGGTTCGCCGGAGGATCTGAGGTGCGCGGTCCCGGCGAGCACCCGGAGGCTCGCCGACGGGACGACCCGACGCGTTATCTCGTTGAAGACGCAGTGTGCGGCGGTCACGATGTGCGTGGCGTCGCGGATCGACCCTCCGCACGTCAGGCCGTCCTTCGGCGAGCCGGCGCTCGGGTTGTAGAGGGCGACCTGGAACGGATAGGTGTTGATCGTGGTCTGCGCCCCCCCCACGATCCTTGGCGTTAGCCGATCGCGCGCTCCGGCCGAGGCGGTGGTGCTGCCCAGGCAGACCAGCAGGGCAGCGCACAGCCAAACCCATGTCCACCGGATCGCGAGGATGCGCTGGTACATGCCCACCAGAAGATGGTAGCCCCCCGGGGACTCCGACCGACCCGCTATGCCGCGGTGGGCAAGCGGGCTCTGGCACGGCCCGCGCGCTTGCGCCTCACCGCGGGCTTGACCAGTCCGCGCAGGTATTCCCCGGTGTGCGAGCCCGCGACCGCCGCGACCTGCTCCGGGGTTCCGGCCGCCATCACGTGGCCGCCCCCCTCCCCGCCCTCG
>JALYZC010000203.1 GCA_030945905.1 Actinomycetota bacterium
CCCGTCGATGCCGGCGTTCCCGGCATCCAGCCCGGGTCGCTGGTGAGCATTCCCGGCCTGGTCCCCGGCGGCTCGACCGACCACCGCCGCACGAGTGCATCGCTCAGGGCCGACCCACACCGGCCGGGGTCGAGATCCGCGGGGCCGTCGGCCGGCAATCCGTCGGGTGCCCGACAGGGTGCGAGCTCACCCCCCGGTCCGGCTGCCGGGGGCTCGAGGGCGCCCGGCGCAGGCCCGTCGGACGGAGCGCGGCTGCCCGACCTCCCGGCGACCGGCGGCGGTCCCGCGCCCAAGCTGCCCGATGTGGGTGGCGTCCTGCCCGCGGCACCCTCGGGAAGCGGCCTGGCGCCCGGCCCGCCTGCCAATGGCGGGGGTCTGCTGCCGAGCGCGCCCTCCGCTGGAGGTCTGATCCCGAAGGTGACCGGAAGCGTCACGGACCCGTTGGGCCTTTAGGCCTGAGGCGTACCCGCGCATTCACAAGACGCTCTATCGCTTCAGCCCCGAGGACTACCGGGACAGGCGACATAGCCGCGTGGCTATCGTCTGAACGATGGAGCCCAGCGGGACGCTCGAGGCTGCGCCCGCTGAGCCGTCCGCCCACCCGCCAGCGGGCGCCGGCCCCATCGGTGCCCGCGCGCTGCTCGGGCTCGTGTTCGTCGCGGGTGCGTCGTCGCTGGGCGCCGAGATCGCGGCCGCCCGGCTGCTCGCTCCCTACTTCGGGGCCTCGACCATCATCTGGGCGAACACCATCGGCGTGGTGCTCGTCGCCCTGTCCATCGGCTACTGGCTCGGCGGCCGATTTGCCGATCGCCATCCCCGCGAGCGCGAGCTCCGCCTTACCGTGCTGGGCGCGGCGATCCTGCTGGCGATCGTACCGCTGGTCGCCGGGCCATTCTTCTCAGTCGCTCTGGACGCCTTCGACCGTATCGACGCGGGCGCGTTCATCGGCTCGCTGCTCGGTGTCCTCGCGCTGATCGCGCTGCCGGTGCTGCTGCTGGGCGCTGTGTCGCCCTGGGCGCTGCGACTCGCCGTCTCGTCGGTCGAGCAGGCCGGGGCCATCGCCGGACGCCTCTACGCGGTCTCGACGATCGGCAGCCTGGTGGGCGTCTTCCTCGCCGCGCTCGTGCTGGTGCCGCTTGCCGGCACGCAGCGAACGTTCATCGCGTTTGCGGCCGTCCTGGCATTGGCCGCGGCGGCGAGCGGGCTGCCGCGGCGCGCTCTGCTCGTGCCGCTCGCGCTGGCTGCGCTCCTGGCCCTTCCCCCGGGAACGACCAAGCCCGCCGCAAAGGGCGACAAGGTGCTCTACGAGCGAGAGTCGCCCTACCAGTATGTCCGCATACTGCAGGATGGCAACGAGCGTCGCCTCGAGCTCAACGAAGGCCTGGCGGTGCACTCGCTCTACCGGCCGGGGACCGTCCTCACCGATGGCTACTGGGACGGCTACAGCGTGCTGCCGTTCGCCCGCCTGAACGAACCGCCCCGGCGGGTGGCCATGCTCGGCAACGCGGGCGGCACCGTGGCCCGAGCCTACGCGCGCTACTTCCCGCAGACCCGCTTTGACGGGGTGGAGATCGACCCCACCGTCAGCGACGCGGGCCGACGCTTCCTGGGGATGCACAATCCGCGCCTGCGCATATTCGACGAGGACGCCCGCCCCTTCCTGCGCCGTACCGGCACCGCTTACGACCTCATCGGCATTGACGCCTACCGCCAGCCCTACATCCCCTTCTACCTGACCACGCGCGAGTTCTTCGCGCTGGTGCGCCACCGACTCACCGCAGAGGGTGCCGTGATCATCAACGTCGGCCACCCCGAAGGCGACAACGGCCTCGAGCGCGCGCTGTCGGCCACCCTGGCGGCCGTCTTCCCTCACGTCGTCCGCTATCCCATCGAGCCCACGAACACCCTGGTCATGGCCGCCCGCAGCGACCTCTCCTCCGTCCACCTGCGAGCCGCGGCGGCGCACCTGCCCTCGGAGCTGGGGCCGACCCTGGCCGCGGCTGCCGCCGACCTCCACCCGCCCCTGCGCGGCGGACCGGTGTACAGCGACGACCGGGCCCCCGTCGAATGGCTCATCGACTCTTCGATCGTGCGAGCCGCCGCACGTGGTGAGAAATAGATGATGTCGCGCGCGAGCGGGGAGATCAGGCGTCGCGCGGGCGGCGGCGGCGGGTGGGCTCCTCGCCCCGAGGCTCGCCGCTGCGCGCAGTCCGCGAGCTGGCCGCCTGCGCTCGTGCGGCGAGCACCCCGCCGCCCGTGAGGACGACAGCGCCGGCCAGGGCCAGCCAGGCGCCGATCCGCAGTCCGGCGTCGCCGGGGATGGCCGGCGGTGGGTTGACGATCTGCGAGATCACGATCAGCGCCGCCGCAGCTCCCACACCCGGCAGCGCACGCCCCTGGGCGGGCCAGCGCGGAGTGCGCAACGCCGGAAGCGCCGCCGAGCAGGCGAAGATCACCATGCCGGCGAGCACCAGGTCGAGCAGCTCGAACGCGGTCCAGGCGTCGGTGCCGGGGTCATACCACTTCAGGAAGAGGCTGATGAACAGCAGGCCCGAGCCCAGGAGCACGATCGCGGGGGTGACCTGACGCGGCATCGCCGGCAGCCTATAGCGCTCAGCGGCCGCGCTTCCGGCGCCGCTGGCGAAACACCCGCATGAACCGTCGCCACAAACTGGCCATGGCTATTCCTCCCCGAGTCGTTCTTCGAAGGCAGTGATCTGGGCGCGCAAGTCGTCCGGAAGCCGGTCGCCGAATTGCGCGAAGTGCTCGCGCACCTGCGGGAGCTGGGCCCTCCATCCCTCCGGCTCGACCTTGAGCAGCTCGGCCAGGTCCTGCGAGGAGATGTCCAGCCCTTCCGTATCGATGGCGTCGGCGGCGGGGACGCGCCCGATCGGCGTGTCGAGCGCCTCGGCGGCATTGTCGCAGCGGGCGAAGATCCAGGCCAGGACGCGGCTGTTCTCGCCGAAGCCGGGCCACAGGAAGCGACCGGCGTCGTCCTTGCGAAACCAGTTGACGTAGAAGATCTTGGGCAGCCGGGCGCCCTTGCGCCGTCCGAGCGCCAGCCAATGCCCGAAGTAGTCGGCCATGTTGTAGCCGCAGAACGGCAGCATGGCCATGGGATCAAAGCGCAGCTTGCCCACCTCGCCGGCGGCGGCAGCGGTGGTCGCCGAGCTCATCTGCGCGGCCAGGAACACACCGTGGTCCCAGTCGAAGGACTCGTACACGAGCGGCACCACCGTCGAGCGGCGCCCGCCGAACACGAAGGCGTCGATGGCCACCCCGGCGGGGTCCTCCCATTCGGGAGCCATGGACGGGCAGTGCTCCGCCGGCGTGGTGAAGCGCGCATTGGGGTGAGCGGCGGACCCGTCGGTGTCCGGTCGCCAGTCGCGTCCGTGCCAGTCGACGAGGCGGTTGGGGGGCTCATCGGTCAGCCCCTCCCACCAGGTGTCGCCCTCCACGGTCCTCGCGGTGTTGGTGAAGATCGAATCGCGAGCCACCGTGGCGATCGCGTTGGGGTTGGTCCTGGGGCTGGTGCCCGGTGCGACGCCGAAGAACCCGGCTTCGGGATTGATGGCGTAGAGCCGTCCGTCCTCGCCGAACTTCATCCAGGCGATGTCGTCGCCGACCGTCTCGACCTTCCACCCGGGGAGCGTGGGGACGAGCATGGCGAGGTTGGTCTTGCCGCAGGCGGACGGAAACGCGCCGCCGATGTGCTTGACCTCCCCTTCCGGCGAGGTCAGCTTGAGGATCAGCATGTGCTCGGCCAGCCAGCCCTCGTCGCGTGCCATCACCGACGCGATGCGCAGGGCAAAGCACTTCTTGCCCAGCAGCGCGTTGCCGCCATAGCCCGACCCGTGCGACCAGATCTCGCGGGTCTCGGGAAAGTGGACGATGTACTTGTTGTCCGCATTGCACGGCCACGGCACGTCGTCCACGCCGTCTGAGAGCGGCATTCCCACCGAGTGCAGGCACGGAACGAAATCCCCGTCCGCGCCAAGCGCCTCGAGCGCGCCCTTGCCCATCCGCGTCATGATCCGCATGCTCACCGCGACGTAGGCGGAGTCGGTGAGCTGGATGCCGATGTGGGCGATCGGCGAGCCCAGCGGGCCCATGGAGAAGGGCACGACGTACATCGTGCGCCCCTGCATCGAGCCTCGGAAGAGCTCGGTGAGCATGTCCCGCATCTCTCCCGGATCGCGCCAGTTGTTGGTGGGGCCGGCGGCGTCCTCCTCCTCGGAGCAGATGAAGGTGCGGTCCTCGACGCGGGCCACGTCGCCGGGGTCCGAGCGCGCGAGATAGGAGTTGGGGCGCTTGGCCTCGCTCAGCCGCTCGAAGGTCCCGGCCTCCACCAGGCCCTGGCACAGGGCGTCGTACTCCTCGGCGCTGCCGTCACACCAGTGGATGCGCTCGGGCCGGGTGAGCTCGGCGACCTCCTCCACCCAGGCCAGGAGCCGGGGATGATCCGTGGCCAGCGTGGTCTGGGACGTGACGATCGCGCTCACGCTACTCGACATTGCCCTCGACATCCTCGCTCGGGTTCTCCGCCTGCCTGCGCGGCACGAGGACCAGGCGCTTGAACTCGGCGACCATGACGCCGTCCTGGTTGAGCACGCGCGTCTGCACCCGGACGGTGCCCCGGTCGGACTTGGAGCGAGACGGCTTGACCTCGAGCACCTCGGTCTCGCAGAACAGGGTGTCGCCATGAAACACCGGAGCGGGATGGGAGAGCGACTCGGTGGCCAGGTTGGCGATCGCCTTGCCGGAGATGTCGTTGACCGACATTCCCAGCGCCAGCGAGTACACGAGCGGGCCGACGACCACGTTGCGACCCTGCTGCGAGGCCGCCGCGTAGACGTCATTGAGGTGCAGCGGGTGGTGGTTCATGGTGATCAGGCAGAACAGATGGTCGTCGGCCTCGGTCACCGTCTTGGCGGGCCAGTGCTTGTACACGGCACCGACCTCGAATTCCTCGAGGTAGCGCCCGTACGGGTGGGCGCCTGACGCCTCGCGCGCGGCCTGGTCGGTCTCGATGTCCTGGGCTGCGGTGTCGCTCATCGGGTGCTCGTCGCTCCTTCTCTCGTCTGGTCGGGGCGCGCCCCGGAGTCTGGCGGGTCCACCGGGCGGATGCGGTGTGACCGAGGGCGGGCCGGGTATCTCGGTCCCCGTGGCCGAAGCTTCGGAGAAGGCAGCCCTGCTCCGCGTTCTCCTGACGGCCAGGTCACCGAGCCCGGGTTCGTACTAGGTTTCCGGTCATGCGCAACCCCCGCGCCTTTCACAAGCCCCTGGCCATCGGCGCGCCCGACCCGGTCCGGGAGATCCCGTTCCGGCCCTCGCGGATGATCCACTTCCTCGACTTCTCCAACGAGAAGATGGTCGCCAAGGTGCCCGACATCGCCCCGACGGTGGACATCCTGCTCGGCAACCTCGAGGACGCGGTGGCCGTCGACCGCAAGGAGGCGGCCCGCGACGGCCTCGTCAAGGTGGGCCGGGACATGGATATGGGCGAGACCCAGCTGTGGACCCGCGTCAACGCACTCGAGTCTCCGTGGGTGCTCGACGACCTGACCACGTTGGTGACCGAGATCGGGCACAAGCTCGAGGTCATCATGGTGCCCAAGGTCGAAGGCGCCTGGGACATCCATTACGTGGACCGGCTGCTCGCCCAGCTCGAGGCCAAGGCGGGCCTGGAGCGGCCGATCCTCATCCACGCCCTGCTCGAGACCGGCCTGGGCGTGGTCAACGTCGAGGAGATCGCCAACGCGAGCCCGCGCATGCAGGGCATGAGCTTCGGCCCCGCCGACCTGGCCGCGTCTCGCCGGATGAAGACCACGCGGGTCGGCGGCGGGCATCCGGGGTATCGCGTGATCGAGGACCCCGATCCCGACGACGTGGACGCCCCTCGCCCCAGCGCCCAGCAGGACCCGTGGCACTACTCGATCGCGCGTATGGTCGACGCCTGCACGAGCGCGGGAATCCTGCCGATGTACGGCCCCTACGGGGACATCAAGGACGTCCAGGGGTGCGAAACCCAATTTCGCAGCGCGTTCCTGCTCGGCTGCGTCGGCACCTGGACGCTGCACCCGGTGCAGATCGACATCGCCAAGAAGGTGTTCAGCCCCGATCCCGAGGAGGTCGCGTTCGCCAAGAAGGTGATCGAGGCCATCCCCGACGGGCGTGGCGTGCACATGATCGACGGCAAGATGCAGGACGACGCGACCTGGAAGCAGTGCAAGGTCATGGTCGAGCTGGCCGAGATGCTCGCCCGCAAGGACCCCGAGCTGGCCGAGGCCTACGGGATGGAGGGCGACGGCGACGCCGGCTAGGGCATGCGCTTCTTCGAGTTCGAGTCCAAGGAAATCGTCCGCCAGGGCGCCATCCCGACCTCCAAGGGAGGATTCGCCACCACCCCGGAGGAGGCGCGCACCCAGGCCGAGGAGGTCGGCGGCCCGGTGGTGATCAAGTCACAGGTGCTCACCGGCGGCCGCATGAAGGCCGGGGGGGTGAAGTTCGCCGATACCCCTGACCAGGCCGCCGAGCACGCCGAAGCGATCCTGGGGCTGGAGATCAACGGCCAGACGCCGCGGGGAGTCCTCGTGGACGAGCGCGTGGACGTGGCGAGCGAGTACTACGCCGGGGTGGTGTGGGACGGCATCGCCAAGCAGCCGGTCATCCTGTTCTCGGACATGGGTGGCATCGACATCGAAGAGGTCGCCCAGGAGCACCCCGATCACCTCGGCCGCGGCCACTTCTCCAACATCCTGCCCCTCTCGGAGTTTCAGGCCAAGCAGGTCATCGCCTCGGTCGGAGTCACCGGCCCGGCGCTGACCCGCCTCACCGTGATCGTGACCAAGCTCGCGCGCCTGTTCGTGGAGCGCGACATGACGTTGGCCGAGATCAACCCGCTGGCCCAGCTCCAGGATGGCAAGTTCGTCGCCGTCGATGCGCACATGGAGATGGAGAACGAAGCCCGTCCGCGGCACACCGGGCTGCTGCGCGAGCTCGGAGTCGGCGACGAGGAGACCCGCGAAACGCGGGAGGCCACCCCGTTCGAGATCGCTGGTGAGGAGGTCGACGCCATGGACCACCGGGGCGTGGCCGGAAACGTCACCGAGTTCGATGGCAACCTCGGGCTGGTGATCGGCGCCGGCGGCGGCTCACTCACCCTGTTCGACGCGGTGCGCAACCAGGGGGGGGACCCGGCCAACTACTGTGAGATCGGAGGCAATCCCTCGGTGGCCAAGGCCTGCGGGCTGGCCAAGCTGGTCCTCCAGAAGCCCGGTGTGGAGAAGATCGCGGTGATGATGTCGATCGTGTCCAACACCCGGGTGGACATCGTCGCGCGCGGGGTGATCAAGGCCTGCATCGAGCTGGAGTTGGAGCCGGCCGAGACGATCGCGGTGTTCCGGATCCCCGGTGCCTGGGAGGAAGAAGGCTTCAAGATCCTCGATCGCTACGGCGTCGAGTACTACGACCGCACCGTGTCCATGCACGAGGCCGCGCGTCGCGCGGTGGAGCAGGTGCCTTCCGCGGGGGCCGGCGAATCATGAGCATCCTGATCGACGCCGACACGACGTTCATCGTCCAGGGCATCACGGGGCGCGAGGCGGTCAGCCTGACGCGCGAGTGCCTGGATTACGGGTCGCGGATCGTCGGCGGCGTCACGCCCGGGCGCAAGGGCCGTGAGGTCCACGGCGTACCGGTCTTCGACACGATCGAGCAGGCCATCGAGGCCAACGGTGGACCGATCGACGGCTCGGTGGTCACGGTGCCGCCCGCCTTCACCAAGGATGCGGTGTTCGAGGCGATCGAGAGCGGCGTCGGCCTCATCGTTATCGTCACCGAGCGGATCCCGCGCCGCGACGTCGCCGAGATGGTCGAGCTGGCCGCCATGCGCGGCGCGCGGATCATCGGCCCGAACTGCCTGGGGATCATCGTCCCCGACAAGGCCAAGATGGGCGGGATCGGCGGCCCGGCCAAGGACGCGGCGAAGGCCTATACGCCGGGCCCGGTCGGGGTGATGTCGCGCTCCGGCGGCATGACCACCGAGATCTCCTCCACCCTCACGGCGGCGGGGCTCGGCCAGTCGACGGCCATCTCGATCGGCGGCGACGCGATCATCGGCTCCACCTACGCGGAGCTCATGCCCCTCTTCGAGGCCGACGAGCAGACGGAGGCGATCGTGATCTACACGGAGCCCGGCGGCCGCATGGAGGCCGAGCTCTCAAGCTGGGTGAGCGAACACCGGTCCCGGCTGCCGATCGTCGCCTTCATGGCGGGACGCTTCATGGACGAGATGCCGGGCATGAGCTTCGGCCACGCCGGCACCATCGTCGAGGGCAAGGAGGACACCGCGACCGAGAAGATCGCTCGCCTGGACGAGGCGGGCATCCCGGTGGCCGAGGAGATCTCTCAGATTCCCGACCTGGTCAAGCAGAAACTGGCCGATCGCGCGGCGGCATGAGAAGCGATGCCCTGTTCATCGCCCTGGACGTCGACGACGACGTCGCCGGGGACCGCGAACTGGCGGCCAAGCTCACCGAGGTGTGCCCGGTGGACATCTTCGGCCAGGACGACGACGGCGCGTTACGCCTCGTGGAGGACAATCTCGACGAGTGCGTGCTCTGCGAGCTGTGCCTCGAGGTCGCTCCGGCCGGCACGGTGACCGTCCACAAGCTCTACGAGGACGGCGCCACGCTTTCGCGCGGTTGAGCCGGACTGCGCAAGCGGCCGCCCATTCGGGGCTGCGCGCCCCCGCTACACTGCCGCCGATCCGCGGCCTGAATGCTCGCCACGTGATGACTGGCCCACACCGTTCGGAGGTTTGGTCGTGAGCGGGACCGTCGAGCGCGCCCGGCGCAGAGTCGACAATTCAGCGCGACGATGCGCCGTCGTCGGGATCGCGGCGGCGCTGAGCCTGGGTGCAACGGACGCCACGGCGTCCCCCGCCGCCGCCCAGCCGTCCGTCTGGCACGCCAAGGCGCCCCTCCATCGCCCGGCCGCCTGGCAGGCGGCGCTGCACAAGCGCACCTGGGTCGCCCACGTGCTGATCACCGAGTATTACCCGGCTCCCGAGCGCTGGGCGCTGGGCGTCGCGGTCAAGGCGCCGGGGCTGCCGGGCCGGCATCGCGTCGACTGGCTCTACGGCGGTTTCGGGCTCTCGATGCAGGGCACCGGGATCGGGCTCGACGGCCGGCTCTACCACATAGACAGCCTGGGCTCGGGCGCGTGGCTCAACCGGGCCGGCAAGCCCACCTACGACGGAGTCCAGGACAACGGGGCCCCGTACTGGCGCCAGGGCGGGTACTGGAAAAACGCCACGGGCGGTGTGACCTTCCCGCTCCTCGCCGGCCCATGGAGCAACGGCCCCGGCCGCAGCTTCGTCGCGCCGCCGGCGGGCATCTCCTTCGCCCCGGGCCCGGGCACGGCCGGCCTGCGCTACTACCGCACGATCGCCGTGGACCCCAACCTCATCCCCCTGGGCTCGAAGGTCTACATCCCCTCCTATAAGAAGATCGCCGGCTCGGGATGGTTCAAGGCCGTCGACACGGGCGGTGCGATCGTCGGGCGCCACATCGACGTCTACCGTCCGGCGCCCGACCGGGTCGACGACCCGGGCCGCTATACGAAGAACCAGCGCATTCTGGTCGTCCCCCCCGGCGCCTGACCTGGGGAGATGCGGATCCCACGCACCAGACTGCGGACCGCCGCCCTGCTGCTGGCCCTCGCCATCCTCACGATGGTGGGCTCGCCCGCTCACGCACGCAGGGCTCCCACCGCGGACCCCGTGGGTGACGCGAAAGGGCCGCTGGACCTGGTGGTGGGAACGCTCGCCTCGGCCGGCCCGAAGCTGCGGCTGGTCCTACGGACCGGCGGCTCCTGGGGACCCCGCCAGCTCGATGCGTCCACCGGTCGCTCCGCCTGCGTGGAGATATTCCGCGGCGTGCAGAGCACTCCGGGCTCGACGCTGTGCGTGGTGGGCCGGGACGACTCCACCCGGGCCGCGCTGCAGTTCACGCGCCTCTCCCCTACGGGCCAGGTCCTGGCCCGGCGGACCATCACCCATGGCGTGCGGCGACCGGACACCCACTCGCTCACCGCGACCCTCGCCCCCGCGCAGCTCGAGCTTCCCGTCGGCGCCTTTCGCTACCGGGTGATTACGAGCTGGACCGGGTCTCCGGCCTGTAGCGGCGCTCCGCCGTGCATCGACGCCTCGCCGGACACCGGCACGATCACGGGAACGGTGCAGCCTCCGCGCGTGGTGGGCTGTGCCCCGGCCGGCCCGAGCTACCGCCTCAGCGGCCCCGGGCGACGCAGGCGCGTGGCGCTCACCTTCGACGACGGCCCCAGCGCGTATACGCCGTCGGTGCTGCGGGTCCTGCGACGGTTCCGCGTGCACGCCACCTTCTTTCTCGTCGGTCGCGAGGTGGGCTCCCATGCCGGGATGGTGCGAGAGGAGCTCGCGCAGGGCAACGCCGTGGGCGACCACACCTTCGATCACGCCAACGTGTCCGCGGGCGGGTCGTTCGCGGCCGGTGAGATGGAGCGCGCGCAGGTGCGCATCCGTCAGACCAGCGGGTACCGGCCGTGCCTGTTTCGCGCGCCCTACGGAGCCGTCAGCAGCCCGTCGATCGCGATCGCGCGCAGTCAGGGAATGCTCACCGTCGGGTGGAACGTCGACCCCAGGGACTGGTCGCGCCCGGGAGCCGATGCCATCGCCCGTGGGGTGCTGGAGACGACGCGCCGGGAGTCGATCGTGATCATGCACGATGGCGGCGGCCCGCGCGAGGAGACGGTCGCCGCACTCCCCTCGATCATCCGCGGGCTGCAGGCCCGCGGCTACCGGCTGGTCACCGTCCCGGAGCTGCTGGGCCTGCGCCCGGTCTACGGCTGACCGGCGCCGTGCCCGAGCTGCCCGAGGCCGAGCGCGCCCGCCGCCAGGTGGAGCTCGTACTCGACCGCCGGATCACGGCTGTCGACGATCGCGACGAGTACGTCTGCCGTCCTCACGCGGCCGGTGAGATCGCCGCCGCCCTGAACGGACGCCGCCTGACCGCCGTCCACCGTCGGGGGAAGTTCATGTGGGCGGAGACCGATGGCGGCGGGCCGGAGCTGGGCCTGCACCTTGGCATGGCGGGGCGCATCGACATCGACCAGCCTGCGCACGAGCGCTGGGATCGCTTCGCGCTGGGCTTCGAGGGCGGCGGACGGCTGGCCCTGCACGACCGACGCCGCCTGAGCCGCGCCGTGCTCGAGCCCGACTACTCCCACGTCGGCCCGGACGCCGGCGAGGTCTCGCGCACCGAGTTCCGCCGCAGGATCGGCCGTGGCAGCGCACCGCTGAAGGCGCGCCTGCTCGACCAGGGTGCCATCGCCGGAATCGGGAACCTGCTGGCCGACGAGATCCTGTGGCGGGCCCGAATGTCGCCCCTGCGCCCCTGCGACGAGCTCGGTGACGAGGAGCTCGACGAACTGCGACGAGCAGCGCGCCGAGCGATCCGCGACGCCATCCGCCTCGGCGGCGCCCACACGGGCGCTCTGATACCTGAGCGCCAACGCGGCGGCCGCTGCCCGCGATGCGGCACCGAGCTGGCGCGGGCGACGGTCGGCGGGCGCACCACCTACTGGTGCGGCGCGGAGCAGGGCACCTGAGTGAACCCGACGATCAGCTGTGCGGTCTCGAGCGGGACGTCGAGCTGGGGACAGTGACCGATGCCTTCGAGCTCGACCCAGTCGGCGTGCGGGAGCCAGTCGTTGCGGTAGCGCGCGGCGGTGGACGGCCATGGCAGGAGCTTGTCCTCCGTGCCCCACACGACCCGCACGGGACAGGTAATCTTCTCCGCCTCCAGGCTGTAGCCCTCGCGGATCGCGTACTCGATCATCGGGGAGACCTCGCAGCCCAACACGCCGAGCATCTGGTGGGCGAGCAGCTCGGGCGGTATGTGCTCGAAGTTCGTCACGATGAACTGCGTGGAGCGGCGCCGACCCTCTCTTGAGGCCATGATCGCCTCCGCGTGCGGCGCGGCGGCC
>JALYZC010000220.1 GCA_030945905.1 Actinomycetota bacterium
CGGCCAGCCCCCCCTCGTCGCGCAGCAGCCCGAGCAGGATGTGCTCGGTCCCGATGTAGTTGTGCCTGAGAGTCCGTGCCTCCTCCCGTGCGAGGACAACCACCTGGCGGGCTCGCTCTGTGAAACGATCGAACATGACCTCATAATCCTGCAAGCCCGCTGCCCCGTCCATACGTCCATTTGCCGCACCGGGCGCTAAAGGAATAAAGCCGGCCGCCGCCCCTGCCGATAGCGGGCCTATGAGGGGCCGAACCTCGGTGTGGTGGCGAGTGATTCAGGATCGCTTGACGGGCGGCTTCGAGCCCGTCTACGCGGCCAGGCTCGTCGCGGTGGCCGTGGCGTACTTCGCCGCGGCGCAGGGTGGGCTCGCGCTCGCCAGTGAAAGCTCGAGCGTCACCGCGGTCTGGCCGCCCACCGGGATCGCCCTGGCCGCCCTGGTGGTGTGGGGCCGGCGGCTGTGGCCCGGCGTGGCGCTCGGCGCGTTCCTCGCGAACCTGTGGACCGGGGTGCCGCTCCTCACGGTGCTGGGAATCACGACGGGCAATACGCTGGAGGCGCTCGTCGGTGCGACCCTCCTGATGCACGTCGCCCGTTTTCGTCCCTCCCTCGATCGCCTGCGAGACGTGCTCGCGCTCGCCGCCGTGGCCGTCGTGAGCACCATGGTCAGTGCCACCGTGGGCGTCACCAGCCTGCACCTCGGAGGGGCGGCGGCGGCGGATGGCCTGCTCTCGACATGGTGGACCTGGTGGGCGGGGGACCTCGGGGGCGCCCTGCTGGTGGCGCCGTTTCTCATGGTGCTTGCCAATGGCCTCCCCCGCGGTCGCTCGCGGGGACGGGTGCTCGAAGGCGCCGCCTTCCTCCTGGCCCTCACGCTGGTCAGCTGCTGGGTGTTCTCCGATACCGCCGATCGCACGTTCCTGATCTTCCCCCTCCTGGCCTGGGCGGCACTGCGCTTCCGCCAGCGCGGGGTCACGGCCGGGAGCCTGATCGTGGCCGCCGTCGCCGCCGGTTTCACTGCGCACGGGATGGGGCCCTTCGTGCAGGCCACCGAGGACCAAGGGTTGCTGCTCTCCCAGACCTTCGTAGGCGTCACCGCTCTGGTCTCGCTGGTGCTGGCGGCGATCACGGCGGAGCGAGCGCGGGCCGAGGCAGAGCTCCGCGGGGCCGCGGAGGCCCGCTTTCGCGGTGTGTTCGAGGGGGCCCCTTCCGGGATGGCCGTCCTGGGTCTCGAAGGGCGGTTCGAAGAAGTCAACGGCGCATTGTGCGAGATCACCGGCCATGGCCGCGAAGAGCTCGAGTCCGCCGGCCTGGAGTTGATCACCCACGCGAACGACATGGTCGAAATGCGACGTCAGATGGACCTGCTCCTGGCGGGCGAGATCAGCAGCTACCAGACCGAGCAGCGCTGCCTCCATGCATCGGGTGACACGGTCTGGATGACTCTGCAGGCCACGCTGCTGCGCACCTCCGACGGGGCGCCGGTTCACTTTCTGACCCAGATGCTCGACATCACCGACCGCCGCCGCAACGAGGAGAAGCTGCGGTACATGGTCGACCACGAGCCGCTGACCGGCCTGCTGAACCGGCGCAGCTTCGAGCACGAGCTCAAGGCCCATCTCGCCCGGGCACGGCGCTACGGTCTCGAGGGCGCCGTGGTGATGGTCGACCTCGACGACTTCAAGCAGGTCAACGACTCACTCGGCCACCAGGCCGGTGACGAGCTGATCCTGGGCGTCGCCGAGGCCCTTCGCAGCAGGCTCCGCACGACCGACGTGCTCGCACGGCTCGGCGGTGACGAGTTCGTGATTCTGCTGCCGAAGGTCGGCCGTGCACAGGCGCGCGAGGTGGCGTGCGACCTCCTCACCGCGATCCGCAACACCCACTCGCGGGCGCGCGCCGGAGCCGGGGGCTCGATCAGCGCCAGCATCGGCGTGGCCATGGTGCAAGACGAGGTGGGGCGGACCAGCGACGACCTCATGGTCAGCGCCGACTTGGCGATGTACGACGCCAAGGAGGGGGGCCGGAATCGCATCGCCTTCTACAAGTCCGACCAGCGGTCGTGTACGCGCATCAAGGGCCGCGAGACGTGGGTGCAGCGCATCGGGTCCGCGCTCGAGGAGGATCGATTCACGTTGCTCGCCCAGCCGATCGTCGAGCTCTCGACCGGCCGCGTCACCCAGCACGAGCTGCTGCTGAGGATGCAGGACCAAACCGGCGACCTGATCCCGCCCGCCGCGTTTCTGCCCATCGCCGAGCGGCTGGGCAGGGTGCGGGCGATCGACCACTGGGTGGTCGGACAGGCAATCGCGATGATCCAGGAGCACGACCGGACCGGGGCGGGACTGACGCTCGAAGTCAACCTCTCCCCTCGCTCGCTCGACGATCATGTCCTGCTCGACCTGATCGAGGCAGAGCTGGGCCGGACCGGTATAGCGCCGGAGCGCCTGATCTTCGAGGTGAGCGAGACCGGGGCCGTGGCCAACATGGCCGGCGCCCGGAACTTCGGCAAGCGGGTCGCGGAGCTCGGCTGCCGCTTCGCCCTGGACGACTTCGGGGCCGGCTTCGGGTCCTTCTACTACCTCAAGCACCTTCCCTTCGACCTTGTGAAGATCGACGGGGAGTTCGTGCGCAATTGCCCTCACAACCAGACCGATCGTCTGCTCGTCCAGGCGGTCGTGGACATCGCCCGCGGGCTGGGCAAGCAGACGGTCGCCGAGGTCGTCACCGACGACGACGCCCTGCGCATGCTCACCGGGCTCGGGGTGCACTACGGGCAGGGCTACCATCTCGGGCGGCCGGTGCCGGTCGCCGAGCTGGCGCCGAGCGCTCTCGCCGAGGTCTGAGACCGACCGGCGCCGCTAGGGTGCGCGCTCGCATGCGCCCGCCCGAGATCAACCCCTCCGTGCCATTTCTATGGGAGGACGGCGACCGGACCGTCCACTACGGCCGTGGCGCGCTGGGCCGAGCGGCAGAGCGGCTCGAGCCCGGGTACGCGCTGCTCAGCACCCCGCGAGCGCGGGCTGTCACGCCCGCGCTCGTCGATCGGGCGGGAAGCGTGCACGACGTGGCGGCAGGCCGCGTGGACGAGGTCGCAGGCGACCTGCGCCCGCAGGTGAGCGGCGACCGGCTCGTCGCCCTCGGCGGCGGACGGGTGATCGACGTGGGCAAGGCGCTCGCCGCCGCGGACCCGCCGCGCCGCATCGCGGCGGTGCCCACCACGCTGTCCGCGGCCGAGATGACTTCCCTGCACCGCCAGGCCGCCGGCGTGCCGGGCGACACGCCGCATGTGCGCCCGACGATCGTGATCAACGATCCCGCCCTCAGCGCCTCTCAGCCCGAGCCCGTGCTTGCGGCCAGCGCGCTCAACGCGCTCTCACACGCGGTGGAGGCGCCGCTGACCACCCGGGCGAACCCGGTCGCCACGCTCGCGGCGCACGGCGGGGCGTGGCTGCTGGCACGGGCGTTCGACGGGCCCACGCCCGACCGCGACGCACTGGCGCTGGGGGCGCTGCTGGCCGGCTACGCCGCCGACGCGGCCGGGTACGGGCTCCACCACGTGATGTCCCAGACGCTGGCCCGGGTCGCAGGCGTCGGCCACGCCTCGGCCAACGCGATCATGCTGCCGCACACCACCCGGGCGCTGGCGCGCCGGGCTCCGGCGGAGATGGAGCAGCTCGCGACGGCCGCCGGTGAAGACCTCGAGTCCGCCGCGGGACGGCTGGCGGCGCGGGCGGGACCGCTGCGCCTGCGCGAGCGGGGCGTGACCGCCGAGATGCTCGGGGACTGCGCCGACGCCGCCCTCCGGCGGGCGGAGCTGGGGCTGACACCGCCGGCAGCCGACCGAGCGGAGCTGTTGGCCATCTACGAGGCGGCGTGGTAGGGCGCCCCGCGCGTTGCTGGACGACCTGATCGAGCTGATGGGTGCCGCGGCCGGGCGCTGCGAGTACGCAGACGTTCGGCGCGTCATCACCCTTCGCGAGAGCCTGACCGTGCGCAACGGTCGCGTGCAGCGCCTCGACACGGTGGAGACCGAGGGGATCGGCGTGCGCGTACGCGTGCGGGGCGCCTGGGGATTCGCCGCCACCTCGAATGCGGGGCGCGGAGCGGCCCAGGCGTCGCTGGCCCGGGCGCTGGCCACGGCCGAGGCACAGCCCTCGGTTTCTCGGATCGTCGCGCTGGCGCCCGCGCCGCCGGCGGACGGAGCGTGGACCTCGTCGTGGGACCGCGACCCGTTCGGGATCCCCGTGGAGGCGAAGCTCGAGCTGCTGCTCGACGCGGAAGGCGCGCTGCGGGGTGATCCCCGGATTGCGCGCTCCGGGGCTGACTGCCTGAGCGAACGCACGATCCGGGCGTTCGCCTCGACCGAGGGCGCAGCGTGTACCCAGACCTCCACCGAGTGCGGCGCCGGATTGTTCGCCGTGGCGGTTTCCGACGGTGAGCTGCAGGTCCGCTCCTATCCAGCCGCGCACGGAGGTTCGGTGCTGGCCGCGGGCTGGGAGCACATCGAGGCGCTCGACCTCGCCGGCCAGGCACCGCGGGTGGCCGATGAGGCCCTTGCCCTGCTCGACGCACCGGAGTGCCGCGCGGGGGTGACCGACGTGGTCCTCGACGGCGAGCAGGTGGCGCTCCAGCTGCACGAGTCGGTCGGCCACGCGCTCGAGCTCGACCGCATCCTGGGCGGTGAGGCCTCCTACGCCGGGACGAGCTGGGTCGGTCCCGGCGATCTCGGCACGCTGCGCTACGGCAGCGAGGCGATGAACGTGACCGCCGATGCCACCCTCCCCCACGGGCTCGGCTCCTTTGGCTGGGACGACGAGGGCGTGGCGGCACGGCGCCTGCCCTTGGTCCGCGACGGTGTCCTGCGCGCTGCGCTGTCTTCGCGCGAGTCGGCCGCAGAGGTCGGCCTCGAGGCGTCCGGAGGCTGCGCCCGCGCGGACGGGTACGCGCGCCAGGCGATCGTGCGCATGACCAACGTGTCGCTCGAGCCCGGCGAGGCGGGGTCGCTCGACGAGCTCCTCGCCGACATCGACGAGGGCCTGTATCTCGAGACCAACCGCTCGTGGTCGATCGACGATCGCCGCCTGAACTTCCAGTTCGCCACCGAGGTCGGCCGCGAGATTCGCGGGGGCCGGCTGGGCCGGCTCGTGCGAAACCCCTCCTACGCCGGCATCACGCCCCGCTTCTGGGTCTCCCTGGCCGCCGTCGCGGGTCCGCGGGAATGGCACCTGCACGGGGTCTCCAACTGCGGCAAGGGCGAGCCGGGTCAGCTCATGCGGGTCTCCCACGGCACGGCGCCCGCGCGCTTCACGGGCGTGCAGGTGGGCGTGGCATGACCGGCGAGAATCTGATGGCCCTGGCCGAACGGGCGCTCGCCCATGTCGACGGCGATGCGCAGGTCACCGTCGTGCACGAGCGCTCGCTGCTTTCGCGCTTTGCTGGCTCGCGCCCCACGCAGGCGACCGAGGTCGACGACCTCGACCTGCGGATCACCGCCGTGCGCGGCGGACATACCGCGACCGCGGCCGCCAACCGGTTCGACGACGACGCGCTGGGCGCCGCCGGCCGGCGGGCGGCTCGCGGCGCCGAGGCCGCCGCAGCCACCGACCGACCAGCCAGTCCCTATCCCGGCCTGCCGCAGGCGTCGGGTCCGAGCCGTCCGCATCAGGGCTTTGATCCGGCGACCGCGCAGCTCGACCCTGTCGCGGCGGGCGACGCCCTGCGCGACATCTTCGCCGCGGGGCACGAGCGCGGCCTGCAGACCGCCGGCATCTGGACGGCCGGCGCCGTGCGCACGGCCATCGCGTCGAGCACCGGTCTCCGAGCCTCGGACGCCGTCACCGATGCCTACCTCAAGGTGCTCTGCCGTGACGAGGCGCAGCGCAGCGGCTTTGCCGCGCAGGCCTCAACGTCGGTGGGCGAGCTCGATCCCGCGGGCGCCGCTCGGGCGGCGGCGGCCAAGGTGGTGCCCGACGAGCCGGTCGAGCTGGCCGCCGGCGAGTACCCGGCGGTCCTCGACGCCGATGCGGTGGGCAGCCTGCTCGAGTTCCTCGGCGCGCTGGCCTTCAACGGCCTTGCCTACGCCGAGGATCGCAGCGCGCTGTCGGGGCGCCTGGGCACGCGGGTGGCGGCGTCGGCGGTCAACCTGGCCGACACACCCCGCGTCCCCGGAACGCTCCCACGCTCCTTCGACGCCGAGGGCGTCGCCAAGGCGCCACTCCCCCTGATCCAGGACGGGGTCGCCCACCGGGTCGTGCACGACATCCGCTCGGCCGCGGTCGCCGGGGCCGGGGCTCGCTCCACCGGCCACGCCGTCGCGGCGGGCGGCGCGGCGGCAGGACCGCTTCCGCGCAACCTGGTCCTCACCGGCGGCGGGGGG
>JALYZC010000079.1 GCA_030945905.1 Actinomycetota bacterium
ATCCAGAGGGTCAACAAGGGCATCTGGTTTCTCACCCGGCGTCCCGACCGCAACGCCGGGTAGCGCCGCCGCGCCACTGGTGAGGCCCGGGTCGGCGCGCCCCGGCCGCATGCTTTATTGCCACCTAACGTGGGGCGGGATCATCCTGCCACCATTCGGGGTAGGTCATGCACGGGCGCATTGATCGCGCGCCCTGCGGCCCCGAGTACCCTTGAGCGAGCCAATGTCCTACGCCGAAGACTCACCACCGAGCCTGCGACCCAGGATGACCCAGGAGGCCAGCGCGCTCGCCGGCGAGTGGCGCAAGCTCACCCGCGCCGCCACGGCGGTGGCGCTGTTGACCAGCCCCGCCTGGTTCGTCGTGTTCCAGAAGACCAACCATTGGCCCTGGTACTGGGCGCTGCTGGCCACCTTCGTCGGCGTGATCGCGTTTCGCGGCGCAGTCGACGTCATCGTCCACAAGCTGATTCCCACGCCCAACCTCTACGGCGCCGAGAAGGAGCTACTCGAGGAGGACGTCGTCCAGCGACGGCGGGTCTGGTACTGGCGCACGCGCTTCAAGCACCTCCTCTGGCTGCTGCTGACCATGTTCACGCTGCTGGTGGGGCTCAACCTGGCGCTGAGGCTCGGTGGCACCAACGTCTCCCTGTTCGGCACGTTCGGCCAGCTCGGGGAGCTCTTCAACTCCTTCTTCCCCACGCTGCTGATCCTCGGGCTGCAGCTCCCGCTGCTGTTCTTCATCAACTTCGCGATCCTGTTCGGCCCGCTCCTCTTCTTCGGCATCAAGCAGATGAAGGTCTATGAGCCCGGCGACGCCGACTGGGGCGTCCGGCTCGATGACGTCCGCGGCCAGCAGGAGCCCAAGGAGGAGGTCACGCGCGTGATCTCCCTGTGGCAAGCGGGGGAGGAATTCGAGAAGGCGGGCGGCAAGCGCGAGCGCGGGCTGCTCTTCCTCGGCGCCCCGGGGACGGGGAAGACGATGCTCTCCAAGGCGATCGCCACCAGCTTCAACTGCCCGTTCATGACGATGCCAGGGTCGGGCTTCGCCCAGACCTTCATCGGGATGGACGTGGTCGTGGTGCTCATCCTCATCGCCCGGGCGCGGCGGATGGCCCGCAAGTGGGGCGGGCAGTGCATCGTGTTCATCGATGAGATCGACGCGGTCGGCACGCGCCGCGCGGCGCTGGGCGGTGGCGCCGCCGGCGGGTTCAGTCAGCCGGAGCAGCCCAAGGCCGGACCGTTCTACGGCCCATGGGGCTCGCTCACGGCCAGCGGGGACGTCATCGTCGAGTCCCGTGAGTGGCGCGACTACGTGTTCGCCCAGCGGGCGGCGGCGCCGCAATCGACCTATCCCCCGTTCTTCGCCGGCATCAACGAGCGCATCAACCGGTTCATCGCCCCCGGCATGATGGGTGGTGGAGGGGGCGGGATGGCTCTCAACCAGCTGCTCGTGCAGATGGACGGGGTCGACGAGCCTCCGTTCATGCGCCGCTTCTTCACCAAGCGCATCAACACCTTCCTCGATGCGATGTACGTATTTCCCCGGCGCCTGGGCAAGCGGTCGCTGCGGCTGCCCTCCCCCAAGCCTCGCAACGAGCAGATCTACTTCATCGGCGCCACCAACGCCCCGATGCAGTCGCTCGATCCGGCGCTGATCCGTCCCGGCCGGATGGGCCGCCACATCTTCTTTCGCACGCCCACCAAGGACGACCGGCGCGACATCCTCGACCTCTACATCGCGAAGGTCGACCATCAGCCCGATCTCGACACCGACCACAAGCGCGACGAGCTTGCCCGCATCACCAGCGGATACTCACCGGCCATGATCGAGCAGGTGTGCTCGATGGCGCTCACCTACGCGCACTCCGAGGGTCGCGAGCGCTTCGGGCGCCCGGACATCCTCGAGGCCATGACCACGATCGAGTCCGGTACCGCCCAGAAGGTCGAGTACGTGCCCGCGGAGACGCGCGCGGTGGCCATCCACGAGGCCGGCCATGCGGTTGGATCCTTCCTCTACCAGGACAACCTCGAGGCCACGCGCCTGACGGTGCGCAAGCGCGGCGAATCTCTCGGCCATTTCCAGATGGCCGAGAAGGAGGAGCGCTTCAGCGCCTGGCAGAGCGAGGTGATGGCCAACCTGATCATGACCTTGGGTGCGATGGCCGCCGAGTACGTCTTCTACGACGAGAACTCCGTCGGGGTGGGCGGCGACGTCTACAGCGCCACGTTCCGGACGCTCCAGATGGTGGGGGCGGCCGCGATGGGTCCCAGGCAGATCGACCTCGGCGACCAATTCGCCTCCGTAGAGGAAGAGGAAGCAGAGCGCGAGCGCATCACCAAGCGCCTCGAACGCATCGGCAACATGATCCTGCACCGCTCCGATCCGGGGGCGGGAAGCATCTACGCCGAGACCTTCACGGGCGTGATGACCGATCCCTCCAAGCGCGCCCTGGCCGCGCAAATCATCGGCCAGGCGTTCATCTACGCCTACAACGCCATGCGCCATAACCGTCGGGCGCTGAGCGCGATTGCCGACGAGCTGGTCGACAAGCGCGAGCTCCACGGCGATGACGTCATTTCGCTGCTCGAGCGCGTCCGCCCCGTGAAGCCCACGGTGGATTGGCTCGCCAAGGAGACCTGGCCGAAGCTATGAGCGACCCGGAAACACCCCCCGCCGAGCCGCCGCCCCCGGCACTGCCGATCGTCGGCTCCCAGCACGCCCACCGCTTTCGCCTCGTGCTCGGAGCCCTGATCGGAATCGCCATCGGGGCGGTGGCGGCAACCCTCGTGGTCGCCTCCGGGAACGGCGCAGCGCCGGACACCCGCTGGTCGGCCTGGCATCCGCGCTCGACCGCCGTCGCCTCGGGGGCGCAGCAGATCGCCGACCACGTCGCCCCGTCCTACCGTCAATCCGACGGCGACCAGCTGGTGGGCGTGACCGGCGGCCCGCTGAAGGTGGGCCAGCTCAACCTGTCTGTGCGCATCGCGGTGGCCGACTCCGGTGCGCGCAACATCGGCATCGTGGGTGGCAAGAGCGCGCTCTACACGCTCTGCGGCTTGGGTTCGCGCTGCGCGATCAACCGGGGCAAGCCCTCGACCGAGCGCGGCCTCCTGCTGCGCCGTGAGGCCCTGGAGCTGGCCCTCTACTCCTTTCACTATCTCGACGGCATCGACAGCGTCGTCGCGCTGATGCCGCCCCTGCCGGGCCACAAGCCTCAGAACGCCGTCTTCTTCAAGCGCGACGGCCTCCAGACCGCACTCGACCGCCCGCTCCCGCAGACCCTCCCCTCCCCGCCCCCGACCGTCGTCGGGCTCATGCAGTCCCCGCAGGCGACCTTCGTCAACAGCGTGACCAGCCCGAGCGTGTTCTGCTACTCGTTCGAGCAGGGCCAGGACCTCGGCGCGTTCCTGGTGCTCCAGAAGCCCACGAGCGACCCGAAAAAGCCCTGCAAGTAGCGGCCCGCCAGGCCTGAGTCAGACTCGGACCACTTCCACGTGCGGGAAGTGCGTGAAGTCGCGATCCTGGGTCCAGACCGCGCTCTCATGGACGAGCGCCGTGGCTGCGATCCAGGTGTCATGGATTCGCGGGCGCCTTCCGGCGCGCAACGCCGCGGACGCCAGCCGCGCGTAGGCCGAGGCGGTCCTCTGATCGACCTCAAGCGGCGCAGCGCGCTCGCGAACGGCCACGAGCGTCTGCAGTCGAGTGGCCCGCGCGTCCTCGTCGGCGGCAACGAGGACGCCGACTTCCAACTCGGCCAGGGTCACCACGGACACCCCCACCTCATCAGGCAGCGGTCGCTCGAGCGCGCGCCCCTGCTGCAGGGCCACGAAGATTGAGGTGTCCAGAAGTGCCCGGGTCATGCCGGCTCGATGACCTGGTCTCGCAGCGGCCGAAGGTCCTTCAGCAGCCCAGGATCCGCCGGCGCGTTACGCAGCGCTGCCTCCATCGCCGCGCCCGTCGTCCACGATGGACGATCCGCAACCGGGCGCAGCTCGGCGATCGGGCGACGGTTGACCGTGATGCGCACCGCCTCGCCCCGTTCCACCCGGCGCAGAACATCACGCGTGTGGTTACGCAAATCGCGGGCTGGTACATCCACGCACACACCGTAGCATCAGTGTGCAGACTTGCGTGATCCTTAGTGTTGCCTCTCGTAAGTTCCCTCTGGTCTTTGTTGGAAGGAGTCATAACGCGGTCGGCGAATCCTGGGTGTGGTGGCGCGTGCGGCCGAGATCACTCTCTCGGATGATGAGCGGCGTGAGCTTGAGGCGCGGGCGGCGAAGCTGACGTTGGCCTACCGCGACGTGCAGCGCGCGAAGATCGTGCTGCTCGCCGCCGAGGGCGTGTCTAACGCCGAGATCGCGGTCGGTCTGGACATGTGCTCGAAGGTCGTGGGGCAGTGGCGCCGACGATTCGCCGAACATCGGCTAGATGGTTTGCGTGACCAAGCGCGGTCGGGTCGACCGCGCCGTTTTCCCCCCGGACCAGGTCGCCGAGGTCAAGGCGGTGGCCTGCGAACCACCCGCCCAAGGCGCGCCGCTGTCGCGGCGCTCGACGGCTGACGTTCATCGCCTCGTCGTTGAGCGCGGCATCTGCGAGGCCTCACAAGCGACGATCGTGCGCTGGCTGCGTGAGGACGCGATCCGCCCGTGGCAGTACCGCTCGTGGATCTTCCCAAGCGATCCGGAGTTCGCCCAGAAGGCCGGCCGGATCCTCGACCTATATGAGGGCCGCTGGGAGGGTCGGCTGCTGCATCCCGGCGACTGCGTCATCTCGGCTGATGAGAAGCCCTCGATCCAGGCGCGCCAACGGATCTGTGAGACCTTGGCACCGGCGGCCGGTGTGCCTCGCGGCCAGCGCGTCGAGCACACCTACAAGCGCGGCGGCGCGCTGACCTACCTGGCCGCCTGGGACGTGCGTCGCGCCCAGGTCTTCGGCCGCTGCGAGCGCAAGGGCGGGATCGCGCCCTTTGACAGGCTCGTGCATCAGGTGATGACCAAGGAGCCCTACGTTTCGGCGCCACGCGTGTTTTGGATCGTCGACAACGGCTCCTCGCACCGTGGCCAAGCATCGGTGCGTCGGCTGCAGGGCCGCTGGCCCAACCTCATCCTCGTTCACACCCCGGTCCACGCCAGCTGGCTCAACCAGGTCGAGATCTTCTTCTCGATCCTCCAGCGCAAGGTGCTCACCCCCAACGACTTCGACTCGCTCGCCCAGGTCGCCCGACGCCTAAACGAGTTCGAGCAGCTCTACAACCAGATCACCGAGCCGTTCGGCTGGAAGTTCACGCGCGAGGACCTCGACCGCCTGCTCACGCGGCTGGCCGACCGCCAAGCACGCCACCTCACGCTCGCGGCCTAACCCCAACCGAACTTACGACTCGGAGCACTTCGGTTACACCGACCCTCCGATGCGCGCGGCGGCAACCTCGGTTCGCGCCAGCGCGGCCGTGTGCAGCGGCGTCCAGCGGTCGCGGCGGCTGGTCTCAGCGAGCGGTCCGGCGACGATCGCGGCCACCCCGGCGATCAGCAGAGCCACCGCCCTCACGTCCGCTCATTCTCCTCGTCCGCGGGCTCGTGACCGTGGCAGTGGGCAACCGGTGTACGGGGGTAGCGTGGGTACAGGCCGGGCTCGCTCTTGGAGCGCTCGCACAGGGAGAACTCCGACCCCCGGGTGTTGCCGATCACCCGCTGGTGGCGGCAGCTGTCGCACAAGCCGGCGTTGACGGACGTCATTGTGCCATTATGCGCCCGCTAGGGAAGGCTGCCCGGGGGGGCGATCCAGACACTCTCGATGCCAAGCGGTCCAGCGAGGGCATCGTAGTCGTGGTCGTAGTGCAACACGGCGCAGCCGCGCGCGGCGGCGGCTGCGGCGATGAGGTAGTCGGCTGCCGGTACGCGCCGGTGCTCTGCCGAGTTGACGACACTACGCGACGCGGCCAACGCTGCCGCGCACACGTTCGCGGTGACAGGCGCCTGCGCGAGGGCGCGGAGTGCAATGTCAAGCCTGTCGTACTCGTCCGCGGAGCGCGCCACCGTGAGCAGCTCGAGGGCGACGACTGGACACGAGACCAGCAGGTTGGCGGTTGCGGCCTCGCGCCAGCGCTCCCGGATCGAGTGGTGGTGTTGGCGTGCCCACGCGGAGGTGTCGACGACAAGCGGACTCCCGGACCCGTAGCTCACGGCAGCCGAGCGTGGCGTTCCTCGTGTATGCCCCGAAGCTCGCCGAAGTCGTAAGCGAGGAGGTACTCGAGCGCCTCGCCACGGGCTTGCGCTTCGCCGAGCGCGTCGCGGGCGCCGCGTAGAGCCAGCTCGCGCAGCAACCCTGCCCGGCCACGGGAGAGAACGTGAGCTTCGACCTCATCGAGCGCAGCGGCGAGCTCGGGGTCGACCGTGACCTGTATACGTGGGTGATTCGTCGGCACGCGCCCAGTGTACCACCGGCGATCACCACCACGCCGCCCGGGGCGAGCAGCGCTAGGTTTCCCCTTCGACGCGAGGTGCGCTGATACCTTGGCCACCGTGTACCGCCGCGGTGCCGTAGGCGGACTGAGCTTGGCGATCGCCTGGCTGCGCTTGCGCTCGCCGGTCGGGCCGCCGCCGCCGTGACGCTCCCGTCAGGGTTTCAGCGCAACCACCATCCTCGGGGGCCTCTCCCGTCCCTCCGCGGTGGCCTGGACGCCCGACGGGCATGCTGCTCGCGATGCGCGACGGGGCGCTGAAGGTCCTCAAGACCGATGTCACGCAGGTCACGCCCTACACCGTGCGGCCAACACCTACGGAGACCACGGCTTCCTCGGAGTGGCGGTCGATGCCGCCTACACCTCCAACCACTACGTCTATCTGCTCTATACCTACGAGAACAACGCAAACGACTACGGCGGCACAAAGATGTCGGTGCTCGAACGCATCCAGCTCAGCGCCACCAACGTCGTCTCAGACTCCCAGATCATCCTCGGACAGAAGCGCGCCGACGGGAGTTGCCCGGCGCCGTCGAACACCAATAACTGCATCCCTTCAGAGAGCGCCTCGCACTCGATCGGCACCGTCCGCGCCGACCCCGACGGGACGCTGTGGGTCGGCTCCGGTGACGCCGCCGAACCCTCACCACATCTGCACCAAGCTCTACGCCAAAGGCTTTCGCAACCCCTTCCGCTTTACGCTGCGCGGCGGCGGCCTGGGACCGGCGGTGGGCGAACGTCGGGTGGAACAGCTGGGAGGAGATCGACCTCACCCAGCAAGGCAGGGACTACGGCTGGCCGTGCTGGGAGGGCCACATCAAGACCCCTGGCTACAGCGCCGACGCTAGCTGCGGCGGGGCGGGCGGCGAGTACTCCAAGCCGACGGCTCTGCCCAACTACGACTTCCACACCGGGACCGGCATGGCGATCGTCGGCGGCCCGACCTACAACGGCACCCTCTACCCGGCTGCGTATCGCGGCAAGGTCTTCCTCGGCGCATACGGCGTGGGCTATCTGCGTTATCTCGATCCC
>JALYZC010000256.1 GCA_030945905.1 Actinomycetota bacterium
CCGGCGGGAGCGCCCACCAGCAGCGGCGCCAGCAGCGAGCCCACGATGCCCAGGGCCGCGATGCCCTGCGCCCGCCAGCGCGCGGCCAGCACCGTGGCCGCAGTCCCCACCGTCAGGGCAAGCCCGAGGCCCACCGCCAGTGGAATCAGGTGGTAGACCACCGCCGCCACGGTCACGGTGGCAAACAGTCCGCTGATCGCAGTAGCGGTGGCGACGAGCGCGGCCTCGGTGCGCCCGCGGTGCTCGTGCAGCCAAGCTCCCACGCCCAGCAGGGCCAGCGAGCCCGCGCCCGCCATCAGTGCGCGCGAAACGGGCGCGATCCAGCCTCGAGAGACGGCGAGCGCGAACAGCAGGACCAGACCCACCAGTACCGCCACACCTCCGATCCACGCCAGCACACGGCCCCCCACCAGCTCCTCCCATCGCTGCGCCGCCGCACCATCGACCTGGGCCCTCCCGCTTCCTTCTTCCATGACCGTCCTCTCTTGTTGACCGATGGTCGGTAAGGCTACGGCACTTGTCAACCGTCGGTCAACAACGGAGTAGGATTGAGTCCATGGCCAAGCCCGCCTATCGCCGCCTCGACGTCGACGAGCGCCGGGCGCAGCTACTCCGCCGAGGGGCCCAGCTGTTCGCCAAGCACGGGTACGCAGCCCTGTCGATGGCCAAGATCGCTCGGGCCGCGGGCATCTCAAAGGCGCTGCTCTACCACTATTTTCCGAGCAAGCGGGCGTTCTTCGCGGCGACGCTCGCCCAGGCTGCTGATGAACTGCGTCGCCGTACCGACCCCGATCCGTCCCTCCCACCGTTCGCCCAGCTCCGGGGAAGCCTCGAGGCCTTCCTCTCCTGGGTGGAGGAGAACGCCGAGGCCTATGAGCAGCTCATGCTCAGCGCGAACACGGTGTCAGACGTGCGCGAGCTCATCGACACCATCCGCGAACTGACGGCCCAGCGGATCCTCGCGGGCCTCGCGCCGGCCGATCCGCCGCCGCGCGCGCGGACGGCCGTTCGGGCATGGCTGTGGTTCATGGACGGAGCGTGCCTCGATTGGCTGCATCACCGAGACATCGACCGCGGCGACCTGCTGGACCTGCTGGTGAACACGCTGTCCGCGGCCCTGGAGGCGTCCGGCGTGCAGATCCCCGACCCGGAGGGCTATCAACCGCGAAATACCGAGCGCCCGGGATAGCTCGCGCGCTCTCCCAGTGTCTCCTCGATACGCAGCAGCTGGTTGTACTTGGCCACGCGGTCGGTGCGCGACGGGGCGCCCGTCTTGATCTGGCCGCACCCCGTGGCGACTGCCAGGTCGGCGATGGTGACGTCCTCGGTCTCCCCCGAGCGGTGCGACATGACCGCCGTGTAGCCGGCCTCGCGCGCCACGGCCATCGCCTCCAGGGTCTCGGTGAGCGTGCCGATCTGATTGACCTTGACCAGGATCGAGTTGGCCACGCCGCCGTCGATCCCACGCCGCAGGCGATCGGAGTTCGTCACGAACAGATCGTCGCCCACGAGCTGCACCCGGTCGCCGAGGCGGTCGGTCAGCGCCTTCCAGCCCCCCCAATCCTCCTCGCCCATGCCGTCCTCGATGGAGACGATCGGATAGCGGTCGACGAGGTCCGCCCAGTAGTCGGCGAGCTCATCGGAGGTAAGGGTGCGGCCCTCGTGCGCAAGGGAGTAGTCGCCGTGGGCCTGGAGCTCGCTGGTGGCTGGATCCAACGCCAGGCAGACATCCTCGCCGGGGTGGTAGCCCGCGGCCGCGATGCCCGCAATGACCGCCTGCAGAGCCGCCTCGTTGGACTCGAGGTCCGGCGCGAATCCTCCCTCGTCTCCCACAGCGGTGTCCAAGCCCCGCTCGCGCAGGGTGCGGCTGAGGTGATGGAAGATCTCGGTGCCCATCCGCAGCGCATCGGCAAAGCTCTTCGCGCCCACGGGCACGACCATGAACTCCTGGAAGTCGACCTTGTTGTTGGCGTGCACCCCGCCGTTGAGCAGATTCATCATCGGCACCGGGAGCACGTTGACCTCCTCCCCGCCCAGCGCGCGCCACAGGGGCAGTCCCTGGACCGCCGCCGCGGCGTGAGCGCCCGCCAGTGAAACGGCCAGAATCGCGTTGGCGCCCAACCGCGACTTGTTGGGGGTGCCGTCGCGCTCGATCATCGTGCGGTCGAGCGTCTCCTGGTCGAGGGCATCGTGTCCCGTCACCGCTTCCGCGATCTCGCCGTTGACGTGCTCGACCGCGCGCATGACCCCTTTGCCGATGTAGGCGTCGTCACCGTCGCGCAGCTCGGTCGCTTCGAACTCCCCGGTCGACGCGCCTGACGGCACCGCAGCCCGGCCGCGCTCGCCGGTGTCCAGCGTGACCTCGGCCTCCACCGTGGGGTTGCCGCGGGAGTCGAGGATCTGGCGGGCGTGGACGTGGTCGATGCGGCTCATGCGGGACCTCCAGGGTCAGGATCCGGCGCCACGCTGACGCGTTGGAAGAGCTCGAGTTGGCGTTCTGGGGGCAGTTCGCTCCATTCCGATCCCTCGCGGAGGGCGAGCGCCGCTGCGCCTTCCACCCGCTCCCGAAATCGCTGCGCGGCGGCGCGCAGCGAGAGCTCGGGATCGACGTGCAGCCTACGCGCTACGGCGACGGCGGCGAACAGGAGATCGCCCGTCTCGTGGAACTGGGCGTCGCGATCATGCGCTCCCGCCACCTCGGCGAGCTCCTCGCGCACCGCGTCGATGGGCTCCTCGCTCCTCGAGTAGTCAAAGCCGGTTGACGCCGCGCGACGCTGCACTTTGCGCGCGTGGAGCAACGCGGGCAGGTTCTCGGGCACCTCGCCGAACACGCCCGGCTCGCGGCCGGCCTCCTGGCGCTTGATGGCATCCCAGTTGGCGAGCACCTCCTCGGCGTGATCCACCTCCACGTCACCGAACACGTGGGGGTGGCGGCGGACGAGCTTCTGCGAGCAATGCTCGGCCACCGCGGCGAGATCGCCGGCTCCCCGCTCCTCGAGCAGAAGCGACAGGAAGTGGACCTGGAAGAGCACGTCGCCCAACTCGTCGAGCAGCTTGGCGTCATCGCCGGCGTAGGCGGCGTCGGCCAGCTCGTAGGCCTCTTCGACTGTGTGCGGCACGATCGAGCGCTCGTCCTGCTCACGGTCCCACGGGCATTCGCGGCGCAGCCGGCGGGTGAGCCCGTCGAGCGCAGCGAGCGATTCCTGAATGTCCGCCCGCGCCACCGCGCCCACGGGCTACCGGCCGGGCACCTGCTGCGCGCCGCCGCCCTGTGGCGGAACCTGCTGCGCGCCGCCGCCCTGCGGCGGAACCTGCTGCGCACCCTGCTGAGGCACCTGCTGCGCACCCTGCTGAGGCACCTGCTGCGCCCCGCCCTGCTGAGGCACCTGCTGCGCCCCGCCCTGCTGTGGCACCGCGCCCGGGGCGGCGCCCTGCTGGGCGGTCTGCTTCGGCGCGTTCTTGCAGTTCATGACTTGGAAGCCCTTGCGGCAGTCGGTGCGAGACTTCCACTTCTTCTCGAACTTCTTCGAGAACTTGGTAAGCGCCGTCTGCTGACCCTGCGTGGTGAGCGTGCGGCGGATGGTCTCCTTGGCCTGGGCGAGCGTCTGCTGGCTACCCGGCGTGACCTTGGTCACCTTGAAGACGTAGTAGCCGAACTGGCTCTTGACCGGGCCCACCAGCTGGCCGATCTTCGCCGCCGACGCCGCGCTGTCGAGCGCCTGTTCCTGCTGGCCCTTGGCCACGGTCAGCTTGCCGCCCTGCGCCTTGGTCGTGTTATCGATCGAGAACTGCTTGGCGACCGCTGCGAAGCTCTTGCCGCCCTTCAGAGCGGACTTGGCCTGGTTGGCCTTGGCCGGGGTCTTGGTGAGCACGACGAGGAGGTTGCGCCGCTCGGGCTGCCCGTAGCTCTGACGGTGCTGGTTGTAATACGCGGAGATCTGCTTGTCGGTGATCTTCTGCGCCTTGGTCACCTTGGCGCGAATCTTGGTGCGGAGCAGGCCGAGCTTGACCTGAAGCTTGAGGTCCTTGAGCGTCATCCCCGAGCTCTGAACGAACTTCTGAAAGTCCGCCGGCTTGGGGAACGACTGCGCCTTCTCCTTGTTGAACTGCTTGTCGATGTCCTTGTCGGAGACCTTGATTCCCTGATCCGACGCCTCGCCCTCGAGCCATTGAGCAAAGATCAAGAACTGCATCGCCTGGTCTCGCAGGGAGGAGTATTCCTGCTGGCACTGCTGCTTGAACTGCGCGGCCGTCGGCCGCGGCTGACCCTTCGCAGGCGCCTGCTGCTGCTGAGCCTTCTGAGCCGTGCACTTGGTGAACTTGGGCGCGTCGGGCACGCTTACGGGGGTGGCGCCCGCAGCGCCCGGTGGCTGCGAGGCCGACGCCGCCACGCGGAGCCAGTGATCGAAGGAGCTCTTCTTGATGACTGCGTCATCGACCCGCGCCACCCCGTTGCCGGGTACGCCGCCGCACGCCGCGAGGACGAGTGCGAGCACAAAAAAGGCGCCGAGCGCCAGGATCGAACGACTGCGAATGATCAAGAGGCGGGCATGCTAGCGGGAAAGGGGTAATGGAGCGGTAAATCAGGCTGCCGCGCCGGTGACCTCCAGGAGCACGTCGGCCGCCCGCACGACGGCGGGGAAGCGGGCGGCAGGGTCCTCGGGGACCCGCAGCGAGAGCTGCGACTTGCCCGATTCGTACAGCGCCTCGGGAATCCGCTCGCGGAATAGCTTGGCTCGTACGGAATCAAGCTCGATCGGCGTCACCGCGAAGCGATCGCCGCGGAAGGTGACGGCGCGGGCGCCCGCCTGCCCGAGCTTGATGCGGGCCTCCTGCAGGGAGATGAGGTTGCGCAGCGGCTCCGGGGGCTCTCCGAAGCGGTCCTCGAGCTCCTCGCGCAATGCCCTGAGCTCCCCGGTCTCACGCGCCCCGGCTATGCGTCGGTGCACCTCGATCTTGGCCTGCTCGTAGGGGATGTAGTCGGCGGGGACGTAGGCATCGACGTTGACGTCGAGCCGGACGGGCTCGACTTCGTCCACGCCGGCGCCGTCCTCCTCCATGCCGCGCACCGCCTCGTCGAGCATCTGCATGTAGAGCTCGAAGCCCAGCGCGGCGACGTGCCCGGACTGCTCGTCGCCCAGCAGGTTGCCGGCGCCGCGGATCTCGAGGTCGCGCAAAGCGATCTTCACCCCCGCGCCCAGCTCGGTGTAATCGGAGAGGGCGCTCAGCCGCTGCGCCGCCTCGTGCGTGAGGGCGGCCGCGGAGGGATAGAGCAGGTAGGCGTGGGCCCGTTCGTGGCTGCGGCCGACGCGGCCGCGGATCTGGTAGAGCTGCGCGAGTCCGAAGGTGTGCGCCGCCTCCACGATCAAGGTGTTGGCGGCGGGGATGTCCAGGCCCGATTCGATGATGCTGGTGCACACGAGCACGTCGGCCTCGCCGCGCAGGAAGGACATCATGCGGTCCTCCAGCGCCCGTTCGTCGAGCTGACCGTGGGCGACCAGGAAGCGCAGCCCTGGGCACAGTCCGCGCAGGCGCTCCGCCGTCTCGTCGATCGTCTCCACGCGGTTGTGCAGGAAGAACGCCTGGCCGCCTCGACCCGCCTCGCGATTCAGGGCCTGGCGAACCAGCTGATCGTCGTACTCCCCGACGTAGGTGCGGACCGGCCGGCGGCCTTCGGGAGGGGTCTCGATCACCGACAGGTCGCGGATGCCGGCCAGCGACATCTGCAGCGTGCGGGGAATCGGGGTGGCCGACATCGCGAGGACGTCGACGCGGAGGCGCAGCTGGCGCAGCAGCTCCTTTTGCTTGACCCCGAAGCGCTGCTCCTCGTCGAGGATGAGCAGGCCGAGATCCTTGGCGCGCACATCGCGCGAAAGCAGACGATGCGTGCCGACCAGGATGTCGACGGCCCCGTTGCGGAAGCCCTCGATGGCCGCGTTGCGCTCCCGCGGGGCTCGGAAGCGCGAGACGTGCTCGATGGTGAACGGATAGTCCTTGAGCCGCTCGGCGAACGTCCCGTAGTGCTGCTGGGCGAGGATCGTGGTGGGGACGAGCATCATCACCTGCTTGCCGTCGGCGGCGGCCTTGAAGGCGCCGCGCAGGGCGACCTCCGTCTTGCCGTAGCCGACGTCGCCGCAGATCAGGCGGTCCATGGGCTGTGCGGCCTCCATGTCGGCCTTGACCGCCTCGATCGCGTCGCGCTGGTCCGGCGTCTCCTGGTAGGGAAACGCCGCCTCGAAGTCGCGTTGCCAGTCCGAGTCGGTGGGGAAGGCGTGCCCCATGCGGAGCTTGCGCTCGGCATAGAGGTTGAGCAGCTCTCCGGCGAGCTCCTGCGCCGCCCGGCGGGCCCGCGCCTTCATCTGCTCCCAGCGCGTTCCCCCGAGCTTCGAAAGCGGTGGGTGCTCACCGCCCGCGCCGACGTAGCGCGAGATCTTCGCGAGCTGCTCGGAGGGGACGAAGACGCGATCCTTTCCCTGGTACTCGAGGTAGAGGTAGTCGCGCGTGACATTGGCCACCGTCTTGGTCTCAAAGCCCGCGAAGCGGGCGATGCCGTGGTCCTCGTGGACCACGATGTCGCCCGTCCGCAGATCCGCGAAGGAGCGCAGGGCCCCGCGGCGCGGACGATCGCTGCGTTCCGCGCGCCGGCGCCGCACCAACCGGTGGGCGGGGATGACCGCGAGCCTGAATCCGGGGGCCACGAAGCCATCGCGGAGGTTCGCCACCGCGAAGCGCACCGCGGGTTCGTCGCTCGCGTGCTCGGACGCCCAGTCGGCGCTCAGGCGCTGGAGATTGAACGCGGCGCGCTCCCCGTCCCCGCGGCGCGGCCACGCCACGATCGTGCGGTAGCCCGAGCGAACCAGCCGCTCGAGCTCGGGCTCTGCATCGCGAACGCTGCGTGCCGCCGTGTCCGCTGCCTGGGCGTGGAAGGCGATGGGCTGCTCCTGGACCACGCTGGTGAGCCGCACGTGCGCGCGAGCGGCGAGCGCCTGCGACACCTCATCGGGGTTAACGTAGAGGTGGTGGGCATCGGCATCGTGGAAGGCCGTCGTCACGTCCTGCCAGTGCTCGGCCAGGGCCGACTGCAGCCCTTCGTCTGCGGCCACGATCACGCGGGCGTCGGCGGGCACAAGATCGAAGAACGCGCGGAAGTCCTCGACGGGCAGCAGGTCGGCGACATCCGGGCGGGGCTCTGTCCGGTCATCCGATCCGCTCGTCCGGACCTCGGCGGCCGCGATCTCGGCGAGCTCGCGATGCTCGGCGGCGAGCTCGGCGGCCGGTGCCACCTCCACCGCGTCGGCGTCGCCGAGCGAGCGTTGGGTGAAGGTGGAGAACCAGCGCAGCGACTCCACCTCGTCACCGAACAGGTCCACTCGCACGGCGCGGTCCTGGGTGGCCGGAAAGAGGTCGAGCAACCCGCCGCGGATCGCGAACTGCCCCCGATCCTCGACCTGCTCCACGCGATCGTAGCCCGCGGCCACGAGATCACCCGCCAGCTCGTCCAGATCCAGGAGCTCGCCCACGCGGAGCGTGAGCCCATGGGGGCGCAGTGACGGGTCCGGCACCTTTTCCGACAGCGCGACGGCACTGACCACGACGACCGGCGGCTCGTGATCGGCTGAC
>JALYZC010000001.1 GCA_030945905.1 Actinomycetota bacterium
GTGGTTGACCGGCTCGCGCGGCGCGGCCGGTCCCGTTCGAGCGTCGCGCTGGTCGAGGCAGCCATGCGCTGTCGCAGGCTACCGGCGGGCCGGGCGACCTGCCTGGCATGCCGTGCGCCCCGTCGCCGTGCGGTCGGCTTCACGCGCAACCGCGTCGACCGACGACCCCGCGGGTTATCCTCGTTGTGCCGGTGCGCTTCTCGATCGCGGCCATCTCCTAACTCCCGTGTCGTCGCGCCGATCCGCGCTCGCGGCTGCGTTGGCAGCCATCCTGATCGTGGCGGCCGCCGCGGCCGGGGCGCCGCGCATCTTCGCCCCCAAGGTGCGGGCCACGCTGCTCAGCGGCCGGGCCATCGCGCCGGTTGGCCGGCTGACCAAGGTCGGTCACGTTCCGGGCGGTGCCGCGGCCACACCCGACGGGCGGTTCTACTGGACCGTCTCCACGTTGCGCGACGACCCCGATGTGCGCATCGTGTCGGTCGCCACCGGCCGCGTCGTGCAGACGATCCATCTGGACAGCGCGACCGGCGGCATCGTCATGGATCCGGTGCGCCGGAGGGTGTACGTCGCCGGCGCCGACGGGATCCGTGTGTTCCGCTACAGCCGCCGCAAGGGCCACGCCTCGGGGGGGAGGAGGATCAGGCTGTTCTCGCCGCACCCGGAGAAGTGGCCGGTCCCCTGGCCGCTGAAGCTGGCCATCTCGAGTGACGGCCGCACGCTGCTCGCACCGCTGAACCTGGCCGACTCCGCCGCGGTGATCGACCTGCGCAGCGGCCGCGTGCGCTACGTCGACGTGGGCAGCCATCCTCACGGCGCCGCCGTCCTTGCCAACGGGCGTGTCGGGCTCGTCTCAAACGAAGGTGCCGGCACGGTCAGCGCGATCAACCTGCGCAGTGCGACGAAGCTCGGCGACATCCCGGTGGGCACCACGCGCTCGCATCCCGAGTCGATCGCGGTGGACCCGCGAGCGCCCCGCGCGTACGTCGCCGTGGCCGACTCAGATCAGGTGGCCGTCCTGGATACTCGGCGGCTGCGGCGGACGCGCAGCCTCTCGGTGGCCCGGGACCGTCCCGGCAGCACGCCGGTCGACGTCGCCGTGACGCTCGACGGAGCCTACCTGGTGGTCGCCGAGTCCGGAGCCGACGAGCTGGCGGTCTTCCGCCTTCCCGGGGCCGGAGGCCGCGCCGCCGTGGCGGCGGATCGCCGTGCGCTGCGCATCCTCGACCACGAGGCCCGCGCCACGACCGCGGGCATGCGCTCCGCCGGGGGCGATGGGGACGAACCCGGTGGGGTTCGGGCTGCCCGCCGCTCGTTCGGGCTGCTCGGCCGGATACCCGTGGCCTCTGAGCCCGTCGACGTCGACGTCGCCGCTGTCGCCCGGCGCGGCTGTCCGCCGCCCCCCGCTGCGGCGCGGCGCCGGCGGGCGATCTCGCCAGGGCCCGCGGCACGCTGCCAGCGCCTGCTCTGGACTGCCGGCCGGGGGCTGGGCACGGGGCCCAACCGCGGCGCCAGGGCCCCGCGGACCCTGACCACCGGTGTGGCCGGGAGCCTCGACTTCCCGGCCGAGGCACAGGTTCGCGCCCTGACGCCGTTCGCCTCACGCCAGCTGGTGCCGACGAACGCCCAGCTCCCACCGCCGGGCACGCCGCTGCTTGCGGGCGGCCCCATCAAGCACGTGTTCTACGTGGTGCGCGAGAACCGCACCTACGACCAGGTGCTGGGCGACATGCCGCAGGGAAACGGCGATCCCTCGCTCACCCTCTTCGGTGCTGCGATAACGCCCAATGCTCACGCGCTGGCGGGCCGGTTCGGCCTGCTCGACCGGGTGCTGGCCAACTCCGACGTCTCCACCGACGGCCACTACTGGACGGCGGCGGCGAGGGTCTCGGACTACGTCAGGCGCAACGTCGTCAACTACGGACCGCGCCCTGGTGACAACTTCCTCTCGATCAGCTGGCCGGCCACCGGCTTCCTGTTCGATCAGGCCGAGCGCCAGGGCATCTCCTACCTCAACCTCGGCGAGACCGTGCCCAACGTCCTCGATGCCGCCGGCGACGAGGACCGAACCCCGGCTGACGACGCCACGCGCAATCGCCGGCTGGCCAATTCTGACCTCGGCGCGCCCGGCGGATGCTATCCCAATCTCGGGGGCATCACCTTCAACGCACGAACCCGCAACCCGGTGTCGGACTCCTCGCCGCTGCCCGGCGCGCCGGCGAACACGGAGTCGCGCTTCGACTGCTTCCGCTCGCGCTTTCAGGCGCAGCTGGCCACGAACAGCGTCCCGGCTCTGACCTACATGGTGCTGCCGATGGATCACACCGACGGGCTTGCTCCCGGCCGCAGGACACCCCGGGCGCTGGTGGCGGAGAACGACTACGCGCTGGGCCAGGTCGTCGACCTGATCTCGCGCTCGCCGGTGTGGAGCTCGTCGGCCATCTTCGTGGTGGAGGACGACTCCCAGAACGGGGCGGATCACGTCGACGCCCACCGGATCCCGGCCATGGTCATCAGCCCGTTCTCCCGCCGCGGCGCGGTGGTCCATACGCGCTACGACTTTCCTTCGGTCATCCGCTCGATGGAGCTGATCCTCGGCATGGAGCCGCTCGGCCTCTTCGATGCGCTGGCAACGCCGATGTACGACGTGTTCTCGCCCACTCCCGACAACGCCGAGCCCTACGCCGCCGCCCCCCCCGGTTTTGACGTGTTCGAGAAGAACCCGACCGCCGGCGCGGCTGCCCGGCGGTGGCGGCGCTTCGACCTCCGCGGCGTCGACCGCATACCGCAGCACGAGCTCGACGCGGCATTGTGGAAATCGGTCCACGGTCTGCGCTCGCGTCCGCCGCCGCCGGGACCGAACGCCAACCCGGGGCAATGATGGCGAGCGATCGCGATCCTTGCTGCGCAACGGGGCCACGGATAGGGTCGCCTTCATCGCGCAGCGCTACGACCTGATCATCGTCGGGATGGGCTCCGGCGGCATGGTGGCCGCCGAGTTCGCCAGCACGCTGGATCTCAAGGTCGCCGCGGTGGAGCGCGACCGCGTCGGGGGCGACTGCCTGTGGACGGGTTGCGTGCCCAGCAAGGCCCTGCTCGCCTCGGCCAAGGTCGCCCACCACATGCGCACCGCGGATGCCTTCGGCATCGCCGCGGTGGAGCCGCAGGTCGACACACGCAAGGTGTGGGAGCGCATCCGCGGCGTGCAGCGCTCGATCGCCGACACCGACGACGACCCGGCGCGCTACGAGGAGATGGGGATCGAGTTTCACTATGGCCCCGCGACGCTGACCGGCCCCAACACCGTACGGGTGGGCGACCAGGAGGAGCTCGAGGGCCGCTTCATCCTCCTGTGCACCGGGAGCCGCCCCGTCGAGCCGCCGATCGACGGCCTGGCCGAGGCGGGCTACTTGACCAGCGAGAACATCTGGGACCTGGAGAAGGCGCCGGCCAGCCTCGTCGCCATCGGCGGCGGGCCGATTTCCGTCGAGATGTCCCAGGCGTTCACGCGCCTGGGGATCGAAACCCACACGCTCCAGCGCGGCTCGCGCATCCTGCCTCGCGACCAGCCGGAGCTGGTGAAGGTTCTGGTCGACAAGCTCCGCGGCGAGGGCCTGGACCTGTGCTTGGGGGTGGATGTCGAGAAGGTGACGGTGGAGGACGGGATGAAGGTCGTGCACGGCACGCAGGACGGAGCGTCGCGGAGCTGGCGCGGCGAGGACATCCTGGTCGGCGTGGGCCGGCGGCCCAACGCCGAGGGGCTGGGGCTCGAGGAGGTCGGGATCGAGACCAACCGGCGCGGTGTGACGATCGACGAGCGCAGCCGCACCACCGTCCCGTCGGTGTATGCCGTCGGGGACCTCGGCGGGCGCTATCTGTTCACCCACTCCGCCGGCTACGAGGCGGCGCGGGCGGTTCGCGACATGTTCTTCCCCGGCAAGGGAAAGTTCACGAGCTTCGTCCCCTGGTGCACGTTCACCGACCCCGAGCTCGCCCATGCCGGACTCACGCTCCAGGAGGCCGAGGAGGCCCACGGCTCCGACGAGGTCGAGATCTGGCGGCAGGACCTCATCCACTCCGACCGGGCTCGTGCCGAGGGGGTGCCCGAGGGGGCGATCATCGTCGTCACCGCGAAGAAGAAGGTCGTGGGAGCCCACATTCTCGCCCCGGCGGCCGGCGAGATGATCCACGAGCTGGCCCTGGCCATGCAGCAGGGTATGAAGCTCGACGACGTTGCGAGCCTGATCCACGTCTATCCGACGGTATCGATCGCCATCGGCCAACTGGCCGGCGAATCGGCCTTCGAGTCCGCCCAGCGCTATCGCTGGCTGGTCAAGCGCACGAAGGGCTAGCGCCCGCTCAATCCTGATCTGCGGGCGGTGGGCGACGACCCAGCTTGCGCTGGCTGCGCTGTCGCTTGGCATCCAATCGCCGGGCCCGCGCCGCGCGGGATGGCTTGGTCGCCCGGCGCGGCCGCGGCACCGCGAGCGCCTCGGCCAGGCGGGAGCGCAGCCGCTCGAGCGCCATCTCCCGGTTGCGTACCTGGCTGCGTGCGTCCTGGGCGACAGCGGTAAGCCGAGGGCCGCAGCGACCGATCACCCGGAGCTTCTGCTCCTCGCTGAGCGCGGCGGAGGCGGCGACATCGAATATCGCTTCGACCCGCGAGGCGGTGACGTTGGCATGCTGGCCGCCGGGGCCCGAGGAGCGGCTGGTGCGAAACACGATCTCGCTGAGCGGGATCACTGTTCCGCGACCGACGGAGATCGGGTCGTCCATAGCCGCATGGTGACGGAGATCAATGGCATGATTCCCCGCGGTGAGCGCGCTGCAGCACGTCAGTCTTGAGGTGCGGCGCAGCAGCGTCGAGGCGTGCATGGCCTTTTACGCGATCCTGGGCTTCGAGCCGGTGGACCCCCCGCCCTCGCTCGCCGAACGTGCGTCGTGGATGCAGGGAGGCGCCACTCAGATCCACCTCATGTACGTCGAGGAGCCGATGACCCTGCCCCAGGGTCATGTTGCGGTGGTCGTGGACGGCTACGACCAGGTGCTTGCCGCCCTCGCAGCCGCGGGCCACGGCGCCGAGCCGCGAAGGGAGCACTGGGGCTCACCTCGCGCGTACGTGCACGACCCGGCCGGCAACCTCGTCGAGCTGATGGCCTTTCCACCAGCGGGCTGATGTGCGCCGGCAAGCTGGCCTGCCCCGGATCCTAGAGGCCATCCTCCCGGCGTAGCTCACGGGCTGCGCCGGCGATAGGTACCGGTCAGGCGTCCTATCGCGAGCGTGGATCCCTTGACCTGGTCGCGCACGTCACCCGGTGGGGCATCGTCGGTCAAGGGGATCTGGGTGTTCACCGCATAGAGGGTGATCACGTAATGGTGGGTGGCGTCCGTGTAGCCGGGACAGGGCCCCCCGTACCCCGTCTGATGAAAGTCGTTCATGCCCTGCTTGGCGCCAGGGGGCACCTGGTTGGCGGCGAGCCGGGTCAACGAGGGCTTGAGTCCGAACAGCGCCCAATGCTCGAACCCGCCGTGGCGCCCCTTGGGATCCCGCATCGTCACGGCGAGCTCGACGGTTCCGGCGGGGACTCCGCTCCAGGCCAGGTCCGGCGAGCCGTCGAAGCCGTCGCAGGTGAAGGTGGACGGGATCGAACCTCCGTTGGCGAAGCTCCTGCTGGTGAGGCGGATCGAGGCGGGCACGTGTTTGGGGGCGGGTGTGCGCGGCGGCTCGGGAGCGGGTGGCGGCGCGCTGGGCTGCGCGCTGCTCGGCTGTGACGCCGAACTGGCCTGACTGGCCGCGCTGGGCTGCGCAGCCGCGGGCGGCGGCTGGGCTCCGTTCGGCCCGTTGTAGGGCTCGTACTTCGTTTTGCACCCCGTGAGCACGAGCACGAATGCGACGGCGGCGGTGGACGCTGTCCTGCGCATGGGCCAAGCTTATGCGTGCGATGGTCGCCAAGCGTCAGCCGCGGATGGTGCCACTCGGTTACGGCAAGTGGGTCCGGGCCGACCGGGTCTTCGCCGTCGTGCCGCTTGGCGGTGAAGAGCGGGGCGAGGGCCGCCGCACCTACGTCCACGTCGAGGGCCTCGATCAGCCTGTCGTCGCCTCGCGGTCGGAGCGTGCGATCCTGGCCGACGTCGAGGCGGCGCTGACCGAGGCGGCCGGGGTCCCGCGGCCGAGCCGCAGCCGCGGGAGTCCGGAAGGCCTGTTCTGAGCTAGGACCCGTCAGCCGCCTCGTCATCGGAGTCGGAGTCGGAGTCCTCCTCCGCGTCGTCGCCGGGCTCCTCCTCCTCAGCCACGGCTCCCGGCACCTGAGAGTCGGCTTGGCGCGCGTGCCACTCGTTGCGAGCCGCGTCCACGCGGTTGCCCATCTCGTCAGACCGCTTCTCCATCTCCTGGCTGCCGGACTCCATCTCGTCGATGGCGCGATCGACACTCGGATCGATCTCCTCTCGCTCCATTCCGCCTCCTCACGTTTGCGTGCGTGATTGCCTACCCGCGCGGGGCCTCGGTCAACCGGTCAGCTGCGGTTCTCGTCGGCCTCGCGCTCGGCCGCCGCCCGCTCCTCGAGCTTCTCTCGCAGGTAGGCCGCCTTGTCGGCGCGGCGGGCGTGAGCCTCGACTTCCTCGTCCTCCGTCGCCGTCTCGGCACGGGAGCGCTCGGCCTTCTCGCGCCCGGCCTGGGTGACGCGGAGCTCCTCGGTCTTGGGATCCTCGTCCACGGCGGATCAGTGGTCGGCGACGTGACCGCCGGCCGGCTCGAGCGGTAGGCCGCGCCGCGCCCATTCGGCGATGCCACCGCCCAGGTTGTAGGCGTCATACCCCGAGGCGCGGAATGCCTGCGTCGCCATGCCCGAGCGCGCGCCGAGCCGGCAGTAGAAGATGACCGGCGCCGAACGTTCGATGCTGTCTGCCTGCGAGGCCAGACGCTCGAGCTCGATGTGCCGCGTGTCGGCGATGTGCCCCGCCTTGCGCTCGTAGCCCTCGCGGACGTCGATCACCTGCCAACCCTCGGCGAGCAGCTCTCTGACGCGCTCGGGCTCGAGCTCGTGCTCGGATCGGGCGAACGCACTCACCCGAGCAATGCTAGGCGACGGGCCAGCGATGCGATCATGCAGGCATGCGGGTTCGCGCGACTCTCCTCGCCGCCGGGGTGGCTGCCGTCGCCATCGCGGGCTGCGGCGACCGGGAGGCGGCGCAGACTCGGTCCTCCGCCGAGCGACCGACGCCCCCCGGACCGGCGGAGGAAAGCGCCAGGCCCGGTGATCCCGCGGCGGTTCGGGTGATTCGGGGCTGGGCAGACGCCCAGCGCTCATCGAACCTCGACAAGGCGAGCTCGTACTTTGCGCTTCCCAGCCTGGTTTCCAACGGTACGCCGCCAGTGCGGCTGCGCACCCGCCGGGATGTCCGGCGGTTCAACGCCGACCTGCCGTGTGGAGCACAGGTCGTCAAGACCGCCGCGGCAGTCGGCGGCCGCTATACGATCGCCACCTTCCGCCTGGTCAGCCGTCCCGGTGTGCGCTGCGACGGGACCGGAGCCCAGGCTCGGACCGCATTCGAGATTCGCGGCGGCAAGATCCGCGGGTGGGTGCGTGTCGCCGATCGGCCGTCGGGTCAGGCACCGGCACCGGGGGCTCCGACTCCCGACCCCGGCAACCGCCCCCTCGGCGGCGGCGCGCAGAGCATCTAGCCCGCCGTCTAGAAGCGCGGATCGCGCGGATCGCGCGGATCGCGCTCGCGGACCACGGTGTCGCGCCGCCGATCGGCGGCCATGACCATGTAGGCGATCGACACGATCAGCCCGATGACGCCGACGATCAGGAGGATGAGCCCGACCGTCGGGATGTCGATGTCGGAATTGCGCCAGGTGACGGCGTAGCGAAGGATCGCTCCGGCGGCGATGAGAAAGAGGGAGGCGCCAACGGTCACAGTGGGCTTGAGTGTACCCGCGCGCCGAGCGGCAAGCCGGGGCGCCAGGTGCGCGGACTAGCATCTGCGGGCATGGAAGCCGCCGTCGCCGAGCTCTATGCGATCCCGGACGAGCATCTCGAGTTTCGCGACACGATCCGCCGAATCTCGCAGGAGCGCGTCGCGCCGCGGGCGGCGGACATCGACGAGAAGGCGGAGTACCCGCACGACTTGCGGGAGCTCTTCGCCGAGCAGGACCTGTTCGGACTGCCCTTCGAGACCGAGTACGGGGGGACGGGAACCGGCACGTTGATGCTCAATCTGGCGATCGAGGAGGTAGCCAAGGTGTGTGCCTCGACCGCCTTGATGCTCATGGTGCAGGAGCTGGGCACGCTGCCGATCCGATTGTTCGGCTCAGAGGAGCTCAAGCAGCGCTTCCTTCCCCGATGCGCGACCGGCGAATGGACTCCCGCGTTCGCGCTGTCCGAGCCCGAGGCCGGCTCGGACCCGGGCGGCATGATCACTCGCGCTCGTCGGGAGGGCGACGAGTGGGTGATCACCGGGACCAAGAACTGGATCACCAACCTGGGAATCGCCGACTTCTACGTGGTCTTCGCCGTCACCGACGGGCAGGTCGGCCATTCCCACGGCATCAGCGCGTTCGTGGTCGAGGCCGACCGTCCCGGCTTCAGCGTGGGCAAGCTCGAGCACAAGTTGGGAATTCGCGGCTCACCGACAGGGCAGCCCATCTTCGACGACGTGCGCGTTCCCGCCGAGAACCTGATCGACGAGGTCGGCCACGGATTCAAGGTCGCGATGTCGACCCTCGATCACTCGCGCCTGGGGGTGGCGGCGCAGGCGCTGGGGATCGCGCAGGGCGCGACCGATTACGCCGCGGCCTACGCCAAGGAGCGCCGGCAGTTCGGCAAGCCGATCGCCGCCTTCCAGGGCATCCAGTTCAAGCTGGCCGACATGGAGACGCAGTGCGCCGCGGCCCGCGAGCTGCTCTACAAGGCATGCGCCAAGGTCGACCGGCGCGAGCGCGATATGGGCAAGTACTCGGCCATGGCCAAGCTCTTCTGCTCCGATGTGGCGATGAAGGTCACGGTGGAGGCCGTTCAGGTGCTCGGCGGCTACGGCTATGTCAAGGAGTATCCCGTCGAGCGGTTTCTGCGCGACGCCAAGATCACGCAGATCTACGAGGGCACCAACGAGATCCAGCGCCTGGTGATCGCGCGCTCGATGTGAGCCCGACGCTACGCCGCATCGTCGTCGCCGCCGGGATCGCCCTGTCGCTCGGCCTGGCCTTCATCGCGCTGGTCCACGGCTTCTCCAACGCGTTTCCGCTGCGCGTGCTCGAGGGCGTCGCCGTGTTCGTCGCCGGGGCGTGCGTGATCGGCGCTCCGATGGTCTGGCTCGCCCTGCGGCTCGCCGACTGGCGCGATCCGGAGTCAGAGGAGGAGTTCGAGCGCGTCGTCGTGCGCTCCGAGCGACTGGCTCGGGACAACCTCGCCGTGGAGCCCGACGAGGGCGAGTTCCTCGAGCTCGATCCCTACGACGACGACGAGTTCGCCGAGCTCGTGCGCGACGCGCTGGACGAGCTGCCGGACTGGGCCCGGACGGCCCTGGAGCGAAACGTTGCCGTGGTGATATCCGACGACGGCGCCAAGCGCGGCGCCTACGGGCTCTACCACGGGGACGGTGTCGCGCGGGAGGATGCCGCCGATCGCATCGTCATCTATCGCGACACGCTGCGGCGCGACTTCGGCGAGGATCCCGACGAACTCCGCGATCAAGTGGTGCGCACGGTCCGGCACGAGCTCGCCCATCACCTTGGCTGGAACGAGCTGGGCGTCCGCGACCTGGGCCTGTGAGCCGCCGGTCCCTCGGGGCCTGACTTGACTAACCCCGGCGCCCGAAGTCCGTCGTGTAGGTGGCGCCCGCAGCGCCGCCGCGCACCGGCGTGCCGGAGGCGACGCCGATCCCGATGTCGCGGAACGCGCCCCTGAGGATGTTGGCCCGGTGACCGGGGCTGTGCATCCAGGCACGCACCATCGAGGCCGGGCTGGCCAACGACACCTGGCCCCAACCGATGTTCTCGCCGACCGTCCACGAGTGGGCGCCGCTGAGATAGCCCGCGCCGCGAATGCGCCCCGCCGGGTCACTGCCGTTGCTCGAGCTGTGTGAGAAGAGGTTGCTCGAGACCATGTCCTGGCTGTGGCGCAGCGCGGCGCGCTGGAGCCGTGTGTTCTCGCGCAGCGCGCGCAGTCCATGCCGGGCGCGCTCGCGGTTGAGCAGGCACAGCGTGACGTGGGTGGTGGCCTGCGGGCTCACCGAGCTCGGGATGGCCGTGGCTCCGGCGCAGGCTGATCCCGCGGCGGCGGGCGCCGCAGGCAGGAGCAGGCCGGTGGCGCAGAGCAGAGGGAGTGTGCGGCGGAGCAGGTGCATCAGCGATCACACCCCTCATCGGTCGCCGATCGCCAGGCACGAGTCGTCCGGCGGGTGGATTGGACGAACGTTCGGTACGCGCGAGGCCCCGACCGCGCGAGCGGGTCAGGGCCGGCCGGCGAGGGTGATCGCGAACAGCTCCTCGGGATCCGTATACCACCCGCGAAGTGTCAGTCCGGCGGCCGCGTAGTCGCGCTGGAGCCGTCGGCGGGTGAACTTGGCGCTGACCTCCGTGCGCAGCTCCTCGCCGGCGGCGAACTCGACCTGGAGGTCGAGTGCCACGATGTTGACGGTGCACGGTCGCCGTGCTCGCAGGCGCATCTCCACCCATTGGCGGCGGCGGTCGAAGAAGGCGACATGGTCGAAGGCGTGGGGATCGAAGTCGGCCCCGAGCTCGCGGTTCATCACGTGGAGCAGATTGCGGTTGAACTCCGCGGTCACGCCCGCCGAGTCGTTGTAGGCGTCCTCGATCACCGCCGGGTCCTTGACCAGGTCGGTTCCGAGCAGGAGGTGGTCTGCCGGGCCCAGGAGAGCCGCGATGTCGCGGAGCATGCGGCGGCGCGTACCCGGTGGGAAGTTGCCGATCGTGCCGCCGAGGAACGCGACGATTCGCGGCTCGCCCTCGCGCGAGGGCGGCAGGTGATGGAGATGGCGCTCGAAGTCGCCCACCACGCCGTGCACGCTCAGGCCGGGGTAGGCCTCGGTCAGCTCCTCCGCCGCCTGCGCCACGACGGTCTCAGACACGTCGACCGGCACGTAGCGCAGCGCGGGTTGGCCGCCGTCGGCCATGGCGTCGAGCAGCAGCCGGGCCTTGGCGCTCGCGCCGCAGCCGAGCTCCACCAGCTCGGTGGGCCCGCCCGCCCGCCGCACGATGTCCTCGGCCTCAGCCTGCAGGATCGCGAGCTCCGTGCGGGTCGGGTAGTACTCGGGCTGCTCACAGATCGCCTCGAAGAGCTCGGACCCGCGGGCGTCGTAGAAGTGCTTGGGCGGAAGCTCCTTGAACGGGCGGGTCAGCCCGTCGAGCACGTCGTCGGCCAGCCGCCGCTCGCTACCGTCATTGAGCGGCGCGTCGATCCTGATGGAGGCGCCCGATGCGGCGAGTCCCGCCATCAGATCGGCTCGTTCGCGAGTCGAAAGCCGGCAAAGATCTGGCGGCGCCCGGGGTAGTCCCAGTTGCGGAACGTCGGCGTCGCCACGCGAGAGCCGGTCGCCCATGACCCGCCCCGCAGGACCCGGTGGTCGGTACCGAAGAAGACTTTGGAGTACTCGGGATAGGGGTGGGGACGGAACCCCGGATAGCCGTCGAAGCGGCTCGAGGTCCACTCCCACACGTCGCCCACCATGCCCAGGCAGCCGCTGGGCGCCGCGCCGGCCGGATAGGCGCCCGCTGGGGCGGGGCCGAGGCCCGTGTGGTCGAGCGTCGCTCGATCGGCCCGCGGCGCGTCCTCGCCCCAGGGATAGCTCCGTGGGGCCCCACGTTCCTGGTCCCAGGTCGCCGCCTTCTCCCATTCCTGCTCGGTGGGAAGGCGAGCGTCGTGGGCTCTGGCGAAGGCGTCGGCCTCGAACCAGGACACGTGGATCACGGGCTTATGGGGATCGAGCGCCTCACATCCGCTGATGCGCCACTCGCGCCCGTCGTCCGTCCAGTTCATGGGGCGGGTGATGTCGTACTGCTCCTTCCAGCTCCAGGCCTCCTCGCGCCACAGCTCGCGGCGCTGATAGCCGCCGCCTTCCACGAAGCGCAGAAACGTGCCGTTGGTGATCGGTGTGCGTCCGATGCGAAAGTCGGGAAGCTCGACGCGGTGGCGGGGGCGCTCGTTGTCATAGGCGAAGCCGGCGGCCGAGGCGCCGATCTCGCACACCCCGCCCGCGACGTCCACGAGCTCGAGCCCGGTGTGCTCGCGAGCGGGAGCCGGGGGCAGCTCGTGCAGGCCGGCGGGCCGGTAGTCCGCGAGCCGTGCGAGGCCGATCGTCTGCAGCATCGTCTCCTGATGCTGGTGCTCGTGGCGGAGCACCATCTCGTAAAGGAAGCTGTCGTCGACGTCCGGCTGGTGACAGAGCTCGAGCACGCGCCCTCGCACCTCAGCCAGGTACTCGAACGCTTCGGGACCGCGGAGGTGGGGGAGATCGCCGCGATCTGCACGGGGAGTTTCGAAGGCGTCGTAGACCTGTGCGAGCTCGCCGCGGATCATCGGTTGACCGCCCACTCGATGCACCAGCCAGAGGTCCTCGAAGGCGGCGATGTGCCCGAGGTCCCAGACCAGCGGGCTCATGAGGGGGGAGTGCACGCGCTCGAGGTCAGCCTCGTCGATCGGCTCCACCATGCGCAGCGTGCGCTGCCGCGCCGCCGCAAACCCGGCCAGCAGCTGGCCGGCATCGGTGACGGGGGCGGTGCGCGCGGTGGCTGAAGGCATCCGAGGAGCCGGCGTCCTGCTAGACCCTCGCCAAAGCGGCGCCAGGCGGGCCCGTATCCCCCTACAGGGTACCCGGCGGGGGACCTCCGGCGCGCCGAGTTAACGGATCGATCATGTATCGCAGGAACAGGCATCCCTGCGACTCCAGCGCCCAGGCGACCTCGAGCTCGACGGGTTCGGCAAGTCCGGGCCCCTCGACGGTGGTCAGGTCAGAGCCTCCCCCGGCCAGCTTCGGGGCGAGTGAGAGGAAGAGCTCGTCGACGAGGCTCTCGGCCAGCAGCGCCCCCAGAATGGTCGGTCCGCCTTCACACAGCACTGAGCGCACCCCGTGGTCGCTGCGCAGGCGCCGGAGCACGCTGGTCAAGGTCAGCTCCGACGCGGGGAGACGGGTGACGAGCACCCGCGCGGCGCACGGACCGAGCTCGCCCTCCGAGGAGGTGTAGACCACGATGGTCGATTCAGGGTCGTCGAACAGCGGGATGTCGAACGGCACGCGCAGGCTGCGCGAGACCACACACCCGATCGGGTCCGGGGCGCGGCCCGCGGCCTCGCGCCGGGCTCGGCGCTCGGGGTCGCGCACGAAGCGGCCGTAGCGCTCGGTGCGTAGCGTCCCGCTGCCGACCATGATCGCGTCGGCCGCGGTCCGCAGCTCGTGAAAGAGCTCGCGGTCGGCGGGGTTGCCCAGTCCGCCCGACCTGCCCTGCAGCGCGGCGCGCCCGTCGGCGCTCGCGACCATGTTGCATACCAGGTAGGGCCGCTCGCGGGGGGCTCGCGCGCCCAGGTCCAGACCGGCGACGGCATCGACCACGGTCAGTTCCCCCGGCTCGGGCAGCAATCGACGCAGGCGGATGCCGCTCACGCGGGCGCAAACTAGCAGGGGCGCAAGCCTCCGACCCGTCCACCACTCCTCGTATAGGCTCAGCCTGTGAGCCCGGATCCCTCCCACCAGCGGCCAGATCGAAACCTGGCCCTCGAGCTCGTCCGGGTCACCGAGGCCGCGGCGCTGGCCGCCGCCCGCATGGTCGGCGCAGGCGACAAGGAGGCGGCCGACCAGGCCGCCGTCGACGCCATGCGCTACATGCTCGGCTCGGTTCAGATGGACGGCATCGTGGTCATCGGGGAGGGGGAGAAGGACGAGGCGCCGATGCTCTTCAACGGCGAGCACATCGGCGATGGATCGCCCCCCGAGGTGGACATCGCGGTCGACCCGCTCGAGGGCACGACCCTGGCCGCCCACGGTATGCCCAATGCCCTTGCGGTGATCGCGCTTTCCCCCCGCGGAACGATGTTCGATCCTGGCCCCGCCTTCTACATGGAGAAGATCGCCGGAAGCGAGGAGATCGTCGACCTACTCGACCTCGATCGCCCCCTGGCGGAAACCGTGCAGCTGGTCGCGGAGCGAAAGGGCACCGACGTGGGCGACGTCATGGTGGTCACCCTCGACCGCGAGCGCCATCACGAGGGCATCCGGGAGATCCGCGAGGCGGGCGCGCGCGTGCGCCTGCTCCCCGACGGCGATGTCGCTGGGGCACTGCTTGCCGTGATGCCCGAGGCGCCCGTCGATCTCCTGTGGGGCATGGGCGGCACGCCGGAGGGCGTGATCTCCGCGGCGGCGATCAAGTGCATCGGAGGGGAGATGCTGGGCCGCATGTGGCCTCGCAACGACGAGGAGCGCGAGGCCGCCACCGAGGCGGGCTATGACCTCACGCGCATCCTCACGACCGCCGATCTGATCGACAGTGACGACTGCTTCTTCGCCGCCACGGGCGTCAGCGACGGTGACATGCTCCAGGGCGTTCGCTACCGGGGGGCGGGCGGCGCCAGCACGGAGTCGCTGGTCATGCGCTCGCGGTCGAGCACCGTGCGCCGGATCTCCGCGGAGCACGACCGGGCGAAGATGCGAGATATGACCGGCGGCCGGTCGGGCTAGGCGCGAGCCGCTGCCGCGGGCTCGCCCGGCTGGGGAGGGTCGGGAACATCGTCCACCGAGGCCGACCCCAGGGTGGTACGCGCGAAGCGTCCGACCCGGGACTCGGCCAGGTCCAGCCGGGCCAGGGAGCGCAAGAAGCTCTGGGTGACGAGCACGTGGAGGCGTGACTGCGTGGCCTTGTAGAGCGGGGTGCCCAGCCCACTGGCGATGGCCGGGTAGAAGTTGGCCACATCGACCTCGACGTGGGCGATCGCACGACCGTCGGCGCCGGGCGGATCGCGCTGCACGTCGATCTGCAGGTACCCGTCGGCATCCTGACCGCGTCGCGAGACCAGCACGCCCGACTCGATGCGCCAGCGCACGATGCCCCGGCGCGCGTCCATCTGATACTCCGGCGCCCGAAAGCGCAGCAGCACGGCGGGCCGGGAGATGAAGACGACGAAGCGCTCGGTCGGTGTGTACTGCACGTGGATGAGGCCGAGGGTGACCCGCGAGAGAAAGCGCCAGTAGGTACGCGCCAGACGCTCCAGGTGCATGGGCGTCCAGATGGCCTCCAGTGCGGCCTCGTCCATCGCCAGCTCTGCCGATTGCGTCGAGCGTACGGCGCCCGACCAGTCCAGCACGGTGGTGTCGTGCGTCTGGCCGATCACCGCGGCCTCCTCGCGGAGGCGTAAACGGCGCCGCCGCCACATCACCGATGCGCCTGCGGCGGCCAACGCGCTCGCTCCCGCGGCGATCGGTTGCGAGTGAGTGTCGATCCAGCGAGGGCAGACCATGGCGGCGAGGGGCCGGAAAAGAGCGGGACGGAGCATCTCAGACTCGCGTCGTAGGCCCGTGATTAACCCCGCGTCCTGCACCGCCCGTACCCTCCCGGCCGAGGAACTACTGTGCACGACTTGTTGATGGATTTCTACATATGAGCTCGGCTGGCGGACTCGCCATGGGCGAGGTCGTGGCACGCACGGGGATCGAGGCCGGCACGATCCGCATGTGGGAGCAGCGCTTCGGATTTCCTCGACCGCAGCGCACTCGCAACGGACACCGCCGCTACTCCGCCGACGATGTCGCGGCGCTGCAACGGGTCATCGCCTACCGCCGCCGGGGCCTGTCGCTGCCGATAGCGCTCGAGCGTGCGCGGGCCGGCACCCAGTCCACCCACCGCCCGTCGATCTACGCGGCCATCGCGACCGCCGAGGCCAATCTGCCGACCTATGTGCTCAGGAAGCGCACGCTCATCGGGCTCAGCCGCGCCATCGAAGACGAGGCGCTGGCCCGGGCCGCGGCTCCCGTGGTGGTGGCGGCGTTTCAGATGGAGTGCTTCTACCGGCGCGTGGACCATCGTTACCGTCGGCTCGCCGCCGTCGCCGACGCCGCGCTCGTATTCGCGGACTTCCCCGCCCTGCACATCCCCGCTGGGGGTGCGGCGGAGGTGCCGATCCCCACCGGCGAGCCTCTGGAACACGAATGGGTGTTGATCATCGACGCCCCGGGCTATGCCGCGTGTCTGCTCGCCTGGGAGCGAGCAGGCCCTCACGCACCGGGGGGCCCCGACGACGCCGATCGGTGCTTCGAAGCGATGTGGACGACCGATCCCGAGGTCACGCGCCGGGCTTGCCTGGTGGGGGCCAATCTCGCGAGCCGGGTGGATCCCGGGCTCGGCGGGCGCGTTCAGTCGCTGCTGGGCGATCGTCCGCTCGCGCTGGAGAGTCCCGCTCCGGCCCTCACCGCCCTCACCAACCGGATCATCGCCTACCTCGAGGTCGACTGACGCCAGCCGCTCTAGCCGAGGGCGATGGCGCCGATGCGATCGACCCCCGCGTCGGTGAACCCCAACGCATCGGCCGCCGCCCCGGTCATGTCCCAATCCGCCCCGTTCGCGTACGGACCGCGGTCGATGACGGGCACGATCAGCGCGCGACCCCGGTAGTAGAGCTCGACCCGAGTTCCACACGGCAAGCTGCGGTGCGCCACGCCCAGCGTCGTACTCGTGAGCTGTGTTCCGCACGCGGTCGTCATGACGCGGGTGGAGCGAGGTCCGTACCAGGTCGCGATCGCAGATGGGTAGATCGTGACCCGGGCAATGGCGCTGGCCGGTCCGGCCGCTCCGGCGCGCCTCCCCGCGCGATCCACGATCGCTCGCAGCGTGAAGCGTCCGCTGCGGTGGGAGACCCAGTTTGCCGTGAAGTTGCCCTGACGATCGGCCGGCGCGTCGGCCACGGTGCTCCACCCGCCGCTTCCGCTGCTGAGTTGGATGAGCACGTGGCGCCGGGCGAATCGGGGCGGGACGGCGCCGTCCAAACGCAGCTTGCGGTCCACGAGGGCTCGGGCGCCGGCGGTCAGGGTGAAGCCCCGTGC
>JALYZC010000013.1 GCA_030945905.1 Actinomycetota bacterium
GGTGGCGGCGCTCCGGGTCAGGGCGGCGGCGGGCGGGGCCCCCGCGGGCGCGGCGGTCCGGCTCAGGGCGGCGGGGGTCCTCGGCGCTGATGCTGTCTCCCAAGCGCGTTCAGCATCGAAAGCAGCATCGCGGCCGAATGGCCGGCCAGTCCCGTGGCGGCGTACGCGTGCAGTTCGGCGACTACGGGCTCAAGGCGGTGGAGCGCGGCTGGATCACCAATCGCCAGATCGAGGCGGCCCGCATCGCCATGACCCGCAAGATCAAGCGCGGCGGGAAGGTCTGGATCAACATCTTTCCCGACAAGCCGGTGACGCAGAAGCCGGCCGAGACCCGCATGGGCTCGGGCAAGGGCAACCCCGAAGGCTGGGTTGCCGTGGTCAAGCCTGGCCGGGTCATGTTCGAGCTCGCCGGCGTGCCCGAGTCGCTGGCCCGGGAGGCCCTGCGCCTGGCGGGCCACAAGCTCCCCGTACAGACCAAGTTCGTGATGCGAGAGGACCAGTAGGAGGTAGCTCATGCCGAAGGCGAAGGAGGTTCATGACATGACCGACGAGCTCCTGCTCGAGCACATCCGCAACACGCGCCAGGAGCTCTTCGGCCTGCGCTTTCAGAACGCCACGGGCGAACTCGAGAACACCGCGCGCCTGCGAGGGGCGCGCCGCGACCTGGCGCGCGCGTTCACGGTCGCCCGCGAGCGCGACATCGACCTGCAACGAGAGCTGGCGAGCTGACAATGGCCAACGAAGCCCGAGACAACGCACAGCGTCAGGCCGACCGCGTGGAGGCACGACGCGCACGCGCCAAGGCGCGCAGCGCCTGGCGCGTCAAGGCGCGGGCCAAGGCACGCGAAGCCCGCGCGGCATCACCCGCGCCGATTCCCGAGCCGGCGGCTGTGCCGGCGAAGGCCACCAAGATGCGTCAGGGGATCGTGATCTCCGACAAGGGCGACAAGACGATCACGGTGCGCATCGACCATGCGCGTCGTCATCGCCGCTACGAGAAGATCGTGCGCAGCTCGTCCACGCTGCGCGTCCATGACGAGCGCAACGACGCCCACGAGGGCGACACCGTACGCGTGGTGGAGAGCCGACCCCTCTCGCGCACCAAGCGCTGGCGCCTGGTCAGCGTGCTGGAGCGCGCCAAGTGATCCAGAACGAGACGCGCCTGCGCGTGGCCGACAACACCGGGGCCCGGGAGATCCTCTGCATCCGCGTACGCGGCGGCTCGCGCCGGCGCTACGCGGGCGTGGGCGACACCATTGTCGCCACGGTGAAGCAGGCCAGTCCACAGGGATCGGTGAAGAAGGGCGAGGTCGTCACCGCGGTCGTCGTGCGCACGCGCAAGGAGTTCGGCCGCAACGATGGCACCTACATCGCCTTCGACGAGAACGCCGCCGTCCTGATCGACGCTCAGAACAATCCGCGCGGGACGCGTATCTTCGGCCCCGTGGCCCGCGAGCTGCGGGATCGAAACTTCATGAAGATCGTCTCCCTGGCACCCGAGGTGCTGTAGATGGCCAGGATCCGCAAGAACGACACGGTGATCGTGACCGGCGGTAAGGACCGAGGCAAGAGCGGCAAGGTGCTGCGCGTGGATCCGGGCAAGCAGCGTGTGTTCGTCGAGGGCCTCAACATCGTCAAGCGCCATCAGCGACCCGAGCAGGTGCGCGACACCCAGCGGGGCGGATCGGTTGGCGGCGTGGTTGAGAAGGAAGGGCCCATCCACGTCTCAAACGTCGCCCTGCTGGACCCCAAGGAGAACCGGCCGACGCGCGTCGGTATCGACATCGACGGGGACGGGCGGCGCCGCCGCGTCGCCAAGCGTTCCGGCACCATCCTGGATTGACCATGGCGCGACTCAAGGACCGATACGAGCAGGAGATCCGCCCGGCGCTGGTGGAGCGCTTCTCCTACGCCACCCCCATGCAGGCGCCGAAGATCAGCAAGGTGACCCTGAACATGGGCGTCGGCGAGGCCAAGCAGGACTCAAAGCTCCTCGAGGCCGCCACGGAGCAGCTCGGGATCATCGCCGGCCAGAAGCCCAACGTCCGTCGCGCCCGCAAGTCGATCGCGGCCTTCAAGCTGCGCGAGGGTATGCCCGTCGGTGTGAGTGTGACCCTGCGCGGTGAGCGTTCGTATGAGTTCCTCGATCGCCTGATGTCGATCGCCATTCCCCGAATCCGCGACTTCCGCGGGCTCAACCCGCGTTCCTTCGACGGTCGCGGCAACTACTCTTTGGGTGTACGCGAGCAGATCATCTTCCCCGAGATCGACTACGACGCGATCGATCAGGTACGCGGACTCGACGTCACGATCACCACGACGGCCGCCAGCGACGAGGAGGCCTTCGCGCTGCTACTGGCGTTCGGCATGCCGTTCGCCCGGGAGGGCCGGCCGGGCGCCGGTGACGATGGGGCGGCCGCAGCGGCCGCCGAGGAGGAGCGCAAGGAGGAAGCCCGCGCCAAGGCGGAGGCCGAGCAGGCCGCGCTCGAGCAGCTCAAGGAGGAGAACCCCGAGGCATACGCCCAGCCCGAGCCCGAGCCCGGCGATGGCGACGGGGCAAGTGACGAGGCCGGCGAGACCGGCGCCGGGACCGACGAAAGCTAGGAGCCGATGGCCAAGACCTCACAGCGCGTGCGACAGCAGCGCACCCCGAAGTACAAGACCCGCGCCTACACTCGGTGCCGGCGTTGCGGCCGCACCCGCGCCGTGTATCGCAAATTCGGCATCTGCCGGATCTGCCTGCGTGAGCTCGGGCACAATGGCTACATCCCCGGGCTGACGAAGTCGTCCTGGTAACGAGAGCGAGCTCAAGATGATGACCGATCCCACCGCAGACCTGCTCACGCGAATCCGCAACGCGCTCGGTGCGTCGCACGAGACCGTGCTCGTCCCTGCCTCAAAGCTCGCCAAGCAGATCGCACGCATCCTCAAGGAGCAGGGCTACATCGTGGGCTACGAGTTGCGTCCTCCTGAGCCGGGCCGCCGAAAGGATGCGCCCGACGCGGCGGGCGAGCGGCTCGACATCCAGCTTCGCTACACCGAGGAGCGCCAGCCGGTGATCTCGGGGCTGCGTCGAGTCTCGCGGCCCGGTCGACGCACCTATGCGGACTCCAAGCACATTCCCAAGGTCCTCGGGGGCATGGGGACGACCATCGTCTCGACCTCGCGGGGCGTGATGACCGGGCACGAGGCGCGCCAGCGCGGCGTCGGCGGAGAGGTCGTCGCCGAGGTCTGGTAATCCATGTCGCGCATCGGCAGACAACCCATCCCGGTCCCGGCCGGCGTCAGCGTGGCCATCGAGCCCGAGCTCGTACGGGTCAACGGGCCCAAGGGCGAGCTCTTCGAGCGCATCCCGCGCGACATCCTCGTCGAGCAGAACGGCGAGGAGCTCGTCGTCAAGCGACCCACGGATCGCGGGGAGCACCGGGCTCTGCACGGCCTGACGCGTTCACTGGTCGCGAACATGGTGCAAGGTGTGACCGACGGCTACCAGAAGGGGCTCGAAATCCACGGCGTGGGCTACCGCGCCCAGCTCAAGGGCCGCAACCTCGAGCTGGCGCTCGGCTACTCACACCCCGTGGCCGTGGCGGCCCCCGACGGCATCGAATTCGAGGTTCCCACCCCCACGCGGATCGTGGTCAAGGGGATCTCCAAGCAGTTGGTCGGAGAGGTTGCGGCCACCATCCGCAAGCGGCGACCGCCGGAGCCCTACAAGGGCAAGGGCGTCCGTTACGAGGGCGAGTTCGTGGCGCGGAAGGTCGGCAAGCGAGCATGACCGTGCTCACCAATCCGGCCCGGCGCCTGCGCCGGCGCCGCCGCGTACGCGCCAAGGTGCGCGGCACCGCCCAGCGTCCGCGCGTGTCGGTGTTTCGCTCCAATCGCGGCATCAGTGCACAGCTCGTCGACGATGACCGGGGCCACACCCTGGCGGCAGCGGTGTGGACCGAAGAGGACCTGCGAAGCCTGCCCCGCATGGAGCAGGCTGACGCCGTCGGACGGCGGCTGGCCGAGCGGGCACGAGAGGCCGGAGTGGAGCGGGCCGTGTTCGACCGCGGCGGCTACCGCTACCACGGCCGTGTCAAGGCCCTGGCCGACGCCGCCCGCGACGCCGGCTTGACCGTCTAGCCAGGGCTACCCGCTACCCTCCGTTCCATGGCCCGCAGCCGTTCAATGAGCCCAGGTGGACTTGACCTCCAAGAGCGTGTGGTCGAGATCAACCGCGTCGCCAAGGTGGTCAAGGGCGGCCGTCGCTTCTCGTTCACCGCGCTCGTCGTGGTGGGCGACGAACACAGCGTGGTCGGTGTGGGCTACGGCAAGGCCAACGAGGTCCCCGTCGCCATCCAGAAGGGCGTGGAGCGGGCGAAGAAGAACCTGTTCACCGTGCCCAAGCACGGCTCCACCATCACCCACCGCGTGGAGGGCGTGTTCGGCTCCGGCCGCGTGCTGCTCAAGCCCGCCTCGCCCGGTACCGGCGTCATCGCCGGCGGGGGCGTCCGTGCGGTGCTCGAGCTCGCCGGCATTCACGACATCCTCTCCAAGAGCCTGGGATCGCAGAATCCGATCAACCTGGTCAAGGCCACGATCACCGGGCTTCAGGAGCTCCGGACGCCCGAGCAGGTCGCCGAACTGCGGGGGCTCTCGATCAACCAGGTGCTTGGGCTCGGCGGCGACGAGCGCG
>JALYZC010000019.1 GCA_030945905.1 Actinomycetota bacterium
CGGATAAGCACGCCTCGCCCTGGGATGTCTGCCCACTCCAAGGGTCCCGCGGCCGCCCTCAGCGAAGGTGCACGACTTCGCAGTGTCTGGTGGTGGCGCCGCGGGGGGCGTAGACGACGTCTTGCCCGGAGCCGCAGTCGATGCGGTCGCTGCTCGAGGAGGCGTGGATGACGTCGGCTCCCGGACCGCCCCGAAGCACGTTCCCCGATCCTTTCGCGTACAGGCGGTCGTCGCCGGGTCCGCCTTCAAGATGATCGTGGCCGGCGCGGCCGCGAAGGATGTCGTCCCCGGCTGCGCCGATGAGCGTCACGGGGTTGGCGCTGTGGCTGGTCAACCGGTCGTTGCCGGGGCCACCGTCGAGGCGGTCGTGGACGGTGTCGCCGTAGTTGGTGAACAGGGCGTCGTCGCCGCTGCCTCCGAAAAGCCGGCCATCCCCGGAGAGATAGTCGCTGCCCGGCCCTCCATAGATGCGGTCGGGCAGCCCGTCAAATCCCCCGAGAATGACGTCATCGCCACGGCCGGCGTAGATGACGTCGCGCCCGTCATCGCCGCAGATCAGGTCGGGGCCATCGCCGCCGAAGATGTGGTCGTTTCCGCCCAGTCCGGAGATGATGTCGCTGCCATCGCCGCCGATGAGCCGGTCGGCGCCCTGGGTGCCGACGATGGTGGCGCGCTTGCCAAAACAGGTCACCGATGCCGCCGAGCCGGCAGCGGGGATCGCGCTCGCGAACAGGACGGTCACGGTGAGCAGCACGTGTCTGGGGCGCAGGCGGCACATCAATGGCGGGACTCTAGGGTGCCTGCTTCGATTGGGCCCCGATAGTCAAGTAGGGGGCGCCTCCCGAACTTCACGAGACGCCCCCGATCCTGGCTTGCTGGTGCTCAGGGGGTGACGGTCGGTCCCCCCGTCGTGGGTGCCGGCGCCGGTGAGACCGACAGCGAGACCGGGTCGCTGTTGGCGCCCCAGTTGCGCGGTCCGCCGTTGATGTGCACCCGCAGCTTCTTGGTGCCCGGCTGGCTGAAGCGAACCAGGAACTCAAACTGCGAGGCTCCACCGACACGGACCGCCTCGATCGTACGGTAGTCCCCGTCGCGGCCGAGCTTCTGCAGCTCGATGAAGTGCCCGGCCTTATCCGACGCGACCGTGCCCTTGATGCTGACGACCTGCCCCACCGTCGGGTTGGACGGGTCAACGCTGACCCCCGTAATCACGTCACGGACGGCCTCGAAGACCTGAGCGGTCTTGCCACCGCCGGCCGTGCGGACCTGGTAGATGCTTGTGCAGCGTCTCATGGTGGACGCCGAGGTCGCGGGCCGACCGCTGCGATCGGGCGACCGGACTCAAATACGATCCGGGCACCGCGGTCCAACAACTCCTCTGGGCACTCGCGGTCATTGGCACTCAGGACCCTCATCCTAGGATCGGTTTCTGTTTTCAGAGTCCCCGCAAAACAGGCTTGCTCACGTGGGCCGAGAGGCGATCCATCAACCCGAGCCGTGCCCCTTGACGTTCGGCTCCTCGTCAGGCCTCACGTCGAGGGTCTCGACTGGCTGCCCATCGTCTCGAGCGAGCGCTGCACGTCCGCTTCAAGCATGACTCCTGTGAGCAGCCTCATCGTGGGCTGGGGGTTTGCCGCCAGACGGGCTGCCGCCGAATCTCGCAGCCGAGGGGGCACTGGTTTCTCGCCTGGATTCGTGGGCCTTTGGAGATGCCTGGTTGTCCGGGGAGCGAGCCAACCGCATGGTTGAGCGCACCATCCTTTTAGCGCTCAAGTTGTAGGACGAAGGTGTCGATACGGCAAGGACATAGGCTCTTGTGAGCCGATCAGTAGTACGACATAGAGCTAGGTGGCGGGCCGAGTACTCGGCCTGCCACCTTGTCGTGGACGCCGTTTTTCTCAACGGTCTTAGTTGATGGTCGAGTCTCGTCGCTCGAGTTCAAGGTGCTCGAGTGTTCGGCCGAAACACCAAGGACACCGTCATGTCCATATTGCGAATCCGAATCCTCGTGTTCTGCGTTGCCGGGTGCGCCCTGCTTTTCCCGGGCGCGGCTGGGGCTGCGAGCATTCCCAGGGTCGTGGCGGTCTCGCCGTTGCATCTCGGGGTGGGGGAGACGTTGACGGTCCGCGGCAAGAACTTTCTGGCGGGCAAGAATCGCAACTGGGTGGTCTTTCAGCGCGCCCGGGCGCGCGCGGTCTTCGTCCGCGTGGACAACGCGACGGCGAGCAAGCTCACGTTTGTCGTTCCGGCCAAGCTGTTGGCGTTTCTCACCCGCCGCGGCGGTACCTCGGTCCCCACCCGGTTTAGCCTTCGCGTGCTCTCCCGCCGCTTCGCCCGCACGGCGACGCCGCGGCGGCTCTCGCCGGTCATCGGGCCGGTGGCGGTCGGCAAGCCTCTTCCGGTGCAGACCGGCGACTGCATCAACGGCGTGCCCACCGGCAAGTCCAGCGATTCGGACAAAGACGGCCTCTCAGACACGCTTGAGAAGAAGATCGGGACCGACCCGTGCAAGGCCGACACCGACGGCGACGGTGTTCCCGATGGCTATGAGTACTACGCCGCGCTTGACCTCAACAGCAAAGCCAACCCCTACCCCGCCAAGCGGCCCTACCCCAACGCGCTGTATGCCGACGCGAACGTCGACTACGACGGCGACGGCCTGACCATGATGGATGAGTATTCCGCGTGGGCGCGCTATGGCGATGGGAAGTTCCCGCTGAGCAGCTACAGCGACGGCACCCAGAACACCGGCGGCCCCCAGCCCGTGCCACCCGGCGAGGCCTACCTCGACCTCAACGGCAACGGGTCGCTCTCCGACGACGAACGCGACGTCGACGGCGACGGCCTGGGCAACTGGGTCGAAGCGCACGGACCGCTCAGCGGCCAGGCATGGTGGAGCGCCATCTACCCCAGCGAGGCCGCCTACGGCGTCACCTTCGCCGGCACCGACTGGCTCGACCGCGACAGCGACGGCGACACCATCCCCGACGGCCAAGACGACCAAGACCACGACGGCTACAACAACATCACCGAAACCGCCCGCGGCCCATACTGGGTCAACCCCTTCAACCCCTGCCTACCCGACCCCCACTCACCAACCTGCTCACTACACCCACCGGTCACCAGCCCATGGCCGCCATTCGGCTCCTACAGCCCCACCGAACCCATCCCGCTCGCATGGCCGCGCCCCGGCGGACCCTAACCCCATTACCTTATGAGGGAAGTGTCCAACCTCTCCTGTGTACGCATGAGCAAAAGGAAGTCTCATGTCGACAGACACGACCAGCACAAGAAAGGCATGGCGTCCACAGGCGGCGATCCGCAGCGGCTATACGACCTCGACGCCCTCCTCGCCCGTCGCACCGCCTGACACACTGCCGCCAGCCTGCCTCCACCACTAGTCGTTGATGGTGATGCTCCGAGACGTGCGGGCTGCTCGGCTATCCGCTTGGCGCGCGTCAAGCTTGAGTTTGACCGTCAAGGACCCCGCTTTTCGTACGCGCCTTCGACCACCGCCGGAAAGGTGAAATCTGATCTCGGTGGCAGTCTTCTGGCGAATCGCGCACCTACGCTGCGAGAACGTACGCGTATGAAGCTCGTGCTTGCGACCCGTCCGCACGTTCAGTGTGATTCCCCGGTGCCAAAGCAGTTACCGGTCCCCCTACCGATGCAGGTGAACCTCAGGATGATGCTTCCCCGCTTGGTCATATGGACCGACGAGGGCCGAACGTAGATCAAGGGTCCCCGATCATCATCGCTGCAGTAGTCCGGGTTCGAGGTGCCGGGCGGACAGATGAAATCGCCGTCAACGTCCTGATCGGCGCGAGCCGCCGCGCGCACCGACAGGGGGAAGGCGATAGGCACAAGGACCAGCGCGGCCAAGATGGCCGCCACCCTCATGGCGCTACACGATCGGTTCGTGTTCGCTGTCCAGCGAAGAAATCTACTCACGTCCACCATCCTCCAACGCCTTCGAGGTTGTGGGCCAGCCCTGCCCCATGGACAGCTATACGCGCCAAACGCGCTAAAGCCGACAGTGTTCGCCAGCGTCGCTTCGCTGACTACCTGGCTTTGCCGTTGTCATACATCACATGCCACTCTCGGCTGCTCCGACTGGACTGAGCCGGGCTGGAGCGGTCCCTGGACACGCAGAGATCGAACCGCGAGGGGGTTGTGCTTGCGAGAGGGACGCCCTGGGCTACTTATGCACGTGCTCACAGTTCTTGGCCACCCTGTCGATCTTGTCTGCGGCCACGGTGTCGTTTCCTGACCCGCAGTCGATGCTGTCGCGCTGGCCGTCGCGAGCGTAGATGGTGTCCTTGCCGGGCCCGCCGAAGATCCGGTCTCGGCCATAGCCGCCGGTGATCATGTCGTTGCCCTTGCCGCCATAGAGAGTGTCGTTGCCCGGCCCTCCCTCAACGATGTCGTTGCCCGGCCCTCCGTCAACGATGTCGTTGCCTCGTCCGCCGTCGAGGTTGTCATCCCCGGTGCCGCCGCTGATCCTGTGTTGCCGCGGCCGCCGACGATCACGTCGTCGGCGGCGTTGCCCTCGATGGTGTCGTTTCCGCTCCCCTTGGTCTGATCACACAGATTGATGTTCTTCGTATGCGGCGGACATGCGCCGTCGCCCTTGGATCGAGTCATCGCCCGGGCCGCCTTTGATCTTGTGGTCCCCGCTCAACCCGAAGATGATGTCGTTTGCACCCTTGCCATCGATCGTGTCCGCGTGTGTGGTGCCGATGATCGTGTCCGGACCATTGCTGCCGTTGAGCGTGGCCGCATAAGTGACGCTCGCACACGCAAAGCACGCAATGACAGCCGTCAAAATCAGCAACCGCTTGCCCACCGTCTTCTTTCAGTCGGCACTCGCGCTTGATGCTCCGCTCGCCTCGTGTGGGCCGATGACGATAGCCGGTAGTCCGGACTCGCAGCGCAGGCCAGAGGTGCGCTCCACGCATTGATGAAGTGTGGACTCCCCCCCCTTGATGGACACCTTGATCTGCCCCTGCGTTGATGGAGTTGGGTTTCTAGAGTCCTCGGTAGTCCGGAGGATGAAGATGCCCCGCAGGTACCCGCCAGAGATCCGTCGTCAGGTCGTCGAGCTTGCTCGCATTGGAACGCGTGTGGCGCAGTTCGCGACGACGTTCGGGATGAGCGAGCAGGTCAGGTCAATGGTTGCTGAGGCGGTGACGGTCGAGGAAGTCGAGGTGCGCGAGGTCGCAGCGCACGCCTGAGGGATCTGCAGCAGCCGGCAGGGTGGGCTGCTGGGGCCGTTCGCTGACCCAGCACCCCGCCATCCGCTTCGCCTTGCGTCAGCGGGTGGATCCGGTGGGCCATTCGTACGGTCGCAGGCAGGCATCAGCATGGGAGAGGCGCGAGAGGCCTGCTCCCATGGAACAGCGAGAGTGCCTACGCGGCGCGGTAGACCTGGCTGATCCGCGCGTCACCGCAAGAGACCCTCAGGCCACATTATACGTCGCAGCGGGCGACCGCTCATCCGCCTTTCCCTCATCTTCGGTTGAGGCATCGCCGCCCGAATATTTCAGAAGCCAGCTGGTGCGTATCCGGTTTGCTCCATCCGGTTGGTTTCGTAGCTTCGTGGGGTGGCCCGGCCGGCGTACCCTCGGACGATCTTGGAGTTCCAGGAGCGCTTCGCGACCGAGGAGGCATGCCGCGAGTTTTTGTTCTGCTCGCGTTGGCCGGAGGGCTTCGTCTGTCCGGGCTGTGGCGGTGGGTGCGCGGGCGGCGAGACGCGCCGGCACCTGTGGGTCTGCACGGCGTGCGGGTATCAGGCCTCGGTGACGGCGAGCACGGTGATGCACGGCACCCGGACGCCACTGCGGACGTGGTTTTGGGCCGCCTACTTGGTCGCTACGCACCATCCGGGGATCTCAGCCAAGCAGCTCCAGCGCCAGCTCGGCCTGTCGCGGTATGAGACCGCGTGGCTGATCCTCCAGAAGCTGCGCCGCGCGATGGTCGCCCCTGAGCGTGAGCTGCTCAAGCGCGTGGTCGAGATCGACGAGTTCTTCCTCGGCGGCCACGAAGAAGGCCTCAGAGGCGGGCGCCAGCGCGGAAAGAAGGTGCTGGTCGGAGTCGCGATCGAGATCCGCGGCCACGGCTCCGGGCGCCTGCGCCTCCAGGTGCTCCCCGACGCCTCCGCACCCTCGCTGCGCGACTTCACCAAGGCAACCACCGAGCCCGGCGCGATCGTGCACACCGACGGCCTGCAGCCCTACCGCGTCTTGGCCAAGCACGGCTATGACCACCGGCGCCGTCCCCAAAGCACAGCCGCGCCGGGCGAGCAGCTCCTCCCGCGCGCGCACCGCGCGATCTCCAACCTCAAGGCCTGGATGCACGGCACTCACCGCGGCGTCGGCGGCCACACCTGCCCATCTACCTCGACGAGTACGTGTTCCGCCACAACCGCCGCGGCACCCCGATGGCCGCCTTCCAGACCCTCCTCGGCCTCGGCGCGCTGCACGCCCCCACCACCTACGACCAAATCACCCAACGAGCCGCGTGAGCCCACTTGGAGTCAACCGGATACGCACCAGCTCGCAAGTCAAATGCAATCGGTCCAAGCGAACACCGATCTTCTTCCACCGAGGGTTACAGACGCCTCGTGGACACATGGACGGAGTAGCGCACCGGGTCAGCCGGCTGGTGCCGCTGGTAATGACGCACTGCTTGTCATCGTCGGGCCGGCCATGCTACCAACCTATTTGGCCCTGTCGGGCAGCAGCAATCGAACATTTGTTTAGACACGCCGCATCAATCTACAGACATAGTTCTTTGTGCCAAGGCTTAGGTTGGACGGACTCCAAGATGCCGACGGGTGCGGCTCATCGGCGCTCCATCTTTTGGGCACGGTAGACGATGTCTGCCGGGATCTGGCCTTGGGTGAGGCGGCCGTGGTGGACGCGGTCGTGGTTGTAGAAGCGCAGGTAGGTGTCGAGTTCACGTCGTAGCCCGGTGAAGCGGGGGTAGAAGTAGCGCGCGAAGGCGGGGCGCCAGCATTCGTCGAGGACTGTCTTGTGGAGCGCTTCGACGTTGCCGTTGGTTTGTGGCCGTCCGGCGTGGATGCGGCTGTGGCGGGCACCGAGCGTGTTGAGGCATCGCTCCTCCGTGGGACTCGGTAGTCAAGTAACTAGTCATACTAGCAGTCACTTGGATCGGAAGCTGCGAGATTCAGATCGTCGAACTAGCCGGACCCGAGCCTGCCTTTGCACGCCGCGGCTCGAGCCCGGGCATGTCGGCCAGATGGGTCCGTAAGCTGCTGGGTCAAGGCCTCAAGGTCGGGTGGACGGTTCGCACATCGTCCCGACCTCCCCGCTGACGAGACGAGCGCCGATCTCACGTTTCGGTCGCCGCGCGCGTTCACGCGGTGGCGGCAGGGTGCCGCCGTGTCGATCTCAAACGAGGAGGACTCCATGGACTCGTCTCTGTACCAGCGTCTCGGCGGCAAGGAATCGATCGCCGCCGTCGTGGCGGACTTCTGTGCACGATCGGTCGCCGACGATCGCATCAAGGCCAAGTACGTCAAGACCGATGCGGCCAGACTCGAGGCGATGCTCGTCGATCAGATCTGCGAGGCGGCCGGCGGTCCATGCACCTACACCGGTCGGGACATGAAGCAGGCCCACGACCACATGGGCGTCACCACCGCGGAGTTCGATGCCCAGGTCGAGGTTCTCGTCGCCAGCCTGAACCACTTCGACGTCCCCCAGGCTGAGCAGGACGAGCTCCTGGGCATGCTGGCGCCGATGCGAGTCGACATCGTGGAGATCGAGTCCCAGGAGACCGGCACGCCGCTGCCCGACGCCTATCAGCCGGCGGCTTAGCGACCACCGCACCTGTCACCCTCGGGCCGCGTGAGCAGGGTCCCCGCGAGCGGCGTGGACCCTGCAGCACGCGGACCGCTATGACGCCGCTTTGACCACGCCGATCTGATGGCCCTCGGGGTCGGTGAACAGGCCGATCTCGACCTCGTCGGTCACCTGCTCCGGGCCCATCACCCGCGAGCCACCGAGGCTCTCCGCCTGCGCGAGCGCGGCCTCCACGTCTGGGACCTCCACATAGAAGGTGACGTGGCCCTCGTAGCCTTCCGGCCCTCCGCCGACCCCGCCGCCGATGCCGACCCCGTCGGCGTTGGTGTTGCCCTCACGCGGCACCATCCCGTAGTTCATCGGGTTGTCGGCGTCGAACTCCCACCCGAACAGGTCGCCGTAGTAGCTGCGCAGCTTCTCCGCGTCCTTGCCGATGATCTCGAAATGCGTTACCGGTTGTCCCATGCTCTCTCCTCTTCTGCGCCGGCGCACCGGCACTCGGGTGGCTGCAAACGTACTCGTACGTCGCACAGGCCAGGGAGGCGACTTGGACCCACGAGCTCACTTTCGGGGTCGCGCGCGCCGGACATGCCCGCGGTGACGCGTTTACGCGGTCTCGTACCCAGGCTCGGCGCCGACCGCGTCGCTACCGTCCGGAGCCTGTGCCGATGCCGGCTGGCGCACGGGCTCCAGGACCGTGACCGCGATGGCGACCGCCACGAGCACGAGCACCGCCCCGATCACGAAGGCGAGGTGGTAGCCCCCGACCAGCGCCGCGGCGGCTGAGTCACCGGAGCCGCGCAGGTTGTTGGTCTTGGTCGTGGCGAGGGTGGCCAGCACGGCAAGCCCGAGGGCGCCGCCCACCTGGAGCGTCGTGTTGACCAGCCCCGAGGCGAGGCCCGCGTCCTTCGGGCCGGCGCCCGACATCGACAGCGTCATGAGGGCCGGGAACGAGCTGCCGACGCCGGCACCGAGCAGCACCACTACGGGCAGGATGTGCTGGACGTAGTCGCCGTGCACGGGGGCCTGCGTGAACAGCAGCAGGCCGGCCATGACCAGCACAAGGCCCGGCAGCAGGGTGGTCTTCGCCCCGAAGCGCATGATCAGCCGCTCGGTGTAGCGGATCGACAGCGTCCCCATGATGACCGTGGTCGGAAGGAACGCGAGCCCGATCTGGAGGGGGTCATAGCCGAGCACGCGCTGCATGTAGAGCGAGCCCATGAAGAACATCCCGAACATTCCGGCGACGACCAGCGCCTGGATCGCGTTGGCTCCGGAGACGTTGCGCGAACGGAAGATCCGCAGGGGGATCAGCGGGTTGCGGGCGGTCGCCTCACGGGCGATGAAGGCGGCGAGCAGCGCCAGCGCGCCCGCTCCGAAGGCGAGTGTGCGCCCCGATCCCCAGCCCAACTCGGCCGCCGGCTTGACGATCGTGTAGACCAGCAGCATCAGGGCGGAGGTGATCAGGGCGGCGCCCAGCACGTCGGCGCCCTGCCCAAACCCGATCCCCCGGTCCTTCGCGAGCAGGCGCCGGGCCAGGATCGCGGTCCCGATCCCGATCGGGATGTTGACGAAGAAGATCCAGTGCCAGCTGATCGACTCGGTGATCACCCCGCCGGCCAGCAGCCCGAGCGATGCCCCGCCCGAGGCCACGAAGCCGAAGACGCCGATCGCCTTCGCCTGCTCGCCAGGCTCGGGGAACATGGTCACGATCATGCCCAGGATCACGGAGGAGGCCATCGCGCCGCCGATGCCCTGGACGAAGCGTGCGCCGACGAGCATCTCTTGGCTCTGGGCCAGACCGCACAGCACCGAGGCCGCGACGAAGACGCCCAGGCCGGCGAGGAACATCCCCCGCCGGGAGATGAGGTCGCCGAGGCGGCCGGCGAGGAGCAGCAGGCCGCCGAACGCGATCAGGTACGCGTTGACCACCCAGGCCAGGCTGGCCTGGGCGAAGCCGAGGTCCTTCTGGATCGTGGGCAGCGCCACGTTGACGATCGTGGCGTCGAGCACGATCATCAGCATGCCGAGGCAGAGCACGTACAGCGCCATCCAGCGCGAGCGGTCGGTTTCGGGGTTCACGTGATCATCTCCTTGGCATCGGGGTGCGTTTGACAGTAGCGACCGGGGTAAGCGCCCAAACTCATCGCTTCGGCTGCCAGAAGGCGATTTCGCCGCCGGCGGGCGTTGACACCACGCTGCGCCATCCGGCCGGCCCCTCGCGGGGCTCGAGCAGCACGCGGGCACCGAGCCGGCGCGCGCGCTCGGTGGCCCGGGCGACCTCGCCCACCTCGACGTAGGGCAGCCATAGCGGCCGTTCGGTGGCGCACTCGACGATCCCGCCACCGACGCCGCCGCGGCCGCCGAGCTCGAGCGCCTCGTAGGCGCCGCAGCGGTGCTCGATGCGCTCCGGCCGCCAGCCGCACAGCGCCGTGTAGAACGCGCGCGCGCGCTCCAGGTCGCCGGTGTGCAGCTCCAGGTGGACGACGGGCTTTGTTGGGTCTGGCCTCATGTCGTGCCCTACAGACCTCCCGACCCGCGCAAATTCATCGGTCGCGATGAGTCTGGCGCGCCCGGTCGGTCTAAGGTGACGTGATGGCTGGCACTCGGGCGAACGCGATCGAGTCCGAGCCGCGCCTGCTCGAGGCGGCGCGGGCCGGCGACGAGGCGGCCTTCGGCCGCCTGTTCGAGCCCTACCGCGGCGAGCTGCACGCTCACTGCTACCGGATGCTCGGCTCGGTCCACGACGCCGAGGACGCGCTCCAGGACGCGTCGCTGCGCGCCTGGCGCGGTCTGGCGCGGTTCGAGGGCCGCAGCTCCCTGCGCTCCTGGCTCTACACGATCGCCACCAACGTCTCCCTCAACGCGATCGAGCGGCGCCCCAAGCGGGTGCTGCCGATCGACTACGGCCCGGCCACCGACCCCCATGAGGGGTTGGGCATGCCGATCGTGGAGTCGGTGTGGGTGGATCCCTATCCCGACGAGGGGCTCGGCCTCGAGGACGGCTACGCGGCGCCGGAAGCTCGCTACGAGCAGCGCGAGGGCGTCGAGCTCGCATTCGTGGCCGCGCTCCAGCACCTCCCGGCCACCCAGCGGGCCGTGCTGATCCTGCGCGAGGTGCTCGGCTTTTCGGCCAAGGAGGTCGCCCGGTCGCTCGAGACGACGGTCGCGTCGGTCAACAGCGCGCTGCAGCGCGCGCGCAAGACTCTCGACGAGCGCCTGCCCGAGCGCAGCCAGCAGGCCACCCTGCGGGCGCTCGGCGACGACGGGGTGCGCGAGGTCGTGGAGGTCTACATGGACGCGATGCAGCGAGGTGACGTCGACGCCATCGTGAACCTGCTGGCGCAGGACGCCGCGTGGTCGATGCCGCCCCTCGCCGCCTGGTTCACGGGCCCCGAGGTGCTCCCGCAGTTCCTGCGCTTCGGGCCTCTGTCGGGGGACTGGCGCTGGCGCCACGCACGCGCCCAGGCCAACGGGCAGCCGGCGGTCGGCTCCTACTGCTGGTATGAGCCCGAGCAGGCCTACATGCCCTTCGCCCTCGACGTGCTCACCCTCGACGGCGCGCGGATCAAGGAGATCGTCTCCTTCATCACGCGCTCCACCCAGAGCGACGACCCGGACTCCTATACGCGGTTTCCCGAGCAGCCCATGGATCCGTACAGGCTGCGGGACTACTTCCAGCGCTTCGATCTGCCTGCCCGTCTGGATTGATTCGGGCCGATCGAGCGATGAGTCTGCGCTCGGCGAGGGGTCGTGTAGGTGTAGGACAAAGCCCCGATTGAGAGGAACGATCGATGTTCGCCGATACCAAGGCATTCAGCAGCTTCGCCGTGAACGACGTGGCGAAGGCCCGGCGGTTCTATGCCGAGACCCTCGGCTTGCGGGTATCCGACGTGGACGAGCAGCATGGCCTGCTGGCACTGCACCTCGCGGGTGATTGGGACGCGCTGATCTACCCCAAGCCGGACCACACGCCCGCGACCTTCACCGTTCTGAATTTCTCGGTCGACGACATCGACGAGGCCGTCGACGGGCTGACCGAGCGGGGGGTGCGTTTCGAGCGCTACGACGGCTTCGACCAGGACGAGAAGGGCATCTCCCGCACGGGCCCCTCGATCGCGTGGTTCAGCGATCCCGCGGGCAACGTCCTGTCCGTGCTCCAGGAGGCCTAGCCATGAGAGGACCAGGACGATCGAGTCACACGGGCGTGACGCGCCTGAAGTTTCGGGTCCGAAGGTGAGACCGATGGAGTCAGCGATCAGCCTGCGGGGGTTCGTCAAGCGCTTCGGCAAGATCACCGCGGTCGACGGCCTGGACCTCGACGTCCCCGCGGGCAGCTGCGTCGGCCTGCTCGGCCCCAACGGCGCGGGCAAGTCGACGACGATGAAGGCGCTCACCGCCCAGGTCATCGCCGACGAGGGCGAGCTCGAGGTGCTCGGCTACCGGTTGCCCGGGGACTCCAAGCAGGCGCGGGCGGAGATGGGGGTCGTGCCCCAGCTCGACAACCTCGACGTGTCGCTCACCGTCGAGCAGAACCTGCTCGTGTTCACGCACCTGTACCGCGTGGCGGCCGGCGAGCGCAAGGCGGCGATCGAGCGCGCGATGGGCCTCGCCAACCTCGGCGATCGCCGCGGCTCCAAGGTCGACGAGCTCAGCGGCGGCATGCGGCGCCGCTTGCTGATCGCGCGTGCCCTGCTGCACGAACCCCAGCTCCTGCTGCTCGACGAGCCGACGGTCGGTCTCGATCCGCAGGTCCGACAGGAGCTCTGGGCGCTGATCGACCGGCTGCGCTCCGAGGGCGTCTCGATCCTCATGAGCACCCACTACATCGAGGAGGCCGAGCGTCTCTGCGACACCGTGACGATCATGTCCCATGGCAAGGCGGTCGCCGTGGGTGCGCCCCAGGATCTGATCCGCGAGCACGCCGGACGTGAGGCGATCGAGGTCTACGGGTCGCCGACCCGGCTGGTCGAGGTGGAAGCGAACGCCCAGACCCGCGGATGGCGTACACGGCGCACCGGGACGTCGGTGGCGATCCTGCACGGCAACGGCGCCGTCGACTTCGACGGCGAGAGGCGGTTGGCCAACCTCGAGGACGTCTTCGTGCTGCTGACCGGCGAGGAGATCGCCTGATGGCCGCCGGCACCACCCGTCGCCTCGGCCGCCTCGAACGCGCCGCCCTCCAAGGGGTGATGGTCCGCGAGGTCGTCAACTACTCGTCGTTCTGGCGCTCCTCCACGTTCTCCTCGACCGTGGATCCGACGATCTATCTGCTGGCCTTCGGCTTCGGCTTCGGGTCGCTGGTCAGCAAGGTCGCGGGCTATGACTACGTCGACTTCGTGGGGACCGGGATCGTGGCCACCACGGTCCTGTTCTCAGGCGCGTTCCCAGCGATGTACTCGACCTTCGTCAAGTACCAGTTCCAGCACACCTACGACGCGATCCTCGCGGCGCCGGTCGACACCGAGGAGCTCGTCACCGGAGAGGCGCTGTGGATCTCGGCGCGCACGGGGACCTACGGTTGCGTGCCGATGCTCGTGGCGGTCGCGTTCGGCCTGGACCCGAGTTGGGGCATGCTGCTCGTCCCGGCCATCGCCGCTTTGGCGGGGTTCGGCTGGGCCTGCTTCGGGATCTTCATCGCGGCCAAGGCGAAGTCGATCGAGAGCTTCTCCTACTGGCAGAGCGGCCTGCTCACGCCGATGTTCCTCGTCGCCGGGACCTTCTTCCCGCTCAGCCAGCTGCCGAACTGGGCGCAGGTGCTCGGGAACGTCAATCCGCTGTTTCATTGCGTCCAGCTCGTCCGACACGCGGTCTTCGGCTTTCAGGGGTGGGCGGACGCGGGCCACCTCGGCTTTCTGTTCGTCTTCGCGCTGATCTCGTGGCGCCTGGCCATCCGCTTCATGGAGCGCAAGCTGATTCTGTGAGGTCGGGGTCCGGAAGGGCAGCGAGCAGGCGCTCCGCCGTCGCGCGCCAGGTGAACTGCTGTGCGTGCCGGCCGGCCAGCGCGCCGAGTCGCCGAGCCACTTCGGGGTCGCTGAGGTCGAGCATCGCCTGCACGAGTGCCTCCTGATCGTGAGGATCGACCACCGTGCCCCCGGGGCCGATCAGCTCGGGCGCGCCCCCGACGCTCGTGCCGATGCTCGCCGCGCCGGCCGCGGCGGCCTCCACGTACACCATCCCCGCCGGCTCGACCGTCGAGGGCATCACGAAGCAGGTGCACCGCGCGAACAGCTCATCGCGCGCCCGTCCCGGTCCGTGGCCCACGACGCCCTCCACGCGAAGCGGTGGGTGCTCGCTCACCACGTCGAGCGTGGCGTTCGGATGCACCTCGCGAACGCGCCGGAAGGCCTCGACCACGGCTGGGCCCCGCTTGCGCTCCCACTCGTTCCCCACGAATAGGAAGCGTGGCTGCGACCAGTCGCGCTCCGCGTGCACGGGCTCGTGGTTGCGTCCGACGCCGACCACGCTGATCTTGGCGGGATCGGCGCCGTAATCGCGCTCTACGGCGTCCGCCGCGAAGCCGGTGGCCGTACAGCAGGCCACCGCACGTCGGTGGAGCTCGCGCTGCTGGCGCACGCGCCCGTGCAGCGCCCGGCGGGGCAACGCCTGCCACAGCGGATAGCCGCAACGCTTGGAGAGGGGGCCCGTCATGTCCTCGTAGGTGACCAGCGGCACCTCGCTGCGGGGCAGCACCAGCCCGCCCGGGATCACCAGCGCGTCGAGCGCCATACCGCGCAGCCGGCGATCCAGGGTGCGGGAGCGAAGCCTGACGAGCTCGGGCCCCATGGCGGCCAGCAGCAAGCCTCGGCCGGGATGACGGACCTGGTCGGTCGGATACAGGGGAGCGAGTGCCAGCTTGAGTGCCACCTCAGCGGCGGCGCCCGGCGAGGGGTCGAGAGAGACCGGCACGACGCCGGCTTCGCCGAGGCCGCGCAGGAGCCCCGCGGGAATTCCGGACCATCCCTTGGGATCGTCCGCCCCGCCGGGGTAGGCCACACCGATCCGCATCGCGCGGACGCTATAGCGCCAGAATCACCGGCGTGCCCGATTCAGCGCCCCCCTCGCCGGCACCGCCGGTGCGGCGACGCCTCGCGGGCGGCGCGCTCGTGGTGGTGGGTGCCCAGGTCGCGCTGCTGTTGGTCAACGCCATTCTCAGCGTGGCGGTCGCGCGCATCCTCGAGCCCTCGGGTACCGGCCGCTACGGCGTGGCGATCACGCTCTTCTCAGTGCTCGGTCCGGCCACCACCATCGGCCTGCGTGCGGGGGTGCTCTATCTGGTGAGCCGTGGGGAGTGGCCGGCTGGCCGAGCGCTCAAGGAGTCGCAGGCGGCCTCGCTGGTGCTCGGACTGGTGGCGGCGGCGATCATGGTGCCGATCTACGCCCTCTGGCGCCACGGGCCGCTCCAGGGCATCGGGGCCGACATCCTCGCGTTGACGCTGGCCGCGGTCGCCCTGTGGGTGGGGTGGACCCTGGCGGCGGCGATCCTGCTGGCGCACGAGCGCTACGAGGCGTTTGGCAGCACGCAGATCGTCCAGGCGCTGGCCGGCCTCATCGGGGGGGTCGCGCTCATGGTGCCCTTCGGCGCCGCGGGCGCCGTGGGGGGACTGGCCGCCTCCCAGCTCGTGGCCGCGGCGTTCGCCGCGAAGCGCGTTCTCGCCCTGCCGGGCGCCCGCGCGGCGGCCCGGGCTGCCGCGCGCCTCTCCGAGCTTCGCCGCGCCGTGGCCTTCGGCAGTAAGACCTGGCTCGGCGAGATCTTCTGGACGCTCAACTTTCGCATCGACGTCGTGATCCTCAACGCATACGTGGCGAGCTCGACGGTGGGCGTCTACTTCGTGGCGGGCTCGCTCGGCGCGATCGCGTGGATCCTCCCGAGCGCGCTGCAGACCGTGATCCTGCCGCGGGTGGCCGCGCTGGACGCGGCCACCGGGCCCAGCGAGTCGGGCCTCAACGCCTCGGACGAGACGGTGGCGCGATCCATGCGCCACGGCATCCTGCTGACGCTGCCCACCGGCCTCGGTCTGGCCGTGCTGCTGGCGGTGGGCATCGTCCCCTTCCTCTACGGCTCGGCCTTCGAGGACGCGGTCCTGTACACGTTCCTGCTGCTGCCCGGCGTGCTGGCCGGCGGCGTGGGCAAGGTGGCCACGAGCTCGTTGACCGGACGGGGGCGCCCCGGATACACGCTGCTCCCGATGCTGATCACCACGCCGCCCACCATCGCCGCCTACCTGCTGGTGATCCCCTCTCACGGGGCGACGGGCGCCGCGATCGTCTCGTCGATCTCCTACACCGCCTCGACCCTCGTGACCATCGTCCTGCTGCTCCGGCTGACTCGCATCCCCGCCCCCGCGCTGCTCCTGCCGCGGCGCTCCGACCTGCGCGACTACCTCGCCATGCTCGGCAGCCTGCGCGCCTACCTGCACGATCGGCTGGGCCGCCGGCGGCGCGACGGCTAGGCGTGGCGCTACGCTGTGGGCGCTCTCCGCGCGCTCTGGTCTCGCGCGCCCGTCCGTCCTGATGCCGTGGCCAACGCATCGTCACACCTCGCAGTCGTCCCCGCCTACAACGAGGCGGCGACGGTACGTGACGTGGTCGCCGCGGTCCGCGAGCACGCCCCGGGCTTTGACGTGGTGGTGGTCGACGACGGCTCGACCGACGATACCCGCCGCATCGCGCACGACGCGGGTGCGACCGTCCTGCACCATCCCTTCAACCTGGGCATCGGCGGAGCCGTGCAGTCGGGGTTCTTCTACGCCCTGGACAACGGCTATGACTACATGGTGCAGGTCGACGGCGACGGCCAGCACGACCCGCGGGAGATCGCGACGCTGGTCGACGCGATGGAGGAGGAGCTCGCCGTCGACATGGTCTGCGGCTCTCGCTTCATCTCCGACGACCATCGCTATCCGGCGCCGATCAGCCGGCGCACCGGGATCCACATCTTCGCCTTCATCGTCTCGCGGCTGGTGGGCCAGCGCGTGACCGATCCCACCTCGGGGTTTCGGCTCTACAACCGCCGCGCCATCTCCCTGTTCGCCCGCGACTATCCACATGACTACCCGGAGGTGGAAGCCGTGCTCATGCTCCACGTGCACCGGCTGGCCATGCGCGAGGTGCCGGTGCGAATGTTCCGGCGCGGGGGCGGGAGCTCGTCGATCAGCTCGGGCAAGTCGCTGTACTACATGATCAAGGTGCTGCTCGCGATCTTCGTCGGCCTGGCCCGGGCTCGCCCCGTCCCCGAGCCCGGCGACGAGGCCCCCGTGGTCGCCACGCACTCGATCTGATGGACCCGCGCATCCAGATCGTCTCCATCGTGGCCGCGGGGCTGCTGCTCATCGGGGTGCTCGAGCTCGTCCGCCAGCGCCGGCTGCTCGAGCGGTATGCGCTGCTGTGGCTGTTCAGCGCCCTGGTGCTCCTCGCGCTGGCCATCTGGCGCGACGCGCTCGAGCTCCTGGCCAAGCTCGTGGGGATCGCCTACCCGCCCAACGCCCTGTTCGTGATCGCCTGCGGGTTCATCCTCGTGCTGCTGTTGCACTTCTCCCTGGCGGTCTCGCGGCTCACCGAGCAGTCCAAGGTGCTGGCTCAGCGACAGGCGCTGCTGGAGGAGCGCCTGGGCCGCCTGGAGCCCAGCGTGCAGAAGCCGGAAGAGGCCGCGGACGAGCCGGTGCTCGCCGGCGAAGGCGCAGACCGCCGCGACCGGGGTTAGTCCAACCTGGAGGCCTCCGCGTCCTCCTCCGCGAGGGCCGCCCGCAGTGCGCGGCCAAGCAGGGCGGGCACGCCGATGACCAGGGCGGCGAGGAGCAGCCAGAAGGTCCAGGCGCCCACCCAACCGGGGCGAAACAACGCGGCTCGCTGGAAGCTGTCGGGCAGCTCGGAGAGCAGTGAGCGCTCCGGTTCTCGGGCGAGCTCTAGCGCCACGTCGACGTTGTCCGAAGCCTCGGTGAGCCGCGCCGGAACGACCCGCGTGGGCGTGCCGGGGCGCGGCATCAGCCGCAGGCTCACCGCGCCTGCGTTGGTGAAGCACGCGGCCACCTTGCGCGAACCCGCGAGCGAACCTCGCAGCCGAGCCTGCCGTTGGCCGGCGGGCCCGGCGGTCAGGCGCGCGATGGCGAGCAGCTGCGACTGACGCCCCTTGCGTATCCGCACGGTGACCGGCGGGGCGGAGCGATCGGCGCTCGTTCCGCTCACCCAGAAGGTGACCCGGTTGGCGCCCGCCTGGGGCGGGCGGATCAGGGTTCGACAGGCCTCCTGCCCGGGCTCCACCATCACCACGCTCTCGGTGTTGAGGCCCAGGCGGAAGCCGCGCCGATCGGCCGCGGCGAGGAGCAGGAGTCCGATGAAGCCCGCGGCCACGACCAGGAGCAGTGTGCGTGGCGGCCGATGCCTACCCATAGAACCACTCCACGATGGTGCCGAGCGAGAGGGCCTGCAGCACTACCAGTCCCCCGAGCACCGCGGCGACGGCGTGGGCGCGCCGTCGGGGTGAAAGCCCGGAAAGCGCCGCCGCGACCACCACCCCGCCCAGCGACACCAGCGGCAGCAGGTAGCGGCCCTGGTTGAAGTCGTCGCGGAGCTTTGAGACGAAGATGATGCGGTACTCGGTCACGTGCAGGACGAGCAGGAGCGCGAGCAGCGCCAGCGCCAGGAAGGCGGCAGTCGGCCAACCCCCCGGGATCCGTCCCCGAGCCCCGGCGAAAGCGGCCGCGCCCAGTGCGGCGAGGCACAGTGCGGCGAGCGCGAAGAAGGCGGCCGGAGCCAGGCGGAATTGTCGCCAGCCAAAGATCCCGAGCGCACCTTTGAACCACACGCTGTACACCGGAAGCGTCGATGGGAAGAGGGCGCGCCGCGCGGCGTTTGGCAGGTAGAACTGACGGAGATAGCTCACGAAGCCCCGCGGATTGAATGCTGGACGGCTGTGGTAGGGCACGACGACGTCGGACTCGGTCTGCGCCGTGATCTGGTTCACCGCCGGACGGTCCAGGGCGCGCGCGGCGACCAGCCACCCCGCGGCGGGGACCGCGAAGGCGAGAGCGGCCAGCGCCAGCGCCACCACAAGCGGGCGCAGCGCGCGGCGCAGCCGCCAGGCGCCGACGGCGAGTGCGAGCAGGGCTGAGGGCAGGAGCGCGTAGCTCGTCGCCTTCGTCGTCACCGCCAGTCCGCAGACCGCGAACAGGGCGACCGCGTCGGGCGCGCTCAGGCCGCGCCGCAGGATGCGGACGCCCAGCCACAGCGCCAGGCTCCACAGGGCGTAGAGCATGGCGTCGGGGTTGACCGAAGCCGTCATGAAGGTCGTCATCGGCGCCAGGCCGGCGACGGCGGCGGCGGTGAGCTGGAGCGGGCGCGATCGCCCCACCAGCTCGCCGGCCAGCAGCCACGTCGCCGTCGTGGTCACCAGCAGCAGCAGCGCCGACCACACGCGCATCGCGTACAGGCGACCGAAGATGCTCGACCCAGCCGCCGCGCGGTAGGCGATGGCCTCGTAGCCGTAGTAGAGCGGGGGGTTGGCGGCCGCGGCGTTCGCGCCGCCGCCGTCGCGTCGAGCCTCCGCGGGCAGCGCCGCAGCCTGTGCGCGCCAGCGATCGAACGCCCCGCCATTCCACTCCACGCCGGGAATTCTCGCCTCGCGCCCGCTGCGCGAGGCGTTGTCACCCAGCGCCTGCTCGTGGGAGAGCGGGTGGCGGCTGCGGTCGCCGGGCAGCGCGAACCGCTCGCCAATGGTCTGCGCGTAGGCGAAGTGCTGGGTCTCGTCGGGCGATTGCCAGGGAGGGGTAAGCAGCGCCCATGTCATGGCCACGATGAACACCGCGGCCAGCAGGGCGATCAGGGGCCGCGGAACCGCGCGGAGGGCCCGGGTCACCTGGTGCCGGCCGCCGGGGTGCCTGCGGCGGGCGGGATGGTCAGCCCACGCCTCAGGCTCGCCAGAGCACGCGGTGCAGGCCGCGTTCGAGGGCGGCGGGCAACGGTCGGTAGCCCCACCAGAGGCGATACCAGCTCGCTCCGATGACGCCAAGGTCGCTCTCCCGTGCCCATCGCGGTCGGCCACGATAGACGTCCGCGTGCTTGCGTTGCAGGCGCGCTAAGGCGCGGCGGTACCCGTCGCGATCCGCCGCGAGCTTCGTGGCGCCGTGGCGGCGGTACTCAAGGGTGACCTCGTCGACCTGCCGTCCGCGCCAGCCGTGGCCCAGCGCGTTCACCCACAGCTCCCAGTCCTCGAACTGCTCGAAGGCGGGGTCAAAGCCTCCCGTGTCGCGGACCACCTCGCTGCGCACGAGGGCGCTGAGGCCGATCGTGTGACGGTAGAGCAGGCGGTAGGGGTCATAGGGCGGGAAGCGCAGGACCCCGTCCCAGTCCCCGAAGAAGCGCATCAGACCGTAGGAGAAGCCGAGGTGCGGGTCTTCGTCCAGCGGAGTGCGCAGCATCCGCAGAGCGCCTGGGGGCAGCCGGTCGTCCGCGTCGAGCACCAGCGCGTAAGGGGTCGATGCCCGCGCCAGTCCAGCGTTGCGGGCGGCGCACACGCCCTGGTTTGGCTGGCGGACGAGCTCGACCGCATCGGGCAGCCGCTGCAGGGCCTCGATGGTCGCGCGGTCATCGGAGCCGTCGTCGACCACGACCACGCGGGGTGGACCGCCCGCCTGGCCCAGTGCGCTGTCGACCGCCTCCGCGAGGTAGGACCCGTAGTTGAAGCACGCCACCACCACGGTGATGTCGGTGTTCCCCCCCCCGCCCATGCTTGGAACCATATGACCGTGCCCCGCGCCGCCTCGCCCTCCGCGGCGGGACGCGAGCTGTTGCTCGTGGCCCAGCTCGCACCGCCGTCGACGCTGTCCGCCGCCCGGCGTGCGGCTGGGCTGGTCAAGTACCTCGAGCGCCTCGGACACCGCGTGACCGTGCTGACGTCGATGTCCTCGGGGAGCGGTGGGCTTGCGGGAGCCGCGCACGTCGTGCGCACGCGCGATC
>JALYZC010000026.1 GCA_030945905.1 Actinomycetota bacterium
CCCCCGAAGATCAGCCCGAAGCGTTGGCCAAGGACTGGGTCGACGTTGGCTTCGGGTTGGCGGGCTCGGGCGGACGCGCAATCAATGTCGAGAAGCTCCTGACCAAGAAACTCGTTGCCGTCATACCCGAGGGCCATCGGCTTGCCGATCGGTCCGAGATCACCCTCCAGGACCTGGCCGGCGAGCGATTGGTCTCAATCGCCCAGCGAGCAGCTTCGGGTTTCGTTCATCGGCAGAACGATTTGTTTCTACGGGAGGGTTTGACGCCGACCGTCGTTCAGGAGGCGCCGGACCCCCAAGTACAGCTCGCCCTGGTAGCAGCGGGCGTGGGCCCCGGCCTACACCTGGCCTCGATCCGCAAGGCGGTGCGCCACCGAGGGGTCGTGTTCATCCCCTTGGCGCCCGACCCACCGTCCGTGACGCTCACCCTCCTTTGGCGTCGCGATGACGATCGAGAGCTCCTTCGGCTGTTTCTAGAGACCGCTCGCGAAGTCGCGCGGTCAGCGAGCTGGCCCGGGCGATAACCAGAATCGCTCCAACGTTTGATCCGTCCTCGACCCCAATGTGCCTGACGGTGGGGCTGTTCAGCGCGGCGAGATCATCGCCCGGGCGGCGCTCGAACCTATTAAGGGTTGGCGACGCCGAAGCTTGGGCTAGCCGACGCATGGATCCTGCTTGTGGCGACGCCGTGTAGCGGGCAGCGCCACCGCAAACTGCTCCTATGGCCGACCGCGCTGGATCCCGGCCCGTCTGAGTTCACCTGGCGTGCCCGCACTCGCCGCCGGAGTTCAGAGCAACCTCGAGCGTGTCGGCAGCGGGAAAACGGATTGACAGCCGAAAGTAGCGACGCACCGCTGCTCGATTCACCTGCCACGCTACCAACACAGCTGGTGTGGTGCCCCCGAAGTGAGCCGGCGGAAGTGGCGTGTATGCGAGCGAGGCGCCGGGACGGCGGCGGCTCGGCGCGACGGTTCCTCTCGAGTTCCAAGCGGAGTCGTGCCCAAGCACAGCGCACGGACGCTCGATCTGCCACGGAAGTGATCATCCTGCCGGCACGTCCGCGCACGTGCTGCGCATCGAGATTCAGCAGTTCCGACCAGCCTCATGCGACCCTGTGGAGACGCCTTCGACGCCCCCTATCGAGCCCGCGAGGCCAACAGTCAACATAGCCTGCGACGGAATCCGGCACGGCTGGACCCGGGGCACAGTTTGCCGAGGCTGATGGAGGCTGCCGGCCTCGTCAATGTCGAGACCCTGGGGAACGCGATGAGCTTCACTTATCCGTTCCAGGGCCGCATGCTGGGCGGTCATCTGACCCGCGCCCAAGCGGTCAGACGACTGTAGGAAGACGTTTGCCGAGCAGGTCCGGCCGGTTGGTGAGGCCGGATCCGCTAGGACGGCTGATGGCCTCCAGCGCGCTCCCGATGCGGTCCGTTCGCGTTGGCTGGCTATGTGTCGCCAACATCCATTCACACCGCACTTAGGCGGACGTGGGGCCGTGCCTGGCAACGGCCTTGTCGTGGCGGCTAGTACTTCTTGGGGGTGGGAACGTGTGAGGTTGTGACGAGTTTTATGCGGCGAGGCGGGCGGCGTGCGCGTAGTCGTCGACGGCGTGCTCAAGGGTTTTGATGGCGCGGCGGATAGCGATCGGGGCGGGTGGTTGGTCGGCGTCGAGGAGGGGGCGCAGCAGCCGGTTTTGGAGTTTGGTGTAGAAGACGGCGACGCGGATCCCGTCGGGGGTCAGGAGGTACTTGTTGCTGTGCGGGAGGCGTTGGATCAGGCCGTGCAGGCGCAGGCGCCGGAGGTCGTAGCTCATCTTGCTGGCGGTGTAGTCGGGTTGGCCGAGGTGTCCGGCGACGAGCCCGCGAAGGCTTTTGTTGGTGAAGCCGCCGGTGACGGCGTGTTGGATGTGGCAGAGCGCGCCGGCCAGAGCCATGGCGCGTTGATCGCCGAAGCGCAGGGCTCCGGTTCTTTGGCCCTCGTGGTGGGGCTGGTGGATGCGCTCAAAGAGCGCAGAGCCGATGGCACAGCTCTGACCGGCACGCTCGATCATAAGCAGCCGGTGGTTGACCTGGCGGGCTTTCGTGACGAGCTCGGGGAGGTGCTGGATGCGGGCGAGGACGTCGAGGTCGGCCGGCTTGTTGATGACCGTCTCGATCCGGAGCGCGCGGCCGTCCTTGAGGTATTGCTTGACGCGACTGTGCTTGTAGCGGAAGTCGATCTTGACCTCGGTTCCGGGGCTGAAGATGCGGGTCAGGTACGGGTGGCGGGTCGGTCTGCGCAGCTGTCGGGCGAACACGAGCGCGACCTGTTCGGGGCGGCCGATCCCGATGTTGTCCTGAACGAGGGCCTCGAAGAAGCTGCGAGCGCGGCGCGGGTCGTCGAACACCAGCGTGCGGGACACCTCGACCTGGCGCATCGAGAGCTCCCACCAGTAGCCGGCCGCGCGATCCTCTGGCGTGAACGGGGCCGGGATCCGGGTGATCCAGCGGTCGAAGAACGCCTGCACATGCTCGGGGGCGAGGGTGTCACAGAGCGCCTGCAACCGCCCGGGCTCAGGGGTGCTGGCGAATCCGTTAGACAGCGCGTCAAACGGGATCCCGAGCCGGGAGGCTTGGCGTTTG
>JALYZC010000060.1 GCA_030945905.1 Actinomycetota bacterium
GAGGTGGAGTGCTCAGAAGGGGGCCAGCCGAGCTACTGGTGGCTGCTCGCAGCCGAGTAGACCGGCCCGGCGCTCGCAGACGACCGGGCGCGGGGTCATCATCCTCGCACCCGATGCCTCGTGAGCCGACCGCTTTGGGCACCACTCAGCCGCTGACGCGCAGATGGCTGGTGGATGCCCCGCTGCGCTCCTACCCCCGTCCGTCACGCACGGCGACAAAGCTCGAGGTGGACGGCGCTCCGGCCGCTCGCGGCGCCGAGGCGCTGGGCCTGGAGACCGTCGCCGACCTGCTCGAGCACCTCCCGCATGACCGCCGCGAGGCTCGCACGGTGGCGACGCTGGTGCCCGGCGAAGCGGCGACCGTCGTCGTCGAGGTCCGCGCGATTCGGGCCCGACCCGTGCGTCGACGTGGCATGCGACCGTTGGTGGAGGCGACGGTCGCCGACGCGAGCGGGCCGATGAAGGTGGCGTTCTTCAACCAGCCGTGGCTCGAGGGCAAGTACCGCCCCGGAACTCGCCTCGTGCTGCACGGCAAGTATCAGGGACGCAACCGGTTCAGCGTGCAGGGCCACGCTCCCACCAACGACGCGGTCGCCGGGCTCGACGGCGTCGCGCACTATCCGGCCAGCGAGGGCATCAGCTCCACACACATCCTGGCGCTCGTGCGCCGCCACCGCGACGCCCTGCGCGACGCCGTCGAGCCGTTGCCCTCGCGGCTTCGCCGCAAGGAGGGCCTGCCCGCACGCGCCGATGCGCTCGCGGCCGTGCATTTCCCCGATCAGGAGGGAGATGTGGGGATCGGGCGCCGCCGCCTCGCCTTCGACGAGCTCGTGCTGCTCCAGCTGGCGCTGCTGCGGCGCCGCGCCCGCCGGCGCAGCACCTCGACCGCACCCGAGCTCGACGGTCCCGCGGCCCTCACCGAGGGCTGGCTGCGCGACGAGCTTCCCTTCCAGCCCACCGGCGACCAGGCGCGGGCGATCGCCGCGGTGTTCGCTGATCTGCGCCAGCCGCGGCCCATGCAACGCCTGCTCATGGGGGAGGTGGGCTCCGGCAAGACGGTGGTGGCGCTCGCGGCCATGCTGCGCGCGGTCGAGCATGACCGCCAGGCCGCACTGATGGCCCCCACCGAGACGCTGGCCGAGCAGCACTTCGCCACCATTCAGCGCCTGATGGGCGGCCTCCCCGCCACGGCCGCGCTGCTCACCGGGTCCACGCCGGGCGCCCGGCGCGCCGACATCCTGGCCAAGCTTGCCTCCGGCGAGCTCTCACTGCTGGTGGGCACCCATGCGCTGATCGAGGATGCAGTGGAATTCGATCGCCTGGCGGTCGCGGTGGTGGACGAGCAGCACCGCTTCGGTGTGCGCCAGCGAGCGGCGCTGGACCGTAAGGCGCCGATCGGCACGCAGCCCCACGTCCTGCACCTGACCGCTACGCCGATCCCGCGCACGCTCGCGCTCACGGCCTACGGTGACCTCGACACCACCGTCCTGCGTGAGCTGCCCGCGGGACGTCAGCCGGTGCTCACCCACGTCGCCGGCTCCGAGCGGGAGCGCACGCGAGCCTACGAGCGCATCCGCGAGGAGTGCAGCGGCGGCCGCCAGGCCTTCATCGTCTGCCCCCTGGTGGAGGAGTCCGACGCCCTCCAGGCGCGTGCCGCCACGGCGGAGTACGAGCGTCTCGCCCGCACCGAGCTTGCCGGTTACAGAGTCGTGTTGCTGCACGGACAGATGCGCCCGCGCGCCAAGCAGGAGGCCATGGCGGCCTTCGCCGCCGGAGCCGCCGACGTGCTCGTGGCCACCTCGGTGATCGAGGTGGGAATCGACGTGCCCAACGCCACGGTCATGCTGATCGAGAACGCCGAGCGCTACGGCATCTCACAGCTGCACCAGCTCCGCGGTCGCGTCGGACGCGGAGAGCAGGCCTCCGTGTGCCTCCTCTTCGGACCGCAGGGGTCCTCGCGGCTGCGCGCGCTGGCCGAACATCACGACGGCTTCCGCCTGGCCGAGATCGATCTCGAGCTACGCGGCGAGGGTGAGATCATCGGTACGCGCCAGCATGGGCTTGCGGAGTTTCGCGTTGCCCGCCTCCCCGAGGATGCACCCCTCCTCGACCGGGCCCGCGTGCATGCCCGAGCCCTGCTCGAGGGCGACCCCGAGCTCAGGTCGCCAGAGCACGCGCTGGTGGCAGATGCCCTGCGCGGCGCCTACGGCGCCGAGGCGCTCGAGCCCATACCGGCATAGTGGGCGAGTAGGTGCGGGTCATCGCCGGCAGCCTCGGAGGCCGGAGGCTCGTCGCGCCGCAGGGCGGCGGTACCCGCCCCACTGCCGACCGGGTGCGAGAGGCCGTCTTCGCGATCCTGGCCGACGTCACGGACCTCTCGGTGCTCGACCTGTTCGCCGGTTCGGGTGCACTGGGCATCGAGGCGCTCTCGCGCGGCGCGGCCAGCGCGACATTCGTGGACAACGCCGCAGGATCGGTCGCGGCGGTTCGCGCGAACCTCGCCGCCCTGGGCCTGCAGGGGGCCGAAGTGCGCCGCGGCGACGCGCGCAGGTTCCTGCGCGATGCACGGCAGGCGGGGCGTCAATACGATCTGGTCTTCCTCGACCCCCCGTACCGGGAAGCGGCCGGGCTGGCGGGCGAGCTCTCACAGGGCCTGGTGTCGGTGCTTGCCCCGCGAGCCCGGATCGTCGGTGAGAGCGATCGCCGCGCTCCGCTCGACCTCGCGCTCCCGCTCCGGTCCGAGCGACGCTACGGCGACACCCTGATCCGCATCCATCAGCCATGACACCCAGCAACCGCATCGCCGTCTGCCCCGGCTCCTATGACCCGATCACCAACGGTCACCTCGATGTGATCGGGCGCGCCGCGGGCATGTTCGACGAACTCGTGGTCGCCGTCGTCGACCTGTCCCCGCGCAAGGGTCAGACGCTGTTCTCAGCGCAGGAGCGATGTGCGTTCGTCGAGTCGGCGACGGCAGGTCTCGACAACGTGCGGACGCAGGCCTTCAGCACGCTGATCGTCGACTTCGCCCGTGACGTGGGAGCCAAGGCGATCGTCAAGGGACTGCGGGCGATCTCGGACTTTGAGTACGAGCTCGAGATGAGCCAGCTCAACCGTCAACAGGCCCCGGAGGTAGAGTCCGTGTACTTGATGGCGAGTCCCCAGTACAGTTTTCTGCGCTCGAGCGGTGTCAAGGAGCTGGCGACGTTCGGCGGCGACGTGGTCGACCTGGTCCCGCCCGAGGTCGCCAAGCGATTGCAGGAAGAGCTCGGGCGCTGACGAACTGAGGCGATTGCCATGGATGTCCTGGTACTGATCGACAAACTGGACGACCTCGTCCACAACGCCAAGCCGGTCCCGCTGACCGATCAGGTGCGCGTGGACAAGGAGGAGATCTACGACATCCTCGATCAGATGCGGGCCACGATCCCCGAGGAGATCAAGCAGGCGCGGTGGATCGTCAAGGAGCGCCAGGAGATGCTCGCCGAGGCCAAGCGTGAGGCCGAGCGCATCGTCAAGGAGTCGCGCGAGCGCGCGGAGCAGCTCGTCGCCGACGAGGAGATCACCAAGCAGGCCGAGCGGGCGGCCGAGGACATCATCGACGACGCCCGCGCGCGCGAGCGCGAGATCCGCCTGGGCGCCGAGGACTACGCCGACGAGATCCTCAACACCCTGGAGATCAACCTCACGAAGTTCACCGCCGCGGTGCAGCGCGGCCGCGATCGTCTGGCCGGCAAGGACGAGCCGGCCGAGGTGGCCTGACGGCCGACGCGGCCGTCGGCCTCGCCGCGTTGCTGCGCCGGCAGGCGACGCAGTGCGGAGCGCTGGGATCGCCGCTGTACTGGCGCGAGCCCGCAGCATCGTGGTCGAGCGCGCCGGGGTGGCGACCTGGCTGGAAGCGCGGCTCGCCGAGCCGCGGCCGGGCGTGGCGAGCATCGTCTATCACTCGCCTGTGGCAGTACCTGGAGGACGAGGAGCGAACGGCGGTCGCCAAGGTGCTCGCCGCAGCGGGCGCACGGGCGAGCAGTGCCGCTCCGCTGACCTGGCTGCGCATGGAGCCAGGCGGAGACATGGCCGACGTCCGTCTCCACCGGTGGCCGCAGGACGTCGACACGCTTGTCGCCCGGGCGGGCTATCACGGGCGTCCGGTCCATCGGCTCGGCGACGGGGATAGGGTCCGGCGATGATCGAGGTCCTCGACACGGACATCACCGCCCTGGAGGTCGATGCGATCGCCAACGCAGCCAACACCGACCTCGCCCACGGCGGCGGCGTGGCCGCGGCGATCTCCCGTGCGGGCGGCCCGTCCGTGCAAGCCGAGAGCTACGAGCGCGCCCCGATCGAGCTCGGCGCCGCGGTCGAGACCACCGCCGGTGAGCTGCCCGCACGCTGGGTCATCCACGCCGCGACGATGAAGCTCGGGGGTCCGACGTCGGCTGAGATCATCCGACGGGCGACGGCGAGCACGCTGGCCAAGGCCGATGAGCTGGGGGCGCGATCGCTGGCGCTCGTCGCGTTTGGCACCGGCGTCGGGGGCTTCCCGGTGGAGGAGGCTGCGCGGATCGAAATCGAGGAGGTGCGGCGCCACCTGGATGCCGGCAGCGGGTTACAGCGGGTGGTCTTCGCGGTGCGCGGCGAGGCGCCTCGCGAGGTCTTCGCGCGTGCGCTGGAGGATCACCCTCCGCGGACCTGAAAGCCCTCGAGCCCCTCGGGCGACTCGTCGTTGACCTCGACATCCTCGACATCGGCGCTCGAGGGCCCGCTGCGGCAGAACTCGACCAGGTCCTCGACGGCGTCCGGCGCGCCCTCGAACACGGCCTCCACGGCGCCGTCGGAGCGGTTGCCCACCCACCCGGCGACGCCTTCGGCCTGCGCGTGCTCGCGCGTGGAGTCGCGAAAGAACACGCCCTGCACCCGACCGTGGACGACCACGCGCCTGCGGATCACCTCGTCACTCATATGGGGTGCTTACGCGTCGATCGACGGGGGGGCTGCGGCGAGCAGCTCGTCGATCCGCGCGAGATGGGCGCGCACGGTGTCCGCCATCGTGCCCAGCAGCGCGTCGGCGTCCGCGATGCTCGTGGTGGCCCCCGTGAGCTTCTGCCGGATCGAGCGCACATCGTCCATCGCGCCCAGCGCTCGCTCGACCGTCTCGCTCACCGCGGCGAGGTCGATGCCCTCATTGCCGCCGCGGGCCATCAGCGTCCGGGCGCGGGCGAGCCGGTACGCGAGCTCCAGCGCCAGCGTCGCGCCGTCCTGCGGGTCGTAGACCGCGATGAGCTTGTCGCCGTTGTACTCGCGCAGTGCCTGCGTCTTGGCGGGCATCTTGTCCTCACCGGAGACGACGAGGACCGCATAGTCGGCATCGCGCTCGCCGCGGCCGCGGTCGAGCTCACGCATGGCCTCGGGCTTTGAGAGCTTGCGGTCCTTGGCCTCGAACACGACCCGGCCGCGCGCCGGGCCGCGACAGGCCTCGATGCCCACCACGATGTCCCCGGTCTTGCGGGTGGCCCCCTTCGTGTCGCCCACGGCGTCGCAGTCGTCGCCCTGGACCGACGCGATCGCGTCGAGCGCCTCGAACACCGCCTCTTCGTAGTCGCGCCCCTTGGCGGTGCCGCGATCTCGCTCGGAGGCGAGCTCGAACTGCTTGTCTCGTTCGGAGTGCAGCTTGGCCAGCTCGAGCTCCAGGCCCGAGAGCTTCTCGTGCAGCCCGGTCAGGTGCTTGTCCTGCTGTTCGGAGGCCTGACGGAGCACCGCCAGGGTGCCCTGCTTGAAGTCGGCCAGCGGATTGTGGCCCTCGGTCGAGGAGAACTGGCGCAGCAGATCCTCGCGGGCCTGCGCCATGACCTCGGTGACCAGGCTCTTGACGCGGTGCTGGACGGCATCGGAGCTGCCGTCGGAGAAGTGGCGCTCCAGCGCCTTGGTCAGGTGGCCGCTCTCGGCCCCGAACACCTGCTCGAGCTGCCCCGAGAGCTGCTCGGAAAGCGTGCGGGCGCCCTCGCCGAACGTCGTCTCGAGCTCGCGCGCCGCGCGCTCGAGCTCCACCTTGGCCAGCTCGACGTTGGCCCCGGTCTGCTCGCGGTCCAGGACGCGCGCGCCGATCTCGATCGCCCCGAGCAGCAGCTCGACGCCGTCGCCGCCGGCTTCCTGGCGCTCCCGCACGAGCCGCACCGCGGTTTCGTCGTCCACCAGCAGACCCTCGACGACCACGCGGTCGCCGATGAGGCGGAGGTGAGGCTGGCGTAGGGGGGTGGCAGCTTCCATGTCGAGTCAGTCGCAGAGTAGGCGGCCCACCCGACAGATCCCTGCAAACGCAGCGCAGAGGGGACGCTCAGCGCTCCCGCGCGGCCCACCACGCCAGCAGATCGGCGCGCTGATGCTCGAGCGGCGCCGCCATCGGCCGTCGATCGCGCTGGACCTCGAGCGCCTCCTCGATCTCGAGGTTCTCCCGCAGGGCGATCACCGCACCCGCGACGGCGGCCGAGCGCTGCCAGCCGGCCCGGCAGTGCAGGTAGACGCGCCGGCCCTGCTCCAGCGCGGCCATGACCTCGGCGACCGCGCGGCCGAGCTCCGGCCGGGGAAGGGACCCGTGGTCGACGAGCTCGATACGCCGCTCGTCGATGCCCGCGGCGGCCAGGGCATCCTCCAGCGCGACGCGCACTCCGTCCTCGTACTCGGCGTCCTCGCACAGGTTGACGATCTCCTGCACCCCGGCCTGGGCCAGCTCGGCCACATCGGCCTCATCGGCGGGATAGGCGCCGGTGAGCAGGCCGCGGGCCACAGGGGCGAAGCCGAAATGCTCGAACCAGTCGGACATCCTCATAGCGTCGCACGCATAAACCACTAATGTTGCGCTGCGAATGGGGCTCACCGTGGTGTCTCAGAAGCTGCACACCGCCCGGACGCTCCTCAGCGCCGGCGTCATCGGACCGATTCGCCCCGACAAGCTCGTCCGCGTGGCGCGCTCGCTCGCCCGCTTCGGCCCCACCCCGGCGGCGGGCTACACCGCCTCCGCGGTGCGCTACCCGGACGAGCCGGCGATCATCGACGAGCTGGGGACCATCACCTTCCAGGCCGTGCATCGTCGTTCCAACGCCCTCGCCCACGCGTTCGCTGACGCCGGGATCGTCGAGGGCGATGGCGTGGCGATCATGTGCCGCAACCACCGCGGCTTCGTCGATGCGACGGTGGCCTGCTCCAAGCTCGGCGCCAACGCGCTCTATCTCAACACCGCCTTCGCGGGGCCGCAGATCACCGACGTGGTCAAGCGCGAGAAGCCGCGCGCGCTGGTCTTCGACGAGGAGTTCAGCGAGCTGGTGCATGACGCCGGGGTGCGCCGCAAGCGCTTCATCGCCTGGCACGAGGCGGAGTCCGAGCTCGACGACCCCACCCTCGAGAGCCTGATCGACCACGGCGATCCCTCCGATGTGGTCCCGCCGAGTCGCAAGGGCCGGGTGGTGATCCTCACCTCGGGCACGACCGGAACTCCGAAGGGCGCAGCGCGGAGCCAGCCCGAGACGCTCGATCCGGCGGCGGCGCTGCTCTCGAGGATCCCCCTGCACGCGCGGGAGTCCACGATGATCGCCGCGCCGATGTTCCACTCCTGGGGGTTCGCTCACTTCACCCTCGGCCTGGCCCTGTCCTCGACGCTCGTGCTGCGGCGCAAGTTCGATCCCGAAGACACGTTGTCGGCCATGGCCCAGCATGAGGCCACGGCGCTGGTCGTCGTGCCGGTCATGCTCTCGCGCATCCTCGAGCTGGGCGAGGAGGCGATCGCCAAGTACGACCTGTCCTCGCTGCGGGTGATTGCCGCCAGCGGCTCGGCTCTCCCCGGGGACCTGGCCATCAAGACCATGGACGCGTTCGGCGACAAGCTCTACAACCTCTACGGCTCGACCGAGGTGGCATGGGCCTCGATCGCCACGCCCGAGGACCTGCGCGCGGCGCCCGGCACGGCCGGAAAGGCGCCGCGAGGCACGATCCTCAAGATCTACGACGACGAGGGCCGCGAGCTCCCAGCCGGCGAGACGGGAAAAATCTTCGTCGGCAACGAGATGCTCTTCGAGGGCTACACCGGGGGCGGCAGCAAGGATCTCATCGAGGAGCTCATGTCCACCGGCGACATCGGCCACCTCGACGAGGCCGGGAGGCTGCACGTCGAGGGCCGCGACGACGAGATGATCGTCTCCGGCGGCGAGAACGTGTTCCCGGCCGAGGTCGAGGACCTCCTGTCAAAGCACGATGCGGTCAAGGAAGTCGCCATCATCGGCGTGGAGGACAAGAAGTTCGGCCAGGCGCTCAAGGCGTTCGTGGTCAAGCGGGGCGCCAAGAAGCTCACCGAGGACGACGTCAAGGCCCACGTGAAGTCAAACCTCGCCGATTACAAGGTGCCGCGTGCGATCGAGTTCCTCGAGGAGCTCCCGCGCAACGCCACCGGCAAGGTGCTCAAGCGCGACCTGAGCTGAGTGCCGGCGCTCCGGCGCTCGGCGCACGAGCGGCGAGCGTCGCGGGCAGCCGCGCCAGCGTGGCGGCGAACAGCCGCCGCATCCACCGCCGTCCGCCCAGGGCGAGCAGGGCGCGGTCGAGCGGGCCGGCGCGAACCACCGCTGCGGCCAGACGGACCTCGGTGGCGTCCGTGCCCCGTGGAGAGAGTGTCCAGCTCACCTCAGCGCGGGTGGCGCCAAGCCTTGCCATCCCTCGCATCGAGACCGGGGGGTCGGTTGCCTCGACGCGGATCGTGACCGTCCGCCGCAATCCCAGCGGGCCGCGGATGCGCACGCGACCGCCCTGCGCGTCGGGCGCCAAGGCGACGACCTCGATCCAGCGACCGGCGAGGGTCCAATGGTTCTCGAGCGTCGAGAGGAAGGCGAACACCGCCTCCACGGGCTCGTCAACCACGCCGATCGCTTCGATCTCGGTCACTGCCCGGGGTTACGCACCGCCCCCGGCTGCGGCTCACCCGATCGCGTAGCTCACCGTCACGCTGGCATTGATTGAGCACGTGCTCGTCGAGCTTCGATGCGCCGACTTGTGGCGTCGGTGGCTCTTGGGCTTGGGCTTGGGCTTGGGCAGCGGTGGCAGCCGCAGACGTCCCCGTGACTGGCCGCTCGCCGGCGCGGAGCTGCCCGCAGGCGCCGACGCCACCTGGTTGGCACCGCCGACCGACTGCCCGTCGTCGCCGCAGTCCACGAAACCGTCGCCCTCCGTCACCGTCTGTGCGCCGCCCAGGGTGGCGCCGACCTTCTGGGCGAGGAACTCGGCCTTGCCGCGCGCCTGGTCGATGGCCAGGCTAAGCGCCGTCCGGTAGGCGGCATCCACGGTGCCCTGGCTGGCGGCGCGCGGCACCGTCGTATCCCCCGCGCCCGCTGTCGCGATCGTCCGCGGTTGCGTGGTCGTGTCCGCCGAGGCGGTTCCTCCGGTCGCCGCGAGTGCGGCTGCGGCTGTGGCCGCCATCATGCCCTTGCGCATCTTCGCCCCTCCTCCGCCCGTCTCAGCGGGCCTCGCCGTTGTCGGTGCAGCGTAGACCTCCGACCTCGGGATGTCCGCTAGCTTCCTGCTGTGGAGGCCGAGTCCACAGTGCCTGGAGCCGGCCAGAGACGCGTCCTGACCGTCGGTGATCTTCTGCGGCTCGAGGAGATCGGTGAGGTGGCTCTGTCGCCCGACGGATGATGGCTGGCCTACGTACTCACGCGGCCGCGCTGCGCGGCGAACTGCCACAAGTACGAGTTCTTGTTTGGCGGCGACCGCGGGGACATCTGGCTCGTAGACACGGTCCTCGCCGAGTCAGGACAAACCCGAATGGGTAAGCGGGCGAGGTTCGCGCGCTACTGGGGGGAGGGTCACGTCTTCCAGAGCCCGGCGAACCTCCGGAGCGTGTGGGAGGAGATCTACGGATGGTTCGACGAGTTCCTCAAGCCGTCTCCAGTAGCCCCCGGGGCTTAATAGACGCCGGGGCGGGCGACGCCCGCGTGGCGGCGGGACACCAGGCTCGTGAGGACCACCCGACGCGTGAGGGTCATGATCGCCCATGAACAGGCGATGAACAGGCACGCGGCTCGCCCGAAGCGATCGCACCCGGTGGGACAATCACCTCGATGAGCTCACCCAACGGGCACTCGCGCGGCTCGATCCTCGTCGTCGACGACGAGCCCACGATCGCCGAGGTGCTTGCCCGGTACCTCGAACGCGCCGGCTATGAGCCGCGCATCGCCGGCGACGGGCTGGAGGCGATCGAGATGGTCGCGGCCCGGCGCCCGGACCTGGTGGTGCTGGACCTCATGCTGCCCGGGCTCGACGGCCTCGAGGTGATGCGGCGAATTCGGGACTCCGACCCGGTTCGAGTGGCGGTCATCCTGCTGACCGCGAAGGGGGAGGAGTCAGACCGCGTCATTGGGCTGCGCCTGGGGGCCGACGACTACGTCGTCAAGCCCTTCTCACCGGCAGAGCTCGTCGCTCGCGTGGACGCCGTGCTGCGGCGCATCGACACCAGCCCCGAGCACGCGGCGGCGCTGGAGTTCGCCGACCTGCGCATCGACCCCGCCGCCCGTCGGGTGTTCGTCGGCGACGAGGAGCCCCAGCTCACGCAGCGTGAGTTCGACCTGCTGCTGTTCCTCGCCCGCCATCCCGGACAGGTGTTCTCGCGCAACCAGCTGATGGACGCGGTATGGCAGTACTCCTTCTACAGCGACACCTCCACGGTGACCGTCCACATCCGGCGCCTTCGCTCGAAGATCGAAGTCGAGGCCGCGAGGCCGCGGTTCATCCAGACCGTGTGGGGCGTCGGCTACCGGTTTGCACCATGAGGCGTTCGCTGCTGATTCTCGCTACGGCGGCGCTGGTTGCGGCCGGCGTGGTGGGCGTGGCGCCCGCCTACGGCCTCCGATCGGCCGGCGAGGCACTCGTCCTGCTGCTCGTGCTTGGTGGCACGGCCTTGACGATCGCCCATGCCGTCGCCCACCGGCGCGAACGCCTCGGCGGTCTCGGCCGTCAGTTCAACCTCGGGGCTGCCCTGGCGGTGGGTCAGATGCTCGTCGCGGTCGTGGTGGTCGCCGCGCTGATGTTCGTCACCCCCGAGGACGCGCTGATGATCGCCGCGATCGTGGGCTTCGCCGGGGTCATCGCCGTCGAGGCGGCGCGGATGGTCACCGCGGGCGCCCTGCACGATGTGCACGCCGTGCGCGATGGGCTCGTCGCCGTCGGCCAAGGGGCGCGGGACGTGAAGATCACCACGACCTCGGATGACGAGCTCGCGCAGCTGGCGGCCGCCGCCAACATCATGGTGGAGCGCTTGGCGGCCGAGGAGGGTGCGCGCAGTGATCTGGTGGCCGCGGTGTCCCACGACCTGCGCACGCCGATCACATCGCTGCGCCTGCTCGCTGAGGCGATCGGCGACGACATCGTCGACGAGGCGACCCGACGGCGCTACCTCGAGACGATGACGACGCACATCCACGCGCTGTCGGCGCTGATCGACGATCTCTTCGAGCTCTCGCGCCTGGAGGCCGGCGACCTGGAATGGTCGCTGGAGCGCGTGGCTGTGGACGAGCTCGTCGACGAGACGGTCGCCGCGTTGCGACTGCAGGCCGAGGCCCGCAACGTGGCGGTGGTCGCCGAGGTTCCGCACGGTCTGGCCCCGGCGCACGCGAACCCCGAGAAGGTGCAGCGGGTCCTGTTCAACCTGATCCAGAACGCCATCCGCCACACGCCGGCCGACGGCAGCGTCACGGTGCGCGCGCATCCCGCGGCGCGGGAAGTCGAGATCGAGGTGGCCGACACGGGGGAGGGCATCGACCCCCTCGATCAGCCGCGGGTGTTCGACCCCTTCTACCGAGGGGGCTCGCAGGCCGCGCGCACCCGCGCCGGAGCGGGATTGGGGCTGGCCATCTCCAGAGCGATCGTCGAAGCCCACGGCGGCCGGATCTGGCTCGAGCCCACGCCCCGGGAGGCGGGCGCGCGGGTCCGCTTCAGCCTCCCGATAGCGACCTGACCGACGCGGCGAGCGAGGCGACCCGTACGCTGTCGCGCGGTGCGCACCGCCGCGATCCTCGCACTCGGGTTCCTCGCCGTATTCCTCGTGTCGCTCATCGCCGCGCCGGGGAGCGAGAGCCCGCCGCGCTCGACCACCCGGTCATGTGGCCCCTACGTGGCCTCCGGCCGCCGACGGGGCCGCTACGTCGCCTACGCGACCAGGCTCGACTGCAGCCGCGCCCGGCGGGTCGCGCTCGCCTACACCGCCGGCCACGTATGCCGCCGCACAAGCATGTGCAGAGGGGTCGTCGAGGGCCTGGACTGCATGTCGGCGGGCAGCGCCGGGCCGAGATTGGTCTGGGTGGGATGCGGCCACGGCAAGCGCATTCACAAGCCGCGCGTGTTCTTCAGCGTGAACCACGCCGGCCCGGCTGCGGCCGAGGGGCCCGACGCGCCGGCGCTGCCGTCGTGACCAAAGGGCTCGTAGTGTTCATCTCGACGCGCCCCGAAAACGGAGAAGCATGATCCGCGAGTCCTCCTATCTGCAGGCGATACGAACCGCGCTGCACGGGGCCGGACTGCCCTACGGCTACGCGATCACGGTGTGGTCCACCGGGTCGGCGCTGGCGGGCCAGCACGGGATGCCGTCGCTGATCGACATCTACCTCTTCACGGCCGGGGCGGTGGCCGCCTACGGGGGCCTGACGTTCTTGACCTGGAAGACGGAGGGAGAGGCGGACCGGCCGCTCACCCGCAGCCCCCGCCCCGTGCGGGCAGGTGTGGTCCACGTGGCAGCGATCGCCCTCGCCGTCACCTCCGCTGCACTGATCGCACGAATCCCCGGCGACGTCGCCTGGATGCTGGCTCCGCTCGTCGCGACGCTGCTCTACCTCGGCGTCTCGAGCGTGGAGGTGGCGCTGGTGGAGCGGTGAGGACGAGGCTCGCAGGCCCGACGCTACCCTCGATGCCGTGCCGGCCCGCACCGACAGCTTCGATCTCGGCGGACTGCACCTCGCCTCCGGCCAGGGCCGCCGCCTGGATCTCGAGGTGGCGCTGGATTCGTTCGTCCTCAGCGGCGAGCGCTATGGCGCGCCGCCGGTGGCGGTGATCCTCGACGTCGCGCGCATGGCCGGGCGGGGGTACTCGCTGCGCCTGCGCTGTCGCGCGAGCGTTCAGGGGCCGTGCATGCGCTGCCTGGATACCGCCCAGCCGCTCGTGGCCGTGGATGCCCGCGAGGTCGAGCAACCCGGTAGGGGAGAGGAGCTCGACAGCCCCTACGTCTCCGAGGCCTCGCTGCTCGACCTGCGGGGATGGGTGCGGGACGCGCTGGTGCTGGCACTGCCCGACCAGGTGGTCTGCCGGCCGGAGTGCGCCGGGCTGTGCCCGGTGTGCGGCGCGAGCCTCAACGCAGATCCCACCCACGCCCATGCGCCCGAACCGGATCCGCGCTGGGCAAAGCTGCGGGAGCTGAGACTGGACTGAGGATGGAAAGCGTTTGGAAACCCCCCGCGCACCTCTGGCGGCGGCGGAGTTTCCCAACCCGTGCTGACTGCTAGCCTCACGAGCCGCAACCATGGCCGTCCCCAAGCAAAAGCAGGCTCGCTCGCGGACCCGCAAGCGTCGCGCTCAGCACAAGATCTCGGCGCCTTCGATCAATCAGTGTCCGCAGTGCCACAGCCCCCGTCGCCCGCACCGGGTTTGCCCGGTGTGCGGGACCTACGCCGGCCGCGAGGTCATCGCCGCCGTCGAGCACGACCACGATCACGAGTAGTGGATGGTTGACGCCGCGACCCCGCGCACACGGATGACGCGCGATATCTGCGCTGGATCGGCGTCATCGGGCTCGCCAATGCCACCAGCATTGGCGTCGCCCTGCTTCCTTGACCAGCTTGACCTCGCGCGCCCCCGCGCACACGCGGCCACGGCATCAACCATCTAGGGGTTCGATGCCGGACCCCGTGACCGTGGCGGTGGACGCCAACGGGGCGGACCTCGGAGCCGCCGAGGTCGCCGCCGGTGCGGCCATGGCGGCGCAGCGAGG
>JALYZC010000062.1 GCA_030945905.1 Actinomycetota bacterium
GATCCCACCCCTTCCCGCGGCGGCCGCGGTGGCACTGGTGGTGGCCCTGCTGCCGCGGCTGGGCTGGACCGCGGCCGCTGCCGTCGGTGTGGCCTGGCTGGCCGTCGGCACCCCCCATGAACCGGGGACTGCCGTCGTGGTCGCGGCCGGGCTTGTGGCGTGTCCCCTTCTGCTGTCGCGCGCGGGCGCCTGGTGGTCGCTCCCCGCCCTGGCGCCGGCGCTCGCGGCGGTGGGGCTGGCATGCGCCTGGCCGGTCCTGGCCGCGCTCGCGCCCCGCGTCTATCAGCGCGCCGCCCTGGGTGCCCTCGGGGCGTGGTGGGTGGCGCTGGCGGAGCCGCTGAGCGGCCGCCGGCTCTACCTGGGCCAGGCGGCCGGGATCGCCCCATCTGTGGGATGGACGGATTCGGCTCGCGATGGCGCGGCCGCCGCGCTGATGCCGCTGGTCACGTCGGGTGCTCTCGCGACGCTCCTGATCTGGGCAGCGGCGGCCGCCGTGCTGCCCTGGATCGTGCGCAACCGCTCGCCAGGGGCCGGCGCCATCGGCGTGGTGGCCTGGACCGCCGCGCTCTTCACCGGGACGGAGATACTGGCCGCTGCGCTGCGGGGAACGATCTCCCCCCTGGGCCCGCGCGGCGTGCTCGGCGGCGCCGCTGCGGCCGGGCTTGCCGCCGCGGGCGTCCGGCTTGTGCGGACGCGTCCCCGCCACCGTTCGCCCGGGCTCGGCGGGGCGCCGCGGGTTCCGTAGCATCCCGCCTGCAATTCTCGCCGGCCATGAGCGTCCTGAAAAGCCTCGAAACCAAGATCGCCGGCCTCGTCGAGGGGGCCTTCGGTCGTGCGTTTCGCTCCGAGGTCCGGCCCGTCGAGATCGCCCGCAAGCTGGCGCGGGAGATGGACGAGCACCGCACCGTGTCGGTGTCACGCACGTACGTTCCCAACGAGTACGGGGTGTACCTCTCGCACGAGGACCGCGAGCGATTTGGCGACTACGAGGACGTGCTGCTCAAGGAGCTGGCGGGCTACCTGCTCGAGCATGCGCGCATGGAGAAGCTGGCGTTGCTCTCACGCCCGCGGGTGGAGTTTCGCACCGACGAGGCGCTCTCCCTCGGCGAGTTCGGGATCCAGGCGCGGTTGGTCCGCCCTCCGGTCGACCCCGAGGCCCCGCCCTCCCAGGGCAAGACCGGGCACACGATGGTCTACCGCGCTCAGCGCGAGCCCGAGCCGCTGAACCCGCATGTTCCCGCGCACCTACGCAGGGCGATGGTCGTGGTGAGCGGCAAGCGCATGGTGGTCGGCGCCGAGGGCGCCGTGCTCGGCCGCAGCCGCGACTGCGACATCGTGTTGGACGATGCCAACGTGTCACGTCACCACGCCGAGCTGCGCCCCAGCGGAGACGGTTGGACCATCGCGGACATGGGCTCGACCAACGGTGTCGTGATCAACGGTCAGCGGGCGCACGGCGCCGCTGCGCTACGCGCCGGCGACGAGGTCGAGCTGGGCACCTCTACGCTGCGCTTCGAGCTGGAGTAGCGCGGTGCAGCTCGAACCCGTTTCGGTCGCCCTGAAGTTCGGCTTTCTCATCGTCCTCTACCTCTTCCTCCTATGGATCGCCCGCAGCGCGCTCAAGGATCTGCGCCGGGGCTCGACACCGGTTGAGGACCCGAGCGATGCCACGGGCATGTACGCGGCATCAGCGGGGCTTACCCCTGAGTCCGTCGATGGCGCCGACCCCCGGTTGCGGGTCGAGCAGGCGTCGGGCCTGCGCAGCGGGGACGAGTACGACCTGCTCGAAGGGGCCACGCTGGGCCGAGGCGACGCCGTGGACATCCGCATCGAAGACCCCTACGCCTCCTCGCGCCACGCTCGCATCGTCCGCCAGGGCGACCTGCTCGTGCTCGAAGACATGGGATCTACGAACGGGACCTACCTCAACGACGAGCCGCTGCGCGGACCGCAGCCGCTGCACCCCGGTGACCGCATCGCGATCGGCGAGAACCGGTTCTCCTACCTGCAATGAGCGTGAGCCGGACATGATTCTCCGAGTGGCCGACCATTGGGCGCGGACCGATACCGGGCGTCAGCGCCGGGCCAACGAAGACGCCTACTTCGCGCGCACGCCGTTGTTTGCCGTCGCCGACGGGATGGGCGGCGCCCGCGCGGGCGAGGTCGCATCTCGCATGGTCGTAGAGCGTCTGGAGCGGGGCCTGGCTGACGACGGCGGCAGCGCCGAGGAGCGCCTCGCCGCCGTCGCCGCGCAAGCCAACGGCGAAATCCACCGGCTGGCGGGCTCCGACGACGAGCGCGCGGGCATGGGCACGACGCTGACGGCGGCCTACGCCGGCGACGGGGAAGTGTCCTTCGCGCACGTGGGGGACAGCCGCGCCTACCGTCTGCGGCAAGGTGAGCTTTCCCAGCTGACCAAGGACCACTCGCTGGTGCGCGAGCTCGTGGACCGCGGCAAGCTCACCGAGCTCGAGGCCAAGGACCATCCGCAGCGGTCGGTGATCACCCGCGCGCTCGGGCCCGAGGCTGCGGTGAACGTGGACTCCTTCACGGTCACCGCGCAACCCGACGACGTGTTCCTGCTGTGCACCGATGGCCTGACCTCCATGGTCGAGCAGCACGTGATGGGAGACATCCTGCGCGAGTCCACCTCGCTGGCGGAGGCCGGACAGGGCCTGATCGATGCGGCGAACAACCGGGGCGGGCGCGACAACATCACCGTGGTTCTGTTTCGCCTCGAGGGTATCGACGACGGAGGGGCCGACGACCAGCCCACGCGCGTCGGCGACGATGCCCCGTCGCGTGAGGAGGTGCAGCGTGCACTCCGCGGCTCGGCGGCGGTGTCGGCGCCTGCGTCGAGGCCGGCGCAGGCGGTCGGGCGCACGGCGCCGCTTCGGCCGAGGTCGAGACCGCCTGAGCGAGAGCCCGAGCCGCGCCGGCGCTCACGGCTGCGCGGCGCCGTACCGACGCTCGTCGTCCTGATCATCCTCGCCTTCATCGCGGGGGGCGCCTGGGTGGCGAGTCGCGCCGTCTTCTTCGTCGCCGCCAACGACCGCGGCTTTGTGACCGTCTACCGCGGCCTGCCCTACGACGGACCCGTCGGCATGAGCCTCTACGAGCGCTTCTACACGTCGGGCGTCCCCGCGGCCGGTGTGCCGGGGAACCGACGCAAGGCGATCCTCGATCATCGGCTGCGTTCGCGCACCGACGCCGCGGACCTGGTCCGCAAGCTCGAGCTCGGCCGGTTGGCGAAGTGAGCGCGCGCAACCGTGAGCTGCTCGGGCTCGTCCCGGCTTCGCTGCTGGTCACCGGAGGCTTCGCCGCGGTGTTCATCCAGCGCTCGGACCAGCTCTCCGATGTCTCGCTGACCTACGGCGCGATCTTCCTCGCGCTCTGCGTCGCCGCGCACGTGTTCCTTCGCGTGACCCTCCCGTACGCGGATCCCTACCTGTTTCCCCTCATGGCCATCCTGGCCTCCTTCGGGATCGTCGTGATCTACCGCATCGACGAGAAGCTCGCACGCGAGCAGGCCCAGTGGTTCGTGTTCGGGCTGATCCTGTTCATGGCCACGATCGTGTTCCTGCGCAACTATCGCGTGCTCGAGCGCTACCGCTACCTGATCGCCTTCGCCAGCATCGCGCTGCTGCTGGCGCCTCGCCTGCCGGGCGTCGGCGGCTCGATCAACGGGGCCTACCTCGCGGTGCGACTCGGCCCGATCCAGTTTCAGCCGGCCGAGTTCGCCAAGATCGGGATCGTCGTCTTCCTCGCCAGCTACCTCCGCGACAACCGACAGGTGCTGGTCCAGGGGGCGCGGCGAGTGCTGGGAGTCACGCTGCCACCGCTCAAGCAATTCGGCCCCCTGCTCGTCGTGTGGGGGCTGGCCATGGTGATGCTGTTCGTCATCAAGGACCTCGGGTCCTCGGTGATGTTCTTCGGGGCCTTCCTCGTCCTGCTCTACGTGGCCACCAACCGGCTGTCGTTTCCACTCATCGGCCTGGTCCTGTTCGCCATCGGCGCGTGGTACGTCGGGACCCACATCGGTCATATCCATGCCCGGATCCAGGCGTGGCAGGACCCCTTCCGGCTCGACCTCTACAACGAGGTCGGCGGCAGCTACCAGCTCGCCCAGTCGCTGTTCGCCCAGGCTGACGGCGGCATGTTCGGCACCGGCTTCGGGCAGGCCCTGCTCGACCTGCCCAGCGGGGGCAAGATCCTTCCCGCGGCGCACACCGACCTGATCTACGCCGTCATCACCAACGAGCTGGGCCTCGTCGGGGCCTGCGCGGTGCTGCTGACCTACCTGCTGATGGTCGAGCG
>JALYZC010000068.1 GCA_030945905.1 Actinomycetota bacterium
AGGTCGCCCCCCTGCTCGACATCGAGCTGATCGAGCTCGACCGCGCCGCCTGCTGCGGCGCCGGCGTGATCGCCGAGCACAACCAGGAGCTGGCCGACACGCTCAACGCCCGCACCTTCGCGCTGGCCCAGGAGACCGACGGCCAGCTGTTGATGAACATCTGCTCGACCTGCCAGGGCTCGATGAACGAGTGTCAGGAGCGCCTGGACGCCAACGCCGAGTACCGCCACCACGTCAACGCCACGCTGTCGGCGGATGGGCTCAGCTATGAGCGCGGCGTCGTCAACAAGAACTTCCTCTGGGTGCTCGTCGAGGACATCGGTCTCGACAGCCTCAAGTCGATGGTCAAGCGGCCGCTCGAGAACCTTCGGGTCGGCCCGTTCTACGGTTGCTACATCGTCAGGCCCACCGACCGGCTGAACATCGACGCCGAGCATCCGCGCGACCGCTATCTGCACCGCCTGATCGAGGCGCTCGGGGGAACCGTCATCGACTACGCCGGGGCGTACAAGTGCTGCGGCTTTCCCATCATCACGATGAACAAGGAGGCTTCGCTCAAGCAGGCGGGACGCCACCTCGGCGACGCGCTGGACGCCGATGCCGACTGCCTGGTCACGCCATGCCCCCTCTGCCATCTCAACCTCGACCTGCAGCAGCCCCTCGCCGAGCGCCTCATGGGTCGTGACCTGGGCATGCCGGTACTGCACCTTCCCCAACTCGTCGGCCTTGCCCTCGGCCTCGAGCCAGCCGAGCTGGGCATGTCAAAGCACGTGGTCAAGCCGACGGCGGTGGTCGACTGGTCCCAAGCGGTGGTCGCCGGCACTGCCGCGGAGGCCTAGCGCGGCCTTAACGAGAAAAGGACCCGAAGGTCCTAGTCTCGAGTGGCGTACCCCATTTTCCGCCCCAGGAAAGTTCAGTGTCCGCGGTGCGCTGGCCTTGCGGACTGTGCGCTGCATACTTACGGATACCAGGCGTTTTTTCGTCCCCTCGGGGGGGTGATCTTGGGGTGAGAGACCGGGGGAGCAACGGGTGAGGCGACGCTCCCCCGGGAGAATGTGATTCTCGCTACGATCCGGCCGCGCGGCGCCCCGGGCGGGGAGGCACCCACGCACCCACGACGACATGGAACCTCGCAATCCCGTCCGGCTCGTCCTCGCCGAGTTCGAAGACCTCGTCAGTCACGGCCTGCGCGCGCTCGTCGCGGAGGATTCGAACATCGAGGTGGTCTCGGAGAGCGTGCCGCACGACCAGCTCGAGCGCGTGGTGTCCCGCGAGCTGCCGCAGGTGGCGATCGTGAACTTCGGCTCGCTCGCGTCGCCCAACGACGTTCGCGAGATGCACGCCGCCCACCCCGACACCAGGCTGGTGATCCTCGCCAATCGCCCGACGCCGACCGAGTGCAACCAGATGCTGGCCTTCGGCGCCACCGCGTGCCTCTCCAAGGAGACCCAGGCCCGAGACATCCTCAGCGCCATACACCTGGCGTCTCGGGGGTTGCACGTGCTGCCCAAGACGCCGCGCGAATTCGGTATGACCCGCATGCCGGGCCCGGAGCTGCTCACCCCGCGGGAGGCTGACGTGCTCGAGCATCTCCAACTCGGGCGCTCCAACGCCGAGATCGCAATGACCCTCCATGTCGGAATCGAGACCGTGCGCACCCACGCCCGCAACATCTACCGCAAGCTCGGCGTCCGCACCCGGCGCGATCTCGCCATGCTCTCGACGCCGGCGCCGAATCCCTCGGCGGCCCTCGAGCCTCGCTAACGACGGGCTGCCGGAGCCGCGCCTTCGCGCCGGGCGCCGAGCAGGCCACGCGCATGCAGGAGCTCGGCGATCTGCACGGCGTTGAGCGCAGCCCCCTTGCGCAGGTTGTCGCCGACTATCCACAGGTTCAACGCACGCGGATGCGAGGCGTCCTGACGGATGCGCCCGACCCACACGTCATCGGAGCCGTCGGCGTCGAGCGCGCTGGGGTGCGCATGAACGGCTGGCTCGTCGAGCACGGACACGCCGGGCGCGCGGGCTAGAAGCTCGCGGGCGTCGGCGGCAGCCAATGGCTCGCGCGTCTGCACGTTGACCGACTCGGAGTGCCCGTTGACCACGGGCACGCGCGCGCACGTGACGCTGACCCCGATGTCCGCGTCACCGAGGATCCGGCGCGTCTCCCACATCATCTTGCGCTCCTCGTCGGTGTGATCGTCGCCGTCGACGAAGTTCCCGGCGCCCCCGATCACGTTGAAGGCGATCTGCTTCGGGTACACCTGGGCGCTCGGCGGCTCGATCTCGTGGAGGATGGCGTGGGACTGGTCGAGCAACTCGTCGATCGCAGCCTGCCCGGTGCCAGAGACCGCCTGATAGGTGGAGACGACGAGGCGCTCGATGCCGGCCCGGTCGTGCAATGGCTTCAGCGCGACCATCATCTGCATGGTCGAGCAGTTGGGGTTGGCGACGATGCCGCGGTGCCCGTCAAGCTCCTGCGGGTTGACCTCGCTGACCACCAGCGGGATCTCGAGGTCGCCCCGGAAGGCCGAGGAGTTGTCGATCACCACCGCGCCCTCGGCGGCGAAGCGGGGCGCCCATTCGCGCGAAACGCCCGCGCCCGCCGAGAACAGCGCGAGGTCGAACCCGGCGATCGCCTCATCGGTCAGCTCCCGTACCACCAGTCCATCCTCGAGCTCACGACCGGAAGAGCGCGCGGAGGCGAACGCCGCCAGTTCGGCGGCGGGGAAGGCGCGCTCGCGCAGGATCTCGCGGATTGTCGAACCCACCACACCGGTGGCTCCGACGACGGCGACGCGGTAGCCGTCCGGGGTCATGCGGCCTCCTTGCCGAATGGTTCCTCGGGCTCCACGTCGGTGTCGCCCAGGTCGAAGCTCGCGTGCAGCGAGCGCACCGCCTCGGGTACCTGCTCTCGGCGGATCACGCACGAGATCTTGATCGGCGATGTGGAGATCATCTCGATGTTGATGCCGCGGTGACCCAGCGTACGGAACACCTGTGCGGCCACGCCGGGGTGCGACCGCATGCCGGCCCCGATCAGCGAGACCTTTCCCATGTCCGGGTCGCTGGCCAGCCCGCCGAACAGGTCACCCTGCATCGGCTCGAGGGTCGCGCGAGTGGCGGGCAGGTCCTCCCGCGGGAGGGTGAAGGAGATGTCGGCGCGCGCCCCCTCGGATTCCGGCTCGTTCTGGACGATCATGTCGACGTTGACGTTGGCCTCGGCCAGCGCGGTGAAGATGCGCCCGGCCACACCGGGGCGGTCGGGCACTCCGAGCAGCGTGACGCGCGCCTCCTCGGTGGAGTGCACGACCGCGGTGATGAGTGGCTTCTCCATGACTTCCTGCTCCGAGACCACAACGGTACCGGGGCAGTCATCGAACGCAGAGCGGCAGTGGATGCGCACGCCGTGGTTGCGGGCGTATTCGATCGAGCGCAGCTGGAGCACGCGCGCGCCCGACGCCGCCATCTCCAGTACTTCCTCGAAGGAGAGGACCGGCAGCTTGCGCGCATCGGGGACGATGCGCGGATCGGCGCTGAACACGCCCCGAACGTCGGTGTAGATCTCGCATACGTCGGCGTTCACGGCCGCCGCCACGGCGACGGCGGTAGTGTCCGAGCCGCCGCGACCCAACGTGGTCACGTCGTCGCCGGTGGTGGAGACGCCCTGAAAGCCCGCGACGAGCGCGACGGCCCCCTCCCCCAGCACCTGCTTTATGCGATCCGCGCGAACGTCGAGAATTCGAGCCTTGGTGTGCGACGTGTCGGTCACGATGCCGGCCTGCGGACCGGTGAGCGAGACCGCCCGATGGCCGAGATCGTGGATGGCCATCGCGCACAGCGCACAGGAGATGAGCTCCCCCGTGGAGAGCAGCATGTCGAGCTCCCGCCGGTCCGGATTCGGCGAGACCGCCTCGGCCATGGCCATCAGCTCGTCGGTCGTGGAGCCCCGGGCGGACAGGACGGCCACCACGTCGGCGCCCGCTTCGCGCGTGGCCACGATGCGCCGGGCGGCGCGCTGGATCCGCTCCGCGTCGGCCACTGAGGTCCCGCCGAACTTCATCACCACGGTCTCGGGCACGACCCCCAAGGGTACTCCGGCGTGAGCGCTCGCCCGGCGCCACACGTGGTGCGCCGCCGCCGCCTCACGGCCGTCGCGCTCCTGCTCGGCGTGCTCGCGGCGGCCGGGGTGATCAGTCTCCTCCAAGGCGGCTCGGGCGCAAGCAGGCGGCCGAAGGTCCCGGCGGGCCTGGCGCAGCTGGCGGGAGGCTCGCCCGCCTCGGCCGCCAAGGCCGTGGTCGCCAAGGCGAGGCAGCTGCCCCTCGAGCGCCAGGTCGACCAGTTGTTCGTGGTGGGACTCGGGGGACCGTCCTCCGCTGATCCCTCCTTTGCCACGTTGCGCCGCCACGACTGGGGCGGCGTGCTGCTCGACCGCCGCGCCTGGACCGGTCGCCGGCAGGTGGCGGCACTGGCCTCCGCCGTCCGCGGCGCCGCACGTCGGGCCGGCCACGACTCGCCGCTGGTGGTTGCCGCTCAGGACGGCGGGCCGGAAACGGCGTTTCCCGGCCTGCCCCCCGTGCCCCAGCCGGCGCTCACGAGCCCGCAGGCGGCGGCGGTTCAGGCGCGCGACGCGGCGGCAGCGCTGCGCTCACTCGACGTGAACATGACGCTCGCCCCCATCGCCGACGTGGGCGCGGAGGGCACGCCGTTCAAGGATGTGGTGTTCGGCGGGGACCCGGGGGTCGTCGCCAACCTGACGGCCGGCGCGGTCAATGGCTACCTGGCCGGCGGGATCATTCCGGCCGTGGGCCACTTTCCGGGTCAGGGCGGAGCCTCGCAGGACCCCGGCAGCGGCACGGCGACCGTCGGGCTGGCCGTGTCCGACCTGCGCCGGCGCGACCTCGTGCCGTTTCGGACCATCGCCTCACGAGCGCCGGTCATGGTGATGTCAAACGCGGTCTACGCTGGCTATGACGGCGTGACCCCCGCGGTGCTGCTTTCCGAGGTCATTGGCGGTCTGTTGCGGAAGGAGCTTCGCTTTCGCGGGGTGGTGATGAGCGACGACCTTTCCGTCGCCTCCGCCGTGCTTGACAAGAGCAGCGGCGAGGTAGCGGTCGGCGCGCTGCGCGCCGGGGCGGATCTGCTTTACCTGTCCGGCGGGGCCGCCGAGCAGGAGCAGGCCTCCCAGGCGGTGCTCGAAGCGGTGCGCCGGGGTCGCATTGGGCGAGCACGGCTCCAGGAGGCGCTGCTGCGCGTGCTCGCCCTCAAGCGGCACTACGGCATCACAATGCCCGGCGCCCGGTGAACGCCTTGCCCAGCGTGACCTCGTCGGCGTACTCGAGATCGGCGCCGACCGGCAGGCCGCTGGCCAGGCGGGTCACCGCCACGTCGGGCGCGCTCTCTCGCAGGGCATCGGCAATGTGCAGCGCGGTGGCCTCGCCGGTGGTCGTGGGGTTGGTCGCCAGCACCACCTCCCGCACCGGCGGGTCTGCACTGCCCACCCGGTCGTAGAGCTCGGCGATCTTGAGGTTCTCGGGGTCTATTCCGTCGATCGGCGACAGGGCCCCGCCGAGCACGTGGTAGCGCCCGCGGTACTCGTGCGTCCGCTCCACCGGGATCACGTCTCCCGGCTCTTCGACGACGCAGATCAGGCCTCCGTCGCGCCGCTCGTCCTCGCAGATGCGACACCGCGGCCCGTCGGCGAGGTTGAAGCAGATCTCGCACAGGCCGATGCGCGCCTTCACTTCGCGAATCGCCTCCGCGAGAGCGGCGGCCTCCTGGTCGGAGGCTCGCAGGATGTGAAACGCGAGTCGCTGCGCGGTCCGGTTGCCGATGCCGGGCAGGCGGCCGAGCTCGGTGATCAGCCGCTGGACGGGCGGCGCATAGGCCTCGGACACTGGCTACATGCCGGGGAGGCCGAGCCCGCCCAGGCCGCCCGACACGCCGCCGAGCTTGCTGGCGGCCAGCTCCTGGGCGGCGCGCAGGCCCTCGTTCACCGCCGCCAGGACCAGGTCGGAGAGCATGTCGGAGTCCTCGGGGTCGATCGCTTCGGGGTCGATGCGGATCGATTTCACGACGAGATCGCCCGACACCACGACGGTGACCATGCCTCCGCCCGCGGACGCCTCGACCTGCTCGTCCTTGAGCTCTTCCTGGGCGGCCATCATGTCCTGCTGCATCTTCTGAACCTGGGCCATCATCTTCTGCATGTTGGGCGGCTGGGGCATCAGCTTGGCTCCTCCTCTTGCTCGTCGGAGAGCTCCTCCGCATCGAACTCTGCCATGAAACGGGCGAGCAGGGCCTCCTCGGACAGCTGGGGGGTGGGCGGCGTCGGCCCCTCACCGTCCGACGCGTCGGCCCGCAGCTCGTAGGCGAGGCGAACCATGCGTCCGCTCACGGTCTGGATCGCCCGGGCCAGGGCCTCGCGGTTCGCGCCCACCTCTGCCTTGCGCTTGAGAAACGCCGCCGACTCCGCAAAGGCCACCGTGAGCTCGCCGCCCGGCGCTCCCGCGGCAGGAGCGGACGTGAGTGCAATCGGCGTGGCGCCCTCGAGCAGCGCGGCGAGCATGGCGTTCTGATCACGGACGGCCACCAGGATCGCCGGCCAAACCGAGCGCAGACCGTCGAGATCGAGGTCTCCTTCCGCGGAGTCGCGCGCCGGATGGGGCTGCGCCGCCTGAACCTCAACCTCCGGGTGCGGCTCGACCGCGGCCACGGCGACCACCGCGGCTGCCGCCACCGCTCCCGCTCCCGCGCCGACGGCGCTCTCGGGCTCAGCCCCGGATGTCTCGCGCCCCGCGCGCGCCGGCGCCTCGGGGAGGGGCTCGCCCACCGCCCGCACGACCGGAGCGGCCCCGCGACCGGCCAGCTGCTCCTCGAGCCGCTCGATCCGCGCCTGCAGCGCCCGCGTCGATGCGTCGAGCTCCGGAGCGGCGGCCTTCACGAGCGCGAGCTCGAGCTGTACCCGCGGCTCGGATCCCGCCTTGAGCGCCTCGAAGGCGTCGCCGAGCAGGTCGAGGATCCGCACGACGTCGGCGCGCCCCGCCCGCCCGGCCTGCTCGAGCAGCCGCTCGTCGCGCTCGGGTGTGATCGCCAGCTCCGGCGGCACCTCGCCGAGCGCCTGTATGACCAGCAGCTCGCGCGCGTGGGCCTCGAGGTCGCGCAGGAA
>JALYZC010000107.1 GCA_030945905.1 Actinomycetota bacterium
CCGCAGCGCCGTCTTCGTGAAACCCGAGCTGGTGGCCGAGGTCGAGTTTCGGGAGTGGACGCGAGAGCGCATGTTGCGCCATCCCTCCTACAAGGGCCTGCGGAGCGACAAGCGTGCCGGCGACGTCGTACTCGAGCTTCCCGAGCAGCCGCCCGAGGCCTGAACAGCGGACGCCGCGCCGCCGCGGCGCGGGTTAGGCGCGCTGCTCGGCCAGCCGCTTCAGCCGCCGGAGCGACTCGGCGTTGCGGAGGCGCACGGCCAGATGCGTGAGCGGCGTGAACACGAGACGGGTGAGGAGGTCACCCGGGTCTTCGGAGGCTTTGGCGAAAGGACTGGCGAAACTCGGTCCTACCGGCGCGTACCCCACCAGGCCCAGAGGGAAAAACAGACTCCAAGGGCAACGGCCACGAAAAGTACTATGGCGAGCCAGTTCGGGCTGGTGCAGTTTGGGCCCGGGCAGGTGACTGGGTTCACCCGGTGGAGGTTAGACGGCTTGCTACGCCGCGAGTGGCGCGGCTCGCGCTTTGGCGAGCGCGCAGGACAGCTTGGCGAGGATGGTCAGGTCGGCGTACAGCCGGACTCGGTCAAGCCCTCGGGCTCCGAGGGGGAGTAGCGCCCACTCATGCTTGAGGCGTCCGAACTCTCGCTCGACTGCGCCACGGCTGCGGTACAGCTTGCGCGACCGCTCAGTTTCGCGCGGAATCACCGGGTGCAGCCGGTCGGCCTTTTACCCACCGCGAAGCGGGCTGGCAGGCCGCCGGCCGGGCAACGCCACTTGGTAGCGCGGCGCTTGTAGTCGGCTCCGGCGAATGTCCACTCGCCGTGCTCGCACGTCGGCGGCTTGTGCTCGCCGCGCTTGACTCGCTCCGTCTTGCGAAGCGCCGTGACCGGCGCGACGCTGCGGTCCATGCAGCCGTCGTGGATCGGGCTGTTGTCATAGCCCTTGTCCATGATCGCCGTGGCGACCTTGAAGCCGCGCTTGCGGGCGGCGTCGATCAGCGGCAGCGCGAAGTGCTGCTCGGCTGCGGTCGCCGTCTCGACGGTCCATGCGAGCGCCAGGCCCGTCACGACGCAAACAGCGCCGCGGACCTTGTAGCCGTAGAACCCACCGCCCTTGCGAGTGGAGACAGCGGAACGGTGCCCCCAACTCGCGTCAGGATCGGAGAACCGCTCGCGCTCCGGCCCGTTCTTCGAGACGAACCGCTGGCCGTTGGCGTAGGCGGGAAGGTCCGACCGTCGATGGCGACGTTGGCGCCCATGCCGGGGTTCTTCGCGTGAAGTGCGCCGGTCACGCGGTCAAGGCAGCGGGCCAGGGTGTCGGAGTGTCCGCGGAGCTTGCGGGTGAATCGGTAGCACGCCCACTCGGACGGCACGTTGCCGCCCACGGCTGCGCGCAGCGCGGCGTGCTCGCGGACCAGTCGCACGGTGCGCGTCCACGTCGGGATCGCGTAGAGCGACTTGGCGAGCGCCATCCCGACAAGCGACCGGATTGGGTAGCCGGGGGCGGCCCGTCCAGCGCGTCGCCTCAAGCTCGCGGATCAGGCCTGCAATCTAAGGCGATTCGAGGAGTCCTGCAAGCTCGGCCGCTGCCGAGCGCGGTGGTACGGTTTCTCCGACCAAGGAGATAGTCCCTTCTTGGTCCTGACCCCCGGAAGCTCTAACTTCGCGCGGGTCACCTTATGCGGGATTTCCAGGAGAACTTTACCGCTCGCATCGGACGGGAAAACCCCGCTACAGAGCCAGGAATCGCCGTCTAGACTGGCCGCGTGGCGTCGCGATGGGATAAGGCAAAGTCCGACTCGCACGGGTGGGTTTGGAGGCGCGAAGCCGCCATCGCCGTCCTATCCGGGGTCCTTGCTGTCGCCGCACTGGCGGCTACGGGCGGTTCGAGTGTGAGTCTCGGCAATGAGATCATCGTCGTTGGCGCGGCCCTGCTCGGAGTGGCGTTGCTGCCCCCCATGGAGCTTGCGTGGAACTATCTAAGAGCGCCAAAGCGACTTTTGCAGGAGCGCGTTACCGAGCTTGAACAGCTTGTCCCGTCAGCCAGCGATCCCGTAGCGTTTGTACGAGAGTTCTCAGCATGGCTACGCGCCAAGCGTGCGGCGGTCCCTGCCTACCCCGTCGATTATTTCCTCAGCTTCGATGACGGTGAGGCGCGAGCACGGCGCAAGGCCGAGGAGTATGCAGCCGGTCTGAGATATCGCGAGGCATGCAACGAGGTTGAGCGGCAAACGCGCGTTGAGTACCACAACCACTTTCGCGAGCGCGCGCTTGCTATCTCGGGGGGCGCCGAGACGGCCGCTGATCCGCACACCTTCGAAGATTTCAAAGCCGTGCAGGCACTCCTGGAACAGCGTGTAGAGCCTGAGCCAACGCCCCCGCTCGGCTAAATGAAGCCCTGGAGCGCGGGATGGCCCTCAGGACAACTCTTGGCTACGAGAGCCCGGAGCGTTGGGAAGATGCGCCGATCAGCGACGATCCGCTCTACGTGTGGGCACGCAGGACGTACGACCTGCTGTACGAACACTTGACAGAGCACGCCGATGATTTCTTTGGGAACCAGCCATCGGCGGGTCGCGCGCAGTTCATGCTCGCGTTTGGCGTGGAAGTGCGTCAACCAAACGGTAGGCAGACGTATTTGGAGCGACGTATCGCCTTACTCAAGCAGGCGCTAAAGGAAGTCCGATGACTTCTGCAGACACTGGCCACTCGCCTGGGGTAAAGCCGCCCGACTCGTGGGGTACCGCGCCACCGCCGCCCCCTACGATCCCGCCCCATGGCGGCCAAACGAGTTTCGCCAAACCCTCCTAGAGCAGCGTGACCATGGTGCCGGACGAGCGGACGGGCTCGAGCTCCAGGGTGATGCGCGCGGGCCCCGCCGGGCGCGCCTTTGCCTGGAGCACCAGGCGGCGCGGGCGCTGGATCTCGACGACCGTGGTCTCGTCGGCCAGGGTGAACGGCCCCGACCCGGTGGTGAAACGCGGTCCCGGCGGCCGGCCACCCGGTGTCGACATCGCCGATGTCGCCGGCGCCGACGACCCAGCGCGGTTAGTCATCGGCGTCGGTCAGGACAGCGAACACCGCCTCCGGTGAGAGCTTCCACCAGGACCTGGTTACGCGCCATCGTGCAGGCCTACCCGCTCTCGTCCCGTCCACGCTCGGCGCTAGCCGAAGAGGTGAGGAACCTGGCGCGGCGGGCGGTGGTTCGCGAGCCTCATCGCGGTCCGCAGCTCGCCGGACTTCAACCGGCCACTCGCCGGCCGGGTCTCCGGCGCCGTTCGGCCCTCCCCGTCCGCGACCGCGGTGCGCAGCCTGCGCACGAGCTCGATCAGCTCGGTGGTCAGCTTGCCGGCGTGCGCGAGCGCTGCCTGCTGGGGATCCATGCCGGGTTGCGGGTCCATTGGCTGCCTCTCGTGTGTGGTGCGGCGGACAGGTGCCGCCCTGGGGGCCTTCGAGGCAACAGACCAAAATCCTGTCGAGGACGTGCGCCGGCTATGTGCCCGCGTCGCCCGCGGGCTCGGCGACGGCCTCGGGAGCCGCAGCCTCGGTAGCCCCGATCGGCTCGGGAGCCGCGACGGTCTCGGGCCGGGGCTCTGCACGAAGCTGCGGCGGGTCGGGCGTGCCCGGCGCGAGCTTGATGATACGAAAGCGAATCACGCCGTCGGCGATCTTGAGGGAGCGCTGAAGCCGCTCCAGCAGCGTCGGCGTGGCATGAAACTGGAACAGGGTGTACTCGGCGTCGGCCTTGTGCTCCACCTCATAGGCCATGGGGCGGCGCCCCCAGTCATGCTTGCCCACCAGCGTCCCATCCGAGGTGATGGCCGACTCGGCGTCCGCGATGATCTTGGCGCGCTGATCGTCGGTGGCGCCCGGATCGAGCAGCAGCGTGAGGTCGTAGAGGTCAGCCATGCGTTCGTCCGCCTGCCCCGTGGGCCGCGGACGGCGCGTGACTATAGCAACGGGGGGGCGAGTTCCCGCGCCGCTGCGCCTCCTGGCGGCGTGTCTCCCCATGGCCCCGGCCCCAGGTCGCCGCTGCGATCGCGGCTGCGGTGGGGGAACATCGCCTGGGCGCTCACGGCGCTCGCGGCCCTCACCCTCGCGGTGATCGTGCCGCGCCTGGGCTCGGCAGGCCCTCGACTTCCCGACGACGGTGCGGCGTCACAGCCGCCGCTTGTCTCGCCGCGTGGCTCACGACGTCCACGGGAGCCGGCGTCGGCGTCGCGCGCACATCATTCCCCTGCTGCGAAGCGAGCGCACAGGAGGCGCCGGTCCCCGGGGCGCGCGACGCGGGGCGTAGGACCCGCGACGCGCACTCGCGTCCCACGGCTCCTGACCCGGGGCGCCTCGCGCTGCCCGGCATCGAGGGTATCCATCCGCGCCCTGCGGCCGCCGGCCGCCCCGGCGGCTGGCGCTCCGCGTTTCACGCCGGTCCCGACCCCCGCGCCGGCCACCGGCGCCGCGGAGTTCCTCCCCGGCTGATGGCGTCCTCGTCAGGCGGTTTAGCCCGACGCATCGCCTGAGGGCACGTCGCTCTTGCCCTTCTTGCGGATGTCGGCCAGCTGCTCGTCGATCCAGTCGCCGGGATCGCGCTTGGTCACGATCTCGTGGAGCCCGCGGGCTCGCCGCTTGCGCTCCTCGGGGGCCATGGTCAGAGCGGCGTGGATGGAGTCGGCGGTCTCCTGCACGTCGAACGGATTGACCGAGAGGGCGAACTCCCCCAGCTCCTCGTGCGCCCCGGTGTTCTCGGAGAGGATCGAGACGCCGTCTCGCTCGTTGACCAGCGGACCCTCCTTGGCCACCAGGTTCATCCCGTCGAACATCGCGTTGACGAGGAGGACATCGTACTGCCTGTAGGCCGCCATGGCCTCCTCGAGGTCGTCGCGCAGCTTGAGCTGAATCGGCATCCAATCCGGGGTGCCGTGGCGGTGGTTGATGACGGCGACCGAGGCCTCGATTCGCTCCAGGTACTCCGCGTACTCGGCCACGTCGGTGCGCGAGGGCACGAGCTGGGCGATGAACGTCACCTTCTCGGCGAACTCGGGATGCTGCTCGAGGAAGATGTCGAACGCCGCAAAGCCGCGCAGCACGTTCTTGGACAGGTCGGCTCGGTCCACACGCAGGATCACGTGGTCGCGCCGGCGGCGGCACAGCTCCTGTTCGAACTCGTGCACGCGGTCGCGCTGGGAGGCGTGCATCGTGGCCGCCCAGTCGATCGGAAGAGGGTAGGCCCGGACCCACACCTCATGGTCTTCCCCGCGGACGGTGCCCCGCTCGAAGTCGACCTCGTAGTTCATCAGGTCGCGACAGCACTGCAGGAAGTTGCGCCGGTAGGAGCGCGTGTGAAAGCCGATGATGTCGTTGGCCAGGATCCCGTTGTAGATCTCCTCCCGGATCTGGGTGGGGAGCACGCGCCACGCGTCGGACTGCGGCCAGGGGACGTGCACGAAGTGGTGCAGGAAGACGTCCGGCCGCGCCTTGCGCACCAGCGCCGGCAGCGTGTAGAGGTGGTAGTCGTGCACCATGACCACGGGCTCCTCGGAGTCCTTGATCTCGTCCACCACGGCTCGGGCCAGGTCTTCGTTGACGACGTTGTAGCCGAACTCGAAGGCCTCGACCTCGTGGCGCCGGATCTCGGGTGCATTGGAGAGGTCCCACAGGTAGTGCTGGATGAACCACAGCAGCGGGTTGGCGAAGATGCTGTAGAAGCGCTCGTAGGCTTGGGGGTCGGAGGCCACGAAGCGCACCCGGTACTCGCCGCCTCCCGGCGCCTCGACCGTGAAGGGCTGGCCATCGTGCTCATCGGCCTTCTCGATGTCCTGCTCGGACATCGCCGAGGCGACCCAGATGGCATCGCGATGGGCCGCCAGACCCGTCAGTGCCGTGACCAGACCGCCGCTCCCCCGCTTGACGTCGGACGCCGTGTACTCCACCGGACCACGATTGGAGACCAGTACCAGCGGGGCGCCCGAGTCGGCCATGCTCGTCAGCTCGTCGCCTGCAGGAAGATGCGCAGCCAGTCGCGCAGCAGCCGCGGCATCAGGAAGTGCGCACGCACGTACTCCTTGCCGGCGCGTCCGAGGCTCTTGCCCAGGCCGGGGTCGTTGAGAATCGCCACGGCGCGCTGCGCGCATTCCTCGACGCTGTCGACGAGATAGCCGGACTCCCCGTCAGTGATCTGCAGCGGGATGCCTCCCACGTTTCCCGCGATCATCGGGCGGGCTTTCCAGATCGCCTCCGACACGGTCAATCCGAAGCCCTCGCGGGTGGACTTCTGCACGAGCACATCGGCATGTGACTGGAAGGCGTTGACCTCGATCGCACCGACGTTGTTGAAGTTGTTGAGGATGTGCACGTCGGGATCCCCCTCGGCGTGGGCGATCGTGGCGTTGAAGAAGTCCCATCCCTCCGGGTCGTCGGTGGCCATGGATCCAACGAGGGCGAGCTGCACGTCCGGAAGCTCCTGCTTGACCAGGCGGTAGGCGTCGATCACACCGAGCGGGTCCTTCCAGGGATCGAACCTGGACACCTGGCAGATAAGCGGCCGGTCGACGTCGAGGCCGAACTGGTTGCAGACGTAGACTGCATCCTCGGGCGAGAGGGCCATGTTCTTGGGTGCAAGAGGATCGATCGCCGGCGGGATGATGTGCACCCGCCCGTTGACGCCCTCCGGCACGTACTCCCTCATGTGGAACACCGAGGCGGGATAGGTCTCGAGGTAGGGCAGGAGGCGCTTGATCGTTGCGGGGTTGGGAGTCGAGAGGTCGATGTGGCAGCGCCACACCCAGCTCTGCGCCTTGTCGGCCACCAGTGAGCGCATGGCCGCGGGCTGGGGGTCGTGGACGATGCATACGTCCCAGCCCTCCGAGAGCTCTCGCCCGTTCATCTCGTTGTACTGCTCCCATACGGCCCACTCGTCCTCGGTGAGGTCCTGCGGGCTGCCCTGCAGCGCGTTGTGCATGATCTTCGTGGCGTTGAAGAACTCCTCGCGACCGTAGATGACCTGCCACTCGACGTCGAGGCCCACGTCGCGCATGAGCGGGACGAGCGTGTAGAGGATCTCCGAGACCCCACCGCCGAAGGCCGTGGCGGACAGATGCAGGATGCGACGGCCTCGCAACGGCTCGGCGAGCTTACGGATCTCGTCGACCAACGGCCACCCGACGATGTGCGTGTAGTCGGCCAGAGTCTTGTGACCGACGGATACGGCTTGGAGCACTGGCCTCCCCTATCGTGACGGAGCGCGCGGCACCTTACCTGTCGCGTGCACGGTGCGCACAGCGGCGGCGATCGGAGGCCCTCCGCGCCCCGAGGGTCACGGAACCAAGCGGCGCGGGCGCTCGACGGGACGTTCGCCGAGGGTGACCTGCAGCGTCTGGCGCCGGCCGCCGCGCACGATCTCGAGGTCGATGGACTGGCCCGGTCGGTCGCCCGCGATCGCCTTGCTGAGGTCGGTGTCCTGACGCAGCGCGGTGCCGCCCGCCTTGACGATCACGTCGCCACCCACCCGGTAGTCGCGCGCCTGGAAGTGCACCGTTCCGTGTCCGCCCCGGACACCGGCCTTGGCAGCCGGAGATCCGGCGGACACCTGCTCGACGTAGACCCCGCGGTCCACACCGAGGTGCAGCCGCCGGGCGAGCTGCCCGAACACCGGCACGGTGCTCACGCCCAGGTAGGCGTAGGCGACCTTGCCGTGGCGGCGCAGCGACGAGAGCGAGCGTTTGACGGTGTCGACCGGGACGGCGAACCCGACACCCTGGTTGTTGCCCGTCGTGGACGCGATCTGCGAGGCGATGCCGATGACGTGGCCTTCGGCGTCGAGCAACGGGCCGCCCGAGTTGCCGCGGTTGATCGAAGCGTCGGTCTGGATCGCACCGGTGATCTGGAAGTTCGTCAGCGACTGGATCGTCCGATCCAGGCCGGAGATCACTCCGACCGAGAGCGACTCCGTCTGGCCGAAGGGAGATCCGATGAGGGCCACCGGAACCCCCACGGTGAGCTTCGAGCTGGAGCCCAGGGGGATGGGCCGCAGGGAGAGCGCAGATGAGCTGATCTTCAGCAGGGCCACATCGGAGTTCGGGTCCTGACCGACGATCTTGGCGGGCACCTGGTCGCCGTCGCGAAATTGGACAAACACCGAGCGGGCGCGCCGGATCGCGCTGCCCTCGCCCGTGGTGACCACGTGGGCGTTCGTCGCCACCTCGCCGTCACGCGAGATGATGAACCCGGTTCCGAGTCCGCCCTGCGGTCCGCTCGGGGCCAGCGGGCTGCCGCCGCCGGGAAACTCGCTGATCACCGTCACCACCCCGGGCGCCTGGCGGCGATAGATCCCAGCGGGGTTGAACTTGCCCAGCGATGCTTCCACCTGGCCGCGGCCGGCGCTGTCGGTCGCGGATGCGGTGCCGGCCTCCTTCGTCGTTCCCGAACCGCAGCCCACCCCCCCCAGCGCCAGCGCAACCGCCGTCGCGGCCAGCGCGCGCCTCACGCGGGCAGCTCGAACGTGAAGATGGTGCGGCCGGGCGCGGACTCGACCCCCAAGCGCCCCTCCATCCGCTCCGCCAGCTCGCGCGCGATGGCCAGGCCGAGCCCGGAGCCCTGCACGTCGTCGGCGGTGAAGAACGGTTCGAAGATTCGAGGCAGCATGTCCTGCTTGATGCCGCGGCCATGGTCGCGGACGGCGAGGCGCACGGTTCCGTTGATGCGCCGCGCGCTCACGTAGACGTCGGTGCCCTGCGGCGTGTGCGCGATCGCATTGGCGATGAGGATACGCATGACCTGGGCTACCCGCTCGGGATCGCACTCGACGTGGATGGGCGCCCGACTGAGGCGAAGCTCAAGCCGGGAATCGTGCTGGGCCATTGCGGGAGTGAACTCACCCGCCACGGTTCGCGCCAGCTCGCGCAGGTCGGTCTCCTCCGTCCTCAGCTCGAGAGAGCCGGCCTCCAACCGGGACAGGTCGAGCAGCTCGCCGGCCAGCGTCTGGAGGCGGGTGGTTTGCTCGCGAAGCTGTCCGAGGAACTGCTGCCGAGTCTCCTCGTCGAGCTCCTCGTCCTGAAGCAGCTCGGCGAACCCGCCGAGGGAGAACATCGGCGTGCGCAACTCGTGGGAGGCAGTGGCGATGAAGCGCTTGCGTGCCGTGTCGAGCTGGGCGAGCTGGCGCTGCATGACGTTGAAGGCAGCCGCCAGCTGTCCGAGCTCGTCGTCGGAGTCGGCTGTGATCGGGTGGGAGAAGTCCCCGGCCGCCACGTTCTCGGCGGCCACCTCCAGGCGCTTGATCCGACGGGAGAACGCGCGTGCGACCAGGAACCCGGCCAGCACGGCGAACGCGACCGCGATGGCGCCGGCGATCGCCACCTGCCGGCGAATCACCGCAACGTTGCGCTGGACCTCGTCGAGCGGGGTGGAGAAGACGACGACCCGGGCGACGCGGCCGTTGAAGAAGAGCGGACGGGCGGCTTCCCCGAGGCGTCGGCCGCTGACGAGCCCAGAGCCGGTGACCGTATCTCCCCGGCGAGCGGCGTCGTCGGCGGTTCGGAAGTCGAGCCGCGCGACCGCAACCTCCGCAGTCGAGTCGGAGATGGGATAGGTCTGCAGGCCTCGGGCGCCGCGGCTCACCCCGAGCAGGGTCACGCGCAGGTTGGAGCGGTCCGCCGCCCGCCGAACCGCTTGGTTCAATGGCTCCTGGTCCACGTTGGAGGCGATTGCGCGCACGAGGTCGCCCGAGTAGAGCCGAGCCGACTGCGCCAGGCCCCGGAGCTTCTGACTTCGCAGGTTGGACTCGAGCTGCGGGACGACGTAGAGGTAGACCCCGGCGACCGCGACCAGCGTGATCGCGGAGAACAGCAATGTGAGCTGGTTGCGGATCGAGCGCAACCGGATCATGCGTCGCTAGCGCTCCTCGTCGCGGAACCGGTAGCCGACGCTGCGTACGGTGAAGATGTACTGCGGCTCCTTGGCGTCGTACTCGATCTTCTCGCGAAGGTGGCGGATGTGGACGTCGACGGTGCGGGGATCGCGATACGCGGCGTCGCCCCACATGCGCTGAAGCAACATGTCGCGGGTGAACACCCGGCCGGGGTTGCGGGCCAGCGCACCGAGGATCTCGAACTCGACGTAGGTCGTCTTGATCTCGTCACCGCGCATCCGCACGGCGCGCTTGGCGAAGTCGACATGGAGGTCACCGGCCGTCAGTGGGCTCTCGCCGTTTGAGTCCTCCGGCCTGGCCATCTCCGCTCGCCGGAGTGCAGCCTTCACGCGGCTGCGGAACTCGCGCATGGAGAACGGCTTGGTGATGTAGTCGTCGGCGCCGAGCTCGAGTCCGAGGACCTTGTCTATCTCCTCGGACTTGGCCGTGAGCATGATGATCGGGACTGCGCTGCGAGCGCGGAGGCGGCGGCACACCTCGAGTCCGTCGAGTCGCGGGAGCATCACGTCGAGCACGACGAGATCGAAGGGCTCCTCGGCAAATCGCGCAAGCGCCTCGCGGCCGTCGGACGCGTGCACGACCTCGTAGCCGTCCTTGCGCAGCGGATAGGAGAGGAGCGTCTGAATCGACTGCTCGTCGTCGACGAGCAGTATGCGGGCTGTTGTGTCGGCCATGACTCTGAGCGATGACGCGTGAAAAAGCTTAGAGGTGCGGTGCAGCCGGCCTTGCGTCTCAGGGGTCCGGACCGCGATGGTGGCTGCACTAGGCTCCCCTCGCCATGGTCGATCCGCGCATCTACCGGGCCGCATTCGTGCCGGTCGTCGTGGCGATCGTGCTCGCGGCCTTCTCCCTCCAGGGGGCGCCGACGGGGTCGAGCACTTCACTGGCACCCGACGCGTTCGTTGGCTCGCGGGCCTTCGACGAGCCCTCCACCGGCTTGCGGCCGCTCGCCGCCACGTTCCCGCGGCGTCCGCCCGGGAGCTCGGCTGACCGGAAGGTGGCGGCGCGGATGGCCGGAGTCTTTCGCCAGACGGGCTTGGACGTGACGACTCATCGGTTCTCCGCTCGCACCGCGATCGGCCGAACAACGCTCGACACCGTGGTCGGAGTTCGCGCCGGAGCCTCGAACCGGCGGGTCGTCGTGCTGGCCCACCGTGATGCCCTGTCATCTCCCGCCACCGCTGACCTCTCGGGCACCGCCACCCTCGCTGAGCTGGCTCGAATATTCCAGGGCCGGTCGCTGCACAAGACGCTGGTGCTGGTCTCCACCAGCGGTGGCTCTGGCGGCGATGCCGGAGCGGAGCAGTTTGCGGGCTCCCGCGGCGGTCCGGTGGAGGCTGTGCTCGTGCTGGGCGATCTGGCGGGCCGACGCATACGAGGCCCCGAGGTGATCCCGTGGTCGCAGGCTCGCGGCATCGCGCCCGTGAGCCTGCGCCGCACCGTCGCGTCGGCGCTGACGCTCGAGACCGGTCGCAAGGTCGCCGAGCTGCGACTGGCCGGGCAGTTCGCCCGTCTGGCCTTTCCCCTGTCCGTATCCGAGCAGGGTGTCCTGCTGGCTCGCGGCATTCCGGCGGTGCTGGTCGGAGTGGGCGGCGAGCGCGGCCCCGGAGCCGACCGCGCCGTCTCCCAGGACCGCCTCCAGGAGATGGGCCGCACCGTGCTGCGATCGGTGTCGGCGCTCGACGGACGCGAACCGGCGTTGCCGGCGCCGGGCTCTGCACTGTTCTATCGCCGCAAGCTCGTGCCGGCGTGGGCGGTCCGCCTGCTGGTCGGTGCGCTGATCCTCCCCGTCGCGCTGGCGGCCTTGGACGGCTTCGCCCGCGTGCGTCGCCGGCGGGAGCCGGTGGCGATGTGGCTGGGGTGGGCGGTGTGCGCCGCGATCCCCTTCGCCGCGGCGACGATCTTCGCATTCGTGCTCGAGCTGACCGGGCTGTTGCCGGTGGTCCCGTCCGCCCCGCCTCCCCCCGGCATCCATCCGTTTGACCCCGCCGCCGCGGCCGGCCTGGCGAGCATCGGGCTCGTCCTCGGGCTGGCGTGGCTCCTGCTTCGCCGACTGGTGCTCTCCACGGCCCGCGTGAAGGGGGACCCAGCCTCCCCCGGAGCGGCCGCGGCCGTCCTGCTGCTGGCGGTGGTCCTCGTTCTCCTCGTGTGGATCCGCAACCCGTTCACCGCCGCGCTGCTCGTGCTGCCCCTCCACGCGACCCTGCTGCTGGTCGCCCCCGAGGTCCACCTGCGCCGGTGGCTGTCGCTGGCGGCGCTCGCGATCTCCCTCGTACCTGCGGCGCTGGTCGTCGTCTATTACGCGGGCGCGCTCGGCCTGTCCCTTCCCGAGATTCCCTGGTTCGCGCTGCAGTTGACCGTGGGCGGGCATGTCGGCATCCTCGGCGAGCTGGCCTGGTGCGTGGCCTGGGGCACGCTTGCCGGCACGGTGATGATCGTGGCTGCGCGGAGCCGCCGCCCGGCCGAGGCCGTGCCGCCGCGCACGCGCGGGCCGCTCTCCTACGCCGGGCCGGGCTCGCTCGGCGGCACCGAGTCCGCCCTGCGCCGCTGAGCCTCGCTGCCGGCGGGCACCGGTGGGCCCGGCGTCATACTGGGCGCATGCGACGCGGGTTGCGCGCGCTCTCGACGATACTCATCGTCGCGGGCTGCCTCCTCATTGCGGACGCCGGGATCACGCTCGCCTGGCAGGAGCCGCTCTCGGCGATCTACGCGCGGATCACGCAGGACCGCCTGGGCAACGATCTTCGCACCCTGGAGCGGGTGGCGCCCACCGAGCTCCAGCAGCGGGCGCTGGCCCGCCTGCGGACGGAGCAGCGCCGTGTCACCTTCCTGGCGCGGGCCCTGCGCCGCAGCGTCAAGACCGGGGCGGCCATCGGGCGCATCCGCATCCCGCGGATCGGGATCTCGTTCGTGGTGGTCCAGGGCACCGATGGCTCGACGCTTCAGAAGGGCCCTGGGCATTACCCCGACACGCCCCTTCCCGGACTGCCCGGCACCGTGGCCATCGCCGGTCACCGGACGACGTATCTCGCTCCGTTTCGCAAGATCAACGATCTGCGCAAGGGCGATGAGATCACGATGGAGATGCCCTACGCCCGCTTCACGTATCGAATCGAGAAGACGAAGATCGTCAAGCCGTCCGAATACTCGGTGACCAGCGCCGTCGGGCACAACCGCCTCGTCCTCACGGCGTGCCATCCGCTCTACAGCGCCAAGCAGCGCTATGTCGTGTTCGCGCGGGAGGTCGATGTCCAGGCCCGCGGAGCGGCTCGCTTGACCACGACATTGAACAGATAGTGTCCAGACCCCATCACGTCCGCCGGCGCGGCGGCCGATACAGACCGCGACTCGCGCGACGGAACGGATCGGCGACGCCGGCGGCGCCGGGCACCGGCACGAACGTCACGAGGGTCGAGCAGGAGGCATCACGGAAGTGACCAGAGCCTTGCGCGTCGAAACCCTCAAACAACGAGTCGCCCGGTCCGAATACCGGGTCGACGTCGACAAGGTGGCCGAGGCGATCCTCGGTCGCCCGACGGCGCACCTGTGGCTGGTCGCAGCCCCCGTTCCCGTCGTTGAGCCCAAGGACGACGACGACGGGATCGCGTTACCCACGCCGGCTGGATGATTCCGCGCCCCTTTGCGATGCCCGCAACGGGTGACAGACTTCGCAATTGGCCTATGCTCACTAGGCTGATCGAAGGTGCACGCAAGGGACCGACTTCACGAGCCTTGGCACCGTAGCCCGCGGTACGCGCCGCCTGCCCGGACGGTGGCCGCCCTCCTCGCCACGATGTTGGCCCTGCTCGCAGCGAGCGGCTCCGCCGGCGCGGCGCCCGTCACGCGCGGCCCCCATGCGCGACCCAACTTCGACAGTCGCCTCACAGCCAGGTCCACTCCCCCCGCCGCTGTCCAGAGGGGGCGAGACCGGCTCAGGCGATCGCTTGGTCGCGCCGGCATCGTCTCGACCGATCGAGCCACCGGCGCAACGCGGCTCGTGGCTCGCAACGACGGACTGCTCACCGCTCCGAGCCACACCTCGGCGAAGAACGTTGCGCTGGGCTACGTGCGCGGCCATCGCCAGGCCTTTGGTCTGGACGCGAGCGATATCGGGGCGCTGCGGCTGGTGCAGGAGGCTCGCTCTCCGCTCGGCATCTCTCATGTCAGCTGGGTGCAGACGGCGGCAGGCATCAGCGCCTACGACAACGTCCTGTTCGCCAACTTCGCGCGCGACGGACGCCTGATCAACCTCGGCGGCTCTGCCGTGCCCGACCTGGCGATCGCCTCGACCGTTCCGAAGCTCAGTGCCGGTCAGGCGCTGGCCGCGGCGACGTCGAGCGTCGCCGGTCCGCTCGGCGCACCGCGGGCCTCTGGCGGCGGTGGCGCGGAGCGGGCGACCAGGTTCTCCAACGGGGACACCGCGCGGCTGACGCTGTTCAGCGACGGAAAGCGGACCCGGCTGGCCTGGCGGGTGCAAGCGGCAGGCCCCGATCCCTACCTCTACGAGGTGGTGGTGGACGCCGCGACGGGGGCGGTGCTGCTGCGTCGCTCGCTCACCGACTTCGCCTCCAACGCAAGCGTGTTCGACAACTACCCGGGCGCCTCCGCGGGCGGCGCGGCGCGGACCGTGGACCTGGCGGCGCCCGACGGGGGCAGCTGGCTCAACCGCTCGGCGGGCTCCACCGTGCTCCAGGGCAACAATGCGCACGCCTACGCGGACGTCAATGCGAACAACTTCGCAGACCCCGCCGAGGAGGCGCCGGCGAGCTCGGGCGGCGACTGGCTCTATCCCCAGACCGCCTTCAGCGTCAGTGGCCAGGCGTGCCCGATCGTGGGAGCCCAGGCGCAATGCTCGTGGAATTCGAGCAGCTTCGCCACCCGGTCGACCAACCAACGTCAGGCGACGACGCAACTCTTCTATCTCGTCAACACATTTCACGATCACCTCAAGGGCGCTCCCATCGGCTTCGATCAGGCGCACCGCAACTTCGAGTTCGCCAACGACGGCAGCGGGCAGGGGGTGGCCGGCGACCCGGTCAACGCCGAGTCCAACGACGGGTCGGGGAGCGACAACGCGAACTTCTCCACGCCCGGCGACGGCTTCTCCCCGCGGATGCAGATGTACTTCTTCACCAACCCGTCGCTGAACTCCGACGACGAGGCCGACATCGTCTATCACGAGTACACCCATGGCCTGTCCAACCGCTCGGTGGGCACCGGGCTCGGGATCTCCGCGATCCAGTCGGCCGCGATGGGCGAGGGATGGAGCGATTGGTACGCGATGGACTTCCTGGTGGCGCAGGCCCTGTCCCCGGATACGTCGGCTCCGGGAGAGGTGAACGTGGGCGGCTACGTGCTTCCCGGCGGCCTGTTCGGCGTCCCCGGCATCCGCCACGAGGCCCTGGACTGCGCCACCGGCACCTCGGCTCCCGCCTGCCCCGGGTCCGCCGGCGCGGGGCCGGGCGGCTTCACACTGGGGGACATGGGCCGCGTGGGCGGCGGGTTCGAGGTGCACAACGAGGGCGAGATCTGGGCGCAGACGCTGTGGGACCTGCGCCAGACGCTCGGGTCCTCCTTGACCGAGGGTCTCGTGACCGACGGCATGCGGGTGGGTCCCGACAATCCGTCCTTCCTCGAGGCGCGCGATGCGATCATCCAAGCCGACCAGGCCACCGGGGGGACCCACTACACCCAGATCTGGCAGGTATTCGCCCGACGGGGGATGGGGTTCAGCGCGTCGACCGCGAGCGCCAACGCCACCACCGCCACCGAGGCATTCGACCTGCCGCCGCTCCTCGCCCACCAGGCCACCGCGATCAGCGACGCTCCACCCAACGGCGACGGCGACGGGGCCGCCGAGCCGGGGGAGGCCGTGACCCTCAACGAGACGCTGGCCAACCCCAATCCCTTCTCGGTCTCGAGCATCAGCGCCACACTCACGTCATCGAGCTCCGGCGTGACGGTCGGCCAGCCCGCATCGTCCTACCCCTCCTGTCCAGCCATGCCAGCGCGGCGAACGCAACGCCCTTCGCCGTCACGATCCCGACCAGCCATCCGTGTGGCGCCGGCGTAGCGCTCCAACTCCAGGTCAGCGCCGCTCAGGGCACGCAGACCCTGAATCTGACGCTGCCCACCGGTGGCCCAGGCCCCCCAAGCTCGCCCGACAGCACCGATGTGCCTAAGCCCATCCCCGACGGCAACGCCACGGGAGTGACGTCGAACCTCGTCGTCGGCGGGTCGGGCAAGATCAACCACGTCACCGTCCGCATCGGGAGCATCACCCACACGTGGGACGGCGACTTGAACATCTCGCTCATCGCGCCGGACGGCACGACGGTCGCCCTCGCCTCGGGCCGGGGGGGCTCCGCCGACAATTTCACCAACACCGTGTTCGATGACGCCGCGGGGGTGTCGATCGGCTCCGGCTCCGCGCCCTTCACCGGCTCGTTCCGCCCGGAGTCGCCGCTGGCGGCGCTCAACGGCCACGACATCGCGGGGACCTGGAAGCTCAAGGCGGTGGACACCGTCTTCACCGACGCCGGGACCATCAACCAGTGGGGCCTCACCCAGACGCCCGTCGTGTGCCTGACGGGGTCGCCCCCGAGTGCGACCACAGCGGCCGCCTCGGGCGTGACCTCGAGCTCGGCCACCCTCAACGGGAGCTTTGACGGTAACGGCGCCGGCACGGACTTCGCCTTTCAGCTCGGGGCGACGAAGGGCTACGGCGTGACCGTGGGCGCCGGAAGCGGCACGGGTCCGGCGACGCTCGCCGCCACCGCGACGGCGCTCAACCCGGGCACGCAATATCACTACCGGGCCGTCGCGGTCCGCGCCGGCGTCCCCGTCGTGGCCGGCGCCGACCAGACCTTCACGACCGGCGGCGGGCCTGCGCCTCCACCGCCGACGATCAGCTCTCCGGCCGACGGCAGCTTGAACTCCACGGGCAACGTGACGGTGTCGGGCTCCGCGCAGGCCGGGAGCACGGTCGAGGTGTTCGACGGGACCGTGTCGAAGGGCACGACGACCACGGACGGCGGGGGGAGCTGGTCAAAGGCGCTGGTGGGCGTCGCGGATGGGCCGCACACCTACACGGCGAAGGCCACCGACGGGGCGGGCAGCACCTCGGGCGCGTCCAACACCCGGACGGTCACCGTCGACACGCAGGCACCCTCGCCGCCGACGATCAGTTCTCCAGCCGATGGCAGCTCGAACTTCACGGGCAACGTGACGGTGTCGGGCTCCGCGGAAGCCGGGAGCACGGTCGAGGTGCTCGACGGGACCGTGTCGAAGGGCACGACGACCACGGACGGCGGCGGGAGCTGGTCAAAGGCGCTGGTGGGCGTCGCGGATGGCTCGCACACCTACACGGCGAAGGCCACCGACATCGCGGGAAACACCTCCGGCGCGTCGAACGCCCGGACGGTCACCGTCGACACGCGGCCGCTCCGGCCGCCGTCGATCGATTCTCCCCCAGATGCGACCTTCAACACCATGGGGAAGGTGACGTTGTCGGGCGTCGCGGAGGCCGGGAGCACGGTCGAGGTGTTCGACGGAACGGTGTCGAAGGGCGGGACGACGGCCGATGGCAGCTTCTATTGGACGAAGTCGCTCGCAAACGTGCCGGATGGCTCGCACACCTACACGGCGAGGATCACCGAGGCAGCCGGGCGCACCTCGGGGCCATCCAATGCCCGGACGGTCACCGTCGACACGCATGCCTCGCCGCAGCCGCCCATGCTCACGTTTCCGGCGGCCGGGTGGACCGACACCACCGGGAACCTGTCGCTGGCGGGGATCGCGGAGCCGGGAACGACCGTCGAAGTGTTCGAAGGCGCGGTATCCAAGGGGATGACGATCGCCGAGAGCCACGGCGATTGGTCCATCGACCTGATCGGGGTGGCGGATGGGGCGCACACCTACACCGCGAGGGCGACCAACGCCGGCGGCCACACGTCGGGGCCATCTAACGAGCGGACGTTCACGGTGGCCAGGCCGAAGCCCAACCCGACCTCCACCCCTGCACCTACCCTGACGATGCCGTCCCCGACGCTCAGCCCAGTCGCCGGATCGGCGAGCTTTGGCGGCGCGCCGAACACGGTCACCGTGTCCGCCGCCGGCTCGTTCACTTACGGGTTCACCGCGTCGCCGCTGTTCGTCGGGGCCGCCGTGTTCGAGACCGATAAGGCGGTGGCCGCGCGGGCACGAGTGCGCCGGCGGCGGCTGACGCTCGGCCGGAGCCCGTTCATGGCAGCTCCCACCGGAAGCGTGAAGGTCACCGTGAAGCTGTCGAGCGCCAACCTCAAGGCGCTCAAGAAGCTCAAGCGGCTCCAGGTGCGCCTAACCGTCACCGTCGACCGGCGCGGCTTCGTGCAACGCTTCACGCTGAAGGCCCCCACGACAAAGGCCAAGCGGCGCAAGCGGTAGTCAAGGGCCGGCTTGCCGGCTATCGCCCCGGAGCGCCGCGGCGAGCAACACGGCCGCCGCTGCCTCGCGCGTCGTCTTGCCACCCGCGAGCAGCCGAGCGATCTGAAGCTCCTGGACTAGACCTGGTGCTCGTAACCGGCCAGGTCCCGGCTGCCTGAGCGGTCGATGAACGAGACACCCGCGTCCTCACCGTCCCCACGCTCGCGTACCGCGCCGATCCAGTGCAGCGACACGACACGCTCGGCGTCCGCGCAGCGCTCAGGCGCAACGCAGACGCACAGCTCATAGTCCTCTCCGGCCGTGGCCGCGAGCTCGCAGGAGTCGCGTTGCAGGGCGGCGGCGACCTCTGCGACTCCGGAGGCCACGGGGACCCGCTCGAGCTCGATCTCCACCACCACGTCGCCGCTGCGGCCGATGTGGGCGGCATCCGAGGCCAGCCCGTCCGAGAGGTCGATCATCGACCGGGCGCCGGCCTCACCCAGGGCTTGTCCCTCCAGCAGGCGCGGCTGCGGCCGCAGGTAGTTGCGCACCAGCTCGGGCGGTCCTGACGCACGTCCCTGCAGGATGGCCAGACCGGCGCCGGATGCCCCCAACGGCCCGGTGACGCCCACGAGGTCGCCCGGGCGGGCGCCGTCGCGGCCCACCACGGCCTGGGCCTCGTGGGCCCAGCCCACCACGGTCACCACCACGAACGTCACGGGTGCACGGGTGACGTCGCCGCCGGTGATGGTGACGCCGCTGGTCTGCGCCAGCGCGTCGGCCGCTCGATAGAGCTCGACCAATTCGGGCTGGGCAACGTGGTCGGGGACTCCGAGCGCCACATACGCCTCACCCGGGGCGACCCCCATCGCAGCGAGGTCGGACAGCGCTCCCGCCAGCGCGCGATGCCCCGCGTCGGAAAGGCTCATCAGCTGCAGATCGAAGTGCACGCCCTCGACCATCGCGTCGATCGAGGTCACCGCGAAGCGTCCGCCGGCCCGTACGACCGCAGCGTCGTCGCCCAGCCATCGCACGACGCGCTCGGACCGGCATGCCAGCACATCGGCGAGGGCGTCGATGAGCTCGAGCTCACCCACGGTCGCCGCCGGCTCGCGCGACGCGAGCGGTGCCGCTAGCGGTGGCGGTAGACGATACGCGCGCGGTCGAGATCGTAGGGGGAGAGCTCGACGCGGACGCGGTCACCGGGGAGGATCCGGATGCGAAACCGGCGCATCTTGCCCGCCACGTGACCGAGCACCAGGTGATCGTTGTCGAGCTTGACGCGGAACATCGCGTTGGGCAGAGCTTCGACGACCTCGCCCTCGAACTCGACCTTCTCCTCTTTGGCCACCGGCTGATCCTACTGGCCGATACCGCCGCCGGCGTCCTGTCCGCTTCCCCCCGGGGTGCCGTTGTCCACCGCGGCCCCGCCATTGTCGGGCGCCGGCGCCGGCTCTGGGGGGGGCGCCGGATCGGGCACGGACCCGCCGGGGGTCTCGTAGGTGTTGGGGTCAAACCCTCCGTTGGGCGCGGGGGTGGCGCCGCCATTGGGAACGACCGGATAGGTCCCTCCCGAGTCAGGTCCGAAGTAGCGATTCGAGCCGCTGCTGCCGCCGCCGATGTCGCCCCCGCCCGGCGAGAGGTTCGCGGGCTCGGTCGGCTGGCGGAACGTGGCGCAGTTCTTCCCCTGGGCGACGCTCATGTAGTCGTGCCAGATCTGCGACGGCAGGCTCCCGCCGTTGACGCGGATCCCGTGGACGTTCTCCATGGGGACCTTGGATCCGGGATAGCCGATCCACGTCGAGGTGGCCATCTTCGGCGTGAAGCCCACGAGCCAGGCGTCGGTGAAGTCGTCGGTGGTGCCCGTCTTGGCCGCGGCGGGGCAGCTGATGTTCGCCCGTGTCGCGGTGCCACCCAGGATGTTCTGGTGCAGGATCTTGGTCGCTTCGTAGGTGATCCCGTCGGAGAAGACCTTCTTACGCTTCGGCTTGCCGAGATCCTGGGACTTGCCGTCGGGGAACACCACGCGGCGGATGGCGATCGGCTCGTTGCGGTAGCCGCCGGAGGCGATGGTCGCGTAGGCGTCGGCCATCTCGAGTGGGGAGACGCCGAGCGAGAGGCCGCCGAGGCCTTCGGCGGGGTAGCCGTCGAGCTTGGTCTTGATGCCCATGTCATACGCCGTCTGGCGCACCGCATCGGGTCCGACGTCGAGGTCGAGCTGGGCGAACACGGTGTTGTCGGACTGCAGGGTGGCCTGCACGAGGTTCATGCTGCCGCCGTAGCTGCCGGAGTAGGTCTGCACCTTCCAGGGGCCGTACTTCGTGTTGAGGTTCAACGGCTTTGACGTGTAGTAGGTCGTCTTGGGATCGATGCCCTGGCGCAGCGCGGTCATGAGCACCATGGTCTTGAAGCTCGAGCCCGGCTGGCGATGGCCCTGAACGGCGTAGTTGAACTTGTTGCGGCCATAGGAGCCCGACGACGCCATCGCGCGGATGTACCCGTTGGCCGGGTCGATGCTCACCAGCGCCGAGGAGGGGTCGCCCGACTGGTTGAGCACCCCGTCGATCGATTTGCGCGCCTGCTTCTGCAGGCTGAGGTCGATCGTCGTGTAGACCTTCAGGCCGCCCTTGCGCACGGTGTTGGCTCCGTAGCGCTCGATCAGCTGCTCCTTGACGTAGTCGAAGAAGTAGTTCTCGCGCTTGGACGAGTAGTAGGTGTTGTCGCGCACGCCGAGCGACTCGTGCTGGGCCTGCAGCGCCTCCTCGCTGGAGATCATGCTCTGCTTGGCCATGTTGGCGAGGACCTCGTTGCGCCGTCGCAGCGCCACACGGGGGTCGCGGAAGGGGTTGTAGACCGACGGCGCCTGGGGCAGGCCCGCCAGCAGCGCCGACTCGGCGAGGGAGAGCTGGTTCACCCGCTTGTCGAAGAAGATCCGCGCCGCGGCCTGCACCCCCACCGCCGTGGATCCGCCAACGGTCCCGTAGGCCACGTTGTTGAGGTAGTTCGTGAGGATCCAACTCTTGTTGTGCTCCTTCTCGAGCTCCTCGGCGAGCTTGGCCTCCTTGATCTTGCGCTGGAAGTTGCGATTGCGATCGCCGGTGAACAGGTTGCGCACGAGCTGCATGGTGATCGTCGAGCCGCCCTGGACCGTCTGACCGGACTCGAGGTTCTTCACACCGGCTCGCACGACGCCCTCGTAGTCGACGCCCTTGTGCTTGTAGAAGCGTTGATCCTCGATGGCCACCGTGGCCTGCTTCATCTGCTGGGGGATGTCCTGCGTCGTCACCGGCGTGCGCAGCTCGTCGGCGGTGATGAAGCCCAGCCGTTTTCCGCCGGAGGCGTAGATGGACGAAGTCGTGCCATGGTCGATCGGCTTGAGCGAGTCGATCGAGGGCGCGGAGGCGGCGACGCTGATGATGTAGCCGACGACCCCGAGCACCGCGAGGAACCCGGCGACGATTCCCAGGCTCAAGGCGATCAGGACGCCCTGCTTCGCGCCCCCGCGGCCGTGCTGCGCTCGGCGTAGCTTGTGTCGCTGTCGGCGTGTCATCTCGTGCGAGCGCACCGAGACGAGCCGGGCGCGAGCTATGTGATTCTAGCCGTCCGGTCGAGCGCGGGCATCGCTTGGCGCATTGCTGTCATCGCGGGCGAGCAGTCCGTGGGCTCGCAGCCGCCGCAGCAGGGCTGCGCGCAGATCCGCCTGGCGGTCCGAGCGCTCGGGAGCAGGCGCCGCCTCCACGGTGACGGTGAGCCGCACGCCGTCGGCGGTCACCTCGGCCACCTGCGCCCGCCCGTCGACGGCCTCGGCTCCCAGCACGGCCGCGGCCCGGTCTGCGTCGACCTCCGGCGGGAGCCACACCGACGCCTCCACCGCGACGAGTGGACTGACGATCGATTCGTTGCGCAGGACGCCTGCGGCCAGTCTCTCGGTCATAGCGGTCGACGAACGTGGTTGCGGGGATGGCAAGATCGGCGGCGGACATGGAGCGCGAGCCTATCCCCCCGGCGAGGGCGCCGGGCATCCCGGCGATCGCCCTCTCCACAACCGCGAGGCTGCTGGCTCGGGCGCGAACCGTCGGTCCCCTGAGCCCCGAGCAGCGCGCCGCGCTCGCGGTCTCGTGGCGGACGCTGTGGAGGACCCGGGCCCTGGTGTGGGCGACCGGCCTCGCCGGACTCGTGGTGCTCGGCCGTGCTCCCCGGTGGCGGGGATTCGACCCGGGCGGGGTCACCGTCCCGTTCGGGCGCTTGGGCGATGCGCTGGTGGCGCCGGGGGCGCGCTGGGATGCCGTGTGGTACCTGGCGATCGCCCACGACGGTTACCGCGACCCGGCCCGCGCGGCCTTCTTCCCCCTCTATCCGCTTGTGCTGCGAGGCGTGAGCGAGGTGGTGGGGTCCCCGCTGCTCGCGGGTCTCGGTGTCTCGTTCGCGGCGTTCGGCGTCGCGCTGTACCTCCTGCACCGGCTGGTGAGCATCGAGTTGGGCGCCGAGACGGCCCGGCTCACGGTGTCACTGGTCGCGGTCTTCCCGGCGGCCTACTGCTTCTCGGCCGTCTACAGCGAGTCGCTCTTCCTCGTACTGTCGGTGGGCGCGGTGTACGCGGCTCGGCTGGATCGCTGGGCGCTGGCCGGGCTGGCGGGATCGCTGGCTGCCGCCTCGCGCAGCGCGGGGGTCGTTCTGCTGGTCCCGCTGACCCTGATGTATTTCTACGGGCCGCGCGGTGGCGCCGAGCCGGCGCCACCGGGAGGACGTCTGCGGCGTCCGAACTACCCGGTGCGCCCCGACGTGCTGTGGCTGGGGCTCGTCCCCCTGGGCCTGGTGACGTTCATGGGCTACCTGGCCGCGTCGGGCGGGGACCTCATGGCGCCGTTTGAAGCCCAGGCCGTGTGGCTGCGTCACTTCGCCGGGCCGTTCGCGGGCGCGTGGGATGGCGCGGTCGCAGCCTTCGACGGCGCCCGGCAGTTGCTCGCGGGATCGCGAACGCCGGTCTACTTCGGCATCGCAGCGGGGGACCCGTTCGTGATCGGGGCGCAGAACCTCTTGCTGTTCGCCTCGTTGCTGTTCGCCGTCGCCGGTACGGTGGGTGCGCTGCGCAGGCTCCCGGTCGCCTACGGCGCCTACCTGATCGTGGCGCTCGCCCTGCCGCTCTCCTATCCGGTGGTCGCTCAGCCGTTGATGTCGCTCCCGCGCTTCCTCGCGGTGCTGTTCCCCCTACACATGTGGCTCGCGATGTGGGCTCGCGAGCGCGGGTGGGAGCGCCACGTGCTCGTGTCGTGCGCGGTGCTGCTCGCGCTGGCCACCGCCCAGTTCGCGGCGTGGGAGTGGATCGCCTGATCCGCGTCGTCCTCCTCGACGCACTCGGGACGCTGCTCGAGCTCGAGCCCCCGGCGCCCGCGTTGCAGCAGGCGCTGGGAGCGCGGGGCATCGAGGTGTCCTTCGCGGCCGCCGAGCGGGCGATGGCGGCAGAGATCTCCTTCTACCGCGACCATCTGATGAGCGGCCGCGACCGCCGGGGCCTGGTCGCGCTGCGCCGTCGCTGCGCTGAGACGCTGGCCGCCGCGCTGCCCGCAGAGGCAGGCCGGGCCTTGGCACCCGGGGACCTGGAGGATGTGCTGCTTGAGTCGCTGCGCTTCGCACCCTTCGCCGAGGTCCCGGAGGCGCTGCGAGCTCTGCGCGAGGAGGGCCTGCGGCTGGTGGTCGTCTCCAACTGGGATTGCTCGCTGCACGATGTCCTGGCCGCCACCGGCCTGTCCCCGCAGCTGCACGCGGTGGTGGCCTCCGCGGAGGTGCAGTCCGCCAAGCCCGACGGTGCGATATTCGCCCGTGCGCTCGCGTTGGCGGGCGTGCCGGCGTCGGCGGCGCTGCACGTGGGCGACCGGCTCGACGAGGACGTCGCCGGTGCGCGGGCAGCGGGCATCGAGCCGGTCCTGATCGTTCGAGACGGGCGCCGGCGATCACCGCCCGCCGACGTCCGGGTGATCACCGCGCTCGACGAGCTGGTCGCGGCCGGGTCGTAAGCTCCCGGACCGGTGTCAAGCATTCCTCCGCCCGTCGCATTTCCCCCCCCGGGTTCGCCCCCGGAGCCGCCCGAGGGGGTCTCGCCGACGCCGCGCTGGGCTCCCTGGACGGCGCCGGTGGCCCTGGTCGCGGCCCTGGCCGCAACCCTCATGGCCAGCCTGGTCCTGTTCGTGATCGTGGCCGCCACCGGCGGTTCGACGAGGCATCCGCCGGCCTCCGTCGACCTCGCCGGCACGCTGATCCAGGACGCGGCGCTCGTCTTCAGCGCGGTGATGTTCGCCCGCCTGAGCCGCCGCTCGCGCCCGAGCGACTTCGGTCTGCGCGTGACGCCCCTGTGGCCGGCGGTCGGCTGGCTGATCCTCACGTGGGCGAGCTTTCTGGCCACGGTGCTGGTGCTCCGACTCGTGTTCGGCCTCCATGACAGCACCAAGGACGCGCTCAACCAGCTCACCAAGGACAAGGGATTCCTGGCCGTCGCCGGGCTGGGCCTGCTGGTCACCGTGGTGGCGCCGCTGGCCGAGGAGATCTTCTTTCGCGGTTACTTCTTCACCGCCCTGCGCAACTGGAAAGGCGTAGGGGTGGCGGCCGCCATCACGGGGGTGACGTTCGGGACAATCCACATCTTCAACTACGTCGACAACTTCAACGCCGTCGCCGCGATCGCCCTGGTCGGCCTGATGGTGTTCGGGGCCGCCCTGTGCCTGCTGTACTGGCACACGGGATCCCTGTATCCATGCTTTGCGGTCCACGCGCTCAACAACAGCCTGGCCTTCGGCGACCTTGAGAACTGGCCGTGGTGGCAGGTCGTCCTGCTCATGCTGGGAGCCAACCTGGTGATCGCGGCAATCGTCGTTCCGGTGTCCCGGCGCCGGCCTCGCGCGCTCGCTCCGGCGTGACGCGTCCCCCGACGGATACCGGCGGACGACGTCGGCCTGTGGCGTAGCATGCCCGCGATGCGTCGCCCGATCGCCACCCTCGCGTTGACTGCCTCACTGCTCACCCCGGCCGGTGCGGCGGCTCAGGCACCGACGACCGCGCCGGCGGCCAGGGTGCCCCTCACCGTCGCCGGGGCGGTGGCCATCGGTACTCGCCGGGTCACGCTGGACGGCCAGCGCTGGCAGGTGGGCGGCCGAGTGGCCAGCTTCGCGCCCGGGCAGGGCGTTGTGGTCACCTTCCGCCGCTCGGGACATCACCTGGCGACCGTCGTCGCCCCGCTGCTGCCCGGACCGGCGGGCAGCGGGCGGTTCTCGATCCCGTTCCACCTCAACCGGCCCGGCCGGGTGCGGATCGAGGTCGCGCATCCCGCTACGCCCCTACTGGGCGCGCTGCGCGGGGCGGCCGTGGTGGACGTCGTCTCACCCTCGGCCGGGTTCGGGTCCGGCGGACTGCGAGTCCGCTACCTCCAGCGCCGGCTGCGCGTGCTCGGGTACGCGGTGCCCGTCAGCGGGCGCTTCGACGACGCCACCGCGCGCGCGGTGATCGCCTACCGCAAGGTCAACGGCATGCGTCGCAACGGCTCGGTCAACCACCGCATCTTCTTCCAGCTCGCCCGAGGCCGTGGGGCATTTCGCTCCAAGTACCCCGGCCACGGCCGCCACGCCGAGGCCGACCTCTCCAAGCAGGTGCTCGCCCTCATCAACTCCGGTGGCCGCGTGTACCGCGTCTACCACGTCAGCTCGGGCAAGCCCTCGACTCCCACCGTGCTGGGCAGCTTCTCGGTCATCTCCAAGGAGAGCGGCTACAACTCGCTGGGCATGCTGGACGCCAGCTACTTCGCCAGCGGCGGCTACGCGGTGCACGGTTATCACGAGGTCCCGACCTTCGCCGCCAGCCACGGCTGCATTCGCGCCCCGATCCCCGACGCGGCCTACCTCTCTCACTGGCTCACCTACGGCACCCGCGTCGACGTCTATCAGCGGGGCCGCCGGCCGGGCTCGGTGAAGCCGCGCCGCCGAGCCGGACCCTAGCCCGGGCCCAGCCGGCAGGTTCGCGCTTGCGGCCGGTGCCGGCCCTCCCTATGTTGCGCGGCCAATGCTCGGGAACCTGGTCGGCTACGCACTCGGGGGGGTCCTCCTCCTCGCCGCTGGGCTGAAGGCGGCGAGCCCGGAAGCCGGGCAGTCGGGCCTCGCCACCTTCGGCCTCCGGTCTCCAACGGCCCGCCGGTTGGCCTGGGCTGCGGCGATCGCGGCCGAGGCGGGGCTGGGCGTCGGCGTGGCGGCGGGATCGCCGCCGGCGGCCTATCTCGCGGCTGCGCTGCTCGCGGGCTACGCCGCCGCCCTCGCCGGGGCGCTGGCCCGGGGTCGAGCCGGGGCACCGTGCGGATGCTTCGGCGCCCGGTCCCGGGTGAGCGCCGCGACGGTGGCGCGCAGCCTGGCGCTGGCGGGCGCCCTCGCCGCCGTCCCGTCCCTCTCGCGCGTGAACCCCTCGACCGAGGGGTGGCTTGCGCTGGGCCTCGCCGTCGCCTGCCTCGGGCTCGGCGCCCTCGCGGTCGGCCTCCTCGCGCTGGCACGAGAGGTCGGCGAGCTGCGCCTGCGGATCGGAAGGGGCAGCGCGCTGGAGATTCCGGAGGAGGGACCGGAGCTCCGGACGCGCAGCGATCTCATCAAGGACTTCGCGCCCGGTGCCCGAGCGCGGGTGGCCGCCGCGATCTTCTCCTCGGAGGGCTGTCCGGTCTGCCGGACCCTCGAACCGGCGATCGAGTACCTGGCCCGCGATCCCCTCGTCGCCCTACGCGTGTTCGACGAGGTCCGCGACCACGAGGCCTGGCGGGCGCTCTCAGTGCCCGGCAGCCCGTACGCCGTGGCTCTCGGTCTCGACGGGACCATCCTGGCCAAGGGCACCTTCAACACCCTCGATCAGCTCGAGAGCGTGCTGGCCAGCGCCGAGCGCCGCGACGGCGAGCCGGTCGGTGCCTGACCTCGGCGGGCGCCTGGGCGACGCCGTGGCGCGGGGAAGCTCGCGTCGCGGGTTCCTCGCCCGGGCGGGCGAGGCGCTGTTGGGCATGACGGCTGCGGGCGTGGTGAGCGCCGCGGTCAAGCCGGGGGAGGCCGAGGCCTACCACTTCTGCGGGCACACCTACACCACCGGGTCGTGCCCGCACCCCACCGGCCTGCCGCGCATCGACGCGCACGGCTATCCGCTGCGCGCCCGTGACGGACGCCCGATCGACGATCTGGGTCGCCTGATCGACGGGCACGGGCGCCCGGTCACCGAGACGGGTGAACCGGTGCGCGACCCGGACGGCCGGGTGCTCCCTTCCGCCCCTCGCACCCGGGTGTGCCGCGCGGCCGGACGACAGGCGGGGCTGGCCACGCACGTGGACGGGGCGTGGTACCGCTGCTGCGGTGGCCACGTCCGCAAGCTCTCGGACTGCTGCGCACACACGGATACGCGCATCAACGGCGACAGCGCCCTCACCGGCTACTGCTACAGCGGGCGCAAGGTGTATTGCACCCAGTACTACGACACCAGGATCCCCTGTTGAGTGTCCTCGCCGTCGCCCTGGGCGTCGCAGCGCTGCTGGCAGGTCTGACGGGCGCCTGGTCGCCCTGCGGCTTCTCGATGGTCGACACGCTGGCCTGCGGGATGGGCGACGCCCGCCGCCGCATCACGCTCGTCGCCTGCGCGACGTTTGCGGTCGGGGCGGTGATCGGCGGGGCCGCAACCTACGGCGGACTGTCCGCGGTGGGGGCCCTCCTGTCACTCGCCGGGCACGACGTCGCCCTGCTGGCGGGTGCGGCCGTGGCCGCCGCCGCGGCAGCCGGTGAGGCACGGGGTGTGCGGATCGTCCCCCAGATCCGCCGTCAGGTCCCAGAACACTGGCGGCGCACGATGCCGCTCGCTCTCGCGGCGTGGCTCTACGGAATCCTGCTCGGCTTGGGGTTCACGACGTTCGTGCTCACGCTGGCCGTGTGGGCGTTGGCCGGTGTCTCGCTGGCCGCGGGGAACCTGATCCTGGGCCTGGTGATCGGCGTGGGCTTCGGGCTCGGCCGTGCCCTCCCGGTGGTCGGACTCGCCTCCACGGCGGTGACGGGGACCGCCCGGCGGCTGCTCGAGGGGATGGAGCAGCGCCCCCACCTGCTGCGCAGGCTCCGTGTGGCCGACGCCGCCGCTCTGGCCCTGTGCGCGGTGCTGCTCGCGGCCGCCACGGCCAGCGCGGCCACCACCGTTTCCGAGCGAGCCACGGATCCCAGCGCAGCCGGTGACGCGTTGGCCTGGCAGGAGCCGGGGGTGGGGTGGGCCCTGCGCCTGGGGCCGAGCACGACCACCGCCATCCCGGGATCGGACCCCGCGCTGGGCGGCAGCGTGCTCGCCGTTCGCCAGGGGGACGTCGTCACCATCGTGAAACGAGACACGCTCGCGCTCATCGCCCAACTCGACCTTCCCGGCGTGGACAAGCTGGCCGTGTCGGACCGGTGGCTGGTCTACCGGCAGCGACGCGTCGGCGGTGACGAGCTGATCGCGCGGCCGCTCGCGGCGCTGGCCAGTCAGCGTCGGATCGCGCGCGCATCGGGCGCCGAACAGCTCAGCCGCCCCTCGATCGCCGAAGACACGGTCGTGTTCGGCACGGCCTCGGGCGGCGGCAGCTCGATCGTCGCCGTCGACCTCCGGCGCCACCGGAGGACCGCGGTGCGCGCCTCGGAGACGAGTCAATTGCGCAATCCCTCGACCTACGGCGGACGGGTCCTGTACGTCGAGGTCTCACGCTGCCGGCAGTCGCTGCGCCTCGCACGGCTGTCCGGGCGAGGGCGGCGCGTGCTGCTGAGCCTTCCCGCGACGGCGCAGCGCGATGCGGGGTATGAGCCGGGCCACACCCGGCAGGGAAGCGAGCACTCCCGATGCCCGGGGGGATCGACCACCAGCGATTTCACCCTGTGGACCACCGCCTTGACGAGCCGCCTGGCCTACGTGACCAGCCTGGCGCTCCACGCGGACGGGAGCGTGACGCCCACCCTGCTCAGCGTCAGCCGCTGAGCATCAGGGGCGGCGCACCCGTCCGCGCATGAAGCGAGCCAGGAAACCCAGCCCGAATCCGTAGATCAGCAGCCCCACCAGCGACGGCACGCCGCGCGTGACCCACGTGTCGCTGGAGCTCACGATGTCCTTGAACGGCGAGAGCAGGAAGTCATCGGCGTCGTCGATCGCCTCGCGCACATCCCCATGACGCTTCTCGCGCTCACGTTCGCCCTTGCTGGATGGGCTTGGCTGCTCGATCTCCTGGGTCAGCTGCTGCTGCTGTTTGGAGGAGGATCGATCGAGCTTGTCCACCGCGAAGAGAACGAAGGAGATCACGATGGTCAGGCTCGCGATGACCGCCACGGCACGGAGGAGGCGCTCCAGCACTCACCTAGGATACGTGGGCTGTGAGACGCCCTTCCGACGCGGCCTCGACCGCACTCCGCCGCCGGTGAGCGCGCGCCTTCGGCTCGTTCGCGAGCTGCGCGAGCACGCGCTGGTGATCGGCGAGGTGACGCTGACCAGCGGCGCGGTCGCCCAATACTACGTCGACGCCAAGCGCGCGATCCTGCGCCCGGCCGGCTTCGCCGCCCTGGCGGAGCTGGTCGCCGGCCACGTGCGCGAGGTCCGGGCGACGGCCGTGGGCGGGCTCACCATGGGCGCCGATCCCGTGGCCTGCGCCGCGCTCGCCGGCGGCGCCGAGGTCAAGGCCTTCTTCGTACGCAAGGAGACCAAGCACCACGGGCTGATGCGCGCCGTGGAGGGGCCGCCGCTGGAGGCCGGCGAACGGTGTCTGATCGTGGAGGACGTGGTGACCACCGGCGGTTCGACGGTGCGTGCCGTCGACGTGGTGCGCGAAGCAGGGCACGACGTCTGTGGAGTGCTCGCGGTGCTCGATCGGCTGGCCGGAGGGGGAGAGTCGATCGCCGCCGCCGCCGATGCGCCCTACGAGGCGCTGGTCACCATCGACGATGTCTATCCGGAACGCCCGGACCGCGCAGGCTCGTCGTCATAGCCGCGGCGGCCGGCCGCGCAGCGAGCGCACGATCCGCTCGAGGAGCGCAGTCTCTCGCGAGCCGGCGGAGCTAGCACTGCGGAACACCGCGACGGTGTAGGTCACCTGCCTGGGCCGTCGCAGTGCGTACAGCGCGATCCGCTGGCGGACCTTGGTCTTTGCGAACACGCCGGAGGCGGTGACCTTCGCCGCGGGATAGGCGAGGCCCGGCAACGGACGCACCGGGCCCACGTGGAGTGCGCGATAGCCGCTGAAGTGGGCGATGGTCCGGCGCAGGTACTCCTCGGGCGCGTCCTCCTGGCCGTCGCGGCTGCGATCGGCGAACACCGAGAGGGCGGCCGCGCCGTCGCGCGAGCGCGCACGCGTGGCTGCGTTCTCCGATCGTGACGTCCATCCGGGAGGCAGTCCCAGCGTGAACCCCGACCGCGTCTCGGTGATCCGGTGCCATCCGCGCGGCAGCGGTGGCGGCGCATCGGCGGTCTCCGGGATCTTCCCCGGACGACGGTGCGCGGGGCTGCCTCCGCAGCCCGCGACTGCGATGGTGCAGCCCAGAGCGCAGGACACGAGCCGGATCGGCCGTCCAACCCCCAAGTGCCCCGAGCAGGATTCGAACCTGCGGCCTACTCCTCAGGAGGCACCAGAAGCGGGGCCAAGCAAGCGTATCCGAGGGCAGAAGCTTCCCCCGCGTCAGGCAGCCGTGGTCACAGACCGCAGGATCGCCTCGACCCGGTCATGGGAGCTGCGGTCGACGACGCGATCGCGTCCTTGGCGGCACCAGTCCAGCGCCGTGCGGTGGTGGTAGGGGTCGCGGAGGTCCGGGTCGGCGCCGCGACCGAGCAGGTGCTCAACGCTGGCGACCCGACCGTCCTGTGCCGCGACGCGAAGTGCTTGGCGTCCCCACTCAGCGTCGCTCGCGTCGACCGGTGTCCCCGCCGCCAGCAACTGGTCGATTACCCCCAAGCGCTGGTGATCGGCGGCCATGACGAGCGCCCTGACGCGTGCCTGCAACGAGGTCTGCGGCGCGAGCCAGCCGTTCACGTCGCCGGCGGCCGCGGCCTCCTCGATGCTCGCGGGGCGCGCGTCCGCGGCGATTAAGACGTCGATCACCTCGGTCATCCCGAACACGGCGGCATGCAGCAACGCCGTGCCGCCCGGAACGCCGCCCGCGTCGGGCGCCGCCCGGGCGTTGACGTCCGCTCCCGCCTCGATGAGGATGCGAGCGACGCCGGCGTCGCCGTAGCTGGCGGCGGTGATCAACGGCGTCTCCGGATCGTCGGGCTCGCCGTCGACCGGTGCGCCGGCTTCGATCAGCGCGCGCGCCTGCGCGCCGGCGCTCGCCACCTCGCGCCAGACTCCGCGCGACGTGTCATAGCGCGTCGCCGCTACATACCCCAGCGGCGACGCGCCCTTGGGGTGGTCGCACCAGCGCTCCATCGGCGTCACCGCCAGTTCGGGCTCCTCGCCCAGCAGTGCTCGCAACCGCTCGGGGTCGCCGCTGTTGAGCACCTCGCGACGCAGCACCTCGATTCTGAGCTTCGGCCAGCTTGCGAATCCGTACTCGCGTGCAACGGCGAGCTGCGCCGACGCGAGCACGGGCCGGTCCGAGGCTGCCCCGACGCGGCGCAGCGCATCAGCGTCGCCGCCCCTGGCGGCGCGCAGCAGGTCCTTGGTCTGGCGACGGAGTTGACCAAGGTCAGGTCGAGGGGGAAGATCGGGCATGACGTCTCCTTTCACCCGAGGTTCGCGTTCAGGCGGGGAGATCGTCAGTCCAGAAGCGGCGCACCGCAACACGGAGGTGGACTCAGTCCTGCCCGCGAACCCGGAGGCGCCCTCCAGCGCCACGGCGGACTCTATCCAAGGACCTGCACATAGGCAGTGCCCCGAGCAGGATTCGAACCTGCGGCCTACTCCTTAGGAGGCACCAGAAGCGGGGCACCGCAAGGGTACCCAAGGGCATGCGAGGGGAAGATATCCCTGGAACAGGGCAGGATCTGCGCGCAGGGCGGCGGACTACGGAACCCTCCCTGTCCCGACTTGATGTACCCGTTTAGTACCTCGACATGACCGCCGGACCAAGGGCCCGCGACGCGTAGCCGGAGTCCGCACCGTGATCAGCGGCCTCGGCGTCCGCCACCGCCGCGGCGGCTACCGCGACGCCGAAAGCCAGGCGTCCATCGAATCCTGGTTTTCAACGTAGGAAGCCGCGCGCCTGAGGCCGCGCAGCGGCGCGTGCCGACGTTCCTACATCGTGCTTAGGTTGGGCTTAGGGGCTGCTTAGGCGTAGACGCGAGCGTGGCGCGCATGCGTGTGCGGTGGACAAGGGATTGTTGGCGGCAGAGGCGATCTTGCTGCGCCGCCGGTCCGGGGTCGCGTTGAGGCGGGGTCTTTGAGCGCGGTGCGCGTCCGTCTTCGGTCGGGCGGTCCGGCCGCCGCGGCGGGGCGTTTGGATGGGGAGGTGAGGGGCGAGCGTTTCACGCCGAGGTGGCCCGGCATGGTCCTCCTGTTGCTGTGTGCAATTGCGATCGGGGTGGGTCTCCTGGATCTCGGGCCTCCGAGTGCGCCGGCCACCCGGGCCAGGGTGGTGATGGCGCAGCGCGGCGTCGTGCAGTCGACGGTCTCGGGGAGTGGGACCCTCCAGCCGGTCGGTACCACTAACGTCAACTTCAGGACGGGCGGCCAGGTGGCGCATCTCTATGTGGCCCAGGGAGCGCGCGTCTATACGGGCGAGCTGCTGGCGACGATCGATCCTACGAGCGCCAACGAGGCGTTGGACGTAGCGCGCGCCAACCTCACCGCGGCAGATCAGCGCCTAGCGCAGACGAGGTCATCGGCGAGCTCGCAATCGACGACGAGCACGACCAGCGCTCGAGCAACCACGGCGAGCGTCCAACAATCCCCAACCGCAAGCGTCGCGCAGAACCGACGCACGACCTCCAAGCCCGGACAGAGCAGTATGCCTGCCGGCTCGAAGCCGAAGCCGAAGCCGAAGCCGAAGCCGAAGCCGACGGGCTCGGGCTCGAAGCCAAAGACGACCGGCTCGGGCTCGAAACAGACGACGACGCTCTCCACTACACAGGGCGCCGGCAGCGGCCAGTCCCCATCCGGCCAGTCGTCGGGTGGGGGCGGGGCAACCCAGAGCTCCACCGCGGCCGACGTCGCCTCGGCTAAGGCGACGGTCGAGAGCGCCAAGGTGAGCATGGCTTCGGCGCAGCGCGCGGTAGGCGAGACGAAGCTCTTCTCGCCGGTGTCCGGCACAGTGACGTCGATCGCCGGCCAGGTCGGCCAGACGGTGAGCGCCGGGGGCGGAAGCTCGACGGGGGGCGGCACGGCGGGCTCCTCGAGCTCGGCGGCAAGCGGCGGCGGTGGCTCGTCGAGCGGTGGCGGCGGGGCCTCGAGCGGCGGCGGGGCGTCGGGCGGCACCGCCACGGTCGGCGCTGGCACCGCGAGCTCCGGCGCTTCGGGCGCCGCCTCGGGCAGCGGCGGCTCAGGCTTCATCGTGGTCACCGACCTCGACAGCCTCAAGCTCAAAGTGCCCCTCAGTGAGTCGGACATCCATCGAGTGCAGGTCGGCCAACCCGCTTCGCTGACCGTCAACGCACTGCCGGGGGAGAAGCTCGCCGGGCACGTGACGGCGATCGAGGACCTCTCGACCACCAACAACGGCGTCGTGAGCTACAACGTGACGCTTGACCTCGACCAGACGGTCGCGGGGCTCAAGGCGGGCATGACGGCATCCGCGCAGATCGTCGCGGCACAGGTCGACGGGGTGGTCAGCGTTCCCACCTCGGCCGTCTCTCGGCGCGGTCCCACCGCAACCGTGACGGTGGTCCGGGGCGCAAAGAAGATCGTTCGGCCCGTCGTCACCGGGACGGCCGGGGACAGCACGACCCAGATCGTGAGCGGCCTCAGCCCGGACGAGCAGGTGGCGATCTCCATCCCCACCGCGACCGCCGGGGCGACGGGCACCGGTGGGCTGGGCGCGGGCGGCGGGCGGGGCGGCTTCGGAGGCGGCCTCGGTGGCGGCGGGTTGGGG
>JALYZC010000134.1 GCA_030945905.1 Actinomycetota bacterium
ACCATCGAGAGCATGATCGCCTCGCCCAGGGCCCGCGCGGTGGCGAGCACGGCGGCCGCGATGATGGCCGGGCGCGCCGCCCGGACGGAGATCGTCCACATCACCCGCCAGCGGTTGACGCCCAGCGCCGCCGCGCCCTCCTTCCACGGGTGCGGCACCGACCGCAGGGCGTCGACGATGATGGCGATCATGATCGGCGTGATCATCACGGTGAGGATCAGGACGGCGACGAACAGGCCGGAGCCGGTGAGCTGCACGATCCCCGACACCGACCGGCGCTGCCCGCCGGTGATCAGGTTGCCTCCGACGAACGGCACGACCACGAGGATCCCGATCAGCCCGTAGAGCACCGAGGGCACCGCCGCCAGCAGCCGCACGACCGGCTCGAGCACGCGCCGGAGCGCCACGGGTGCGAACTCGACGATGAAGATCGCCGCGAGCAGTGCGAACGCGACGCCGAACAGGACCGCGCCGACGGTCGACAGCGCGGTGCCGTAGATCAGGGGCCAGGCGTGCAGGGTGTAGTGGTACTTCGACGGGTTGGCCGGCGAGTTGAAGATGTCCTGGAGCTGGTCGTCGACGTTCCCCCCCGAGCCGAACCAGCTCAGGCCGTTGTGCGAGAACGATGGCCATGCCCGGTCGAAGACGAACCCGATCATGGCCAGGATGAGCACGAGGACGACGCAGGCCAGCGCGCCGAGCATCAGCTCGACGCGCCGGTCCGAGAAGCCGCGGCCCCACGCGCCAGGTGCACGCGGGGTCGCGCCGCTGACCGATGCCGCCTCCACTAGCGCAGCGGGACCCAGTCGCCGGCCGTGATCCGCTTGGCGGTCGCGTTGCTCCGGATCCAGCCGATGAAGCTCTTGGCCAGGCCCGAGGCCTTGCCGCGAGTCACCATCCAGAAGTTGCGCGTGCCTCCGTACTGGCCGGACTTGGCGTTGCGCAGGCTGCAGCCGACTCCCTGGTAGGAGACCGGGTTCAGGCCACTGGCGAACTTGAACGAGACATAGCCGATGGCAGTCTTGTTCTGCGGGCTGTGCACCGCCTGCTGCACGAGGCCGTTCGACGTCTTCTGGCTCGCGCTCGACGCCACCCGCAGGTCCTGGCCCATGAAGATGTTCTGGAAGGCATCCTGGGTGCCGGAGGCCGCGTTGCGCACGACCAAGGTGATCGGGCCCTTGACCGACGCGCCCGGAACGTCGCCCCAGTCGCGGACCCGGCCCGAGAAGATGGACTGGATCTGCTCTTGACTGAGGTTTCCGAGATGGTTCGCCGGGTTGGTGACGATGCACACCGCGTCACGGGCGATCTTGTTGAACGTGATGCCGCCGGGGTCGCTGTCGGTGGGATCACGCGAGGAGTCGCCGATGGTTACGCGGCCCCGGGCCACGTCGGCGATCCCGATGTCGGAGCCCCCTTGAAAGATCCGGTAGTGGAAGTTCTTGTTGACGGCCTTGTACTTCGAGGCCAGCTGCGCTGCGAGGGGGAACACCGAGGTCGATCCACTCATGGTTACGGTGCCGGCCGCTGCCACGGCGCTGGGGACGAGCAGTGCGCCTACGGCGAGCAGGCCGGCGGCGAAGAATCGAGTGCGAGACACGAGGGTGGGCTCCTTTTCGAGAAGGGGTGGATGCGCAGCCGGGGAGCGAGGGCAGGCTGCAACGCGGGGCACGTGCTGAGCGCCCCGTCGCTGCGGTGAAGTCTGTGCGCGTGATGGAGCGACCAAAGTGAAAAGGGCGTTGCTTCTTGGAGAACAAGCGGTGGCCAATTGGTGAACGCATCCGGGTTCGGCCGAGCCCTTTCACCAGAAGTTCCCAGGGCGTTCACACGCGGGCGCCCCCCAGCCGCGAGCGTGCGCCGGTGCCCGTCCGCACCCTCTCGCGCGCGCTGATCGCAGCCGCGACCCTCGTCCTGCTCTCCGCCACCGCTGCCCACGCCATTACCGCACCCGCCCAGACGCTCGACGGCCCCTCACCGGACATCGTCGACCTCGGCGGAGTCGCCATGTCGACCGACGGGACGGCGGGACTCGTGTATCGCAAGCGGGTCGGGGGCCGCGTCCACGTCTTCGCCTCGCGGTATGCCGGTGGCCGGTGGCAGCCGGCCCAGCAGGTGGACGCCGGCCAGCGCTTCGACTCGTCCTGGCCGACCATCGGGGCGGCCAATGACGGACAGATCGTCGTGACATGGGTGCAGGAGTTCGGCCCAGGTTCGGATCGGCTGTTCTCCGCCTCGCTGGACCGGGGGGCGACGCGCTTTCAGGCCCCGATCCCCCTCGACTTGAACGTCGGCGAGGCCACCGAGACCCAGCCGTCCCTGGCCATGAACCCCGGCGGGTCCGCCTACCTCGCCTACCGCGTGGTCACCGCCGGCGGGTCGGGATCGGACCCGGGGCTCCCGCCGGGCTATGAGGCGGCGGAGATTCGCCTGGCCCGCTACGACGGTGCGTTCTGGACGACCCTCGGCTCGCTCGGCAACCGCAACCCCGCCGCCCCCGTCCGCCTCTCCACGCCGCAGAACGCGCCGAAGGTCGGGGTCGACGTGCAGGGCAACGGGCTCCTGGCCTTCCAGGAGCCCGACGACGAGTTCGTCGACCGCATCTGGGCGCGGCGGCTGTTCGGCACCAGCCCCGGCATCGCCCTCCTGGTCAGTCCGCAGTCCTACGCCGGTCAGCCGCTGCGGGGGCCCGCCGACCAGTTCTCCCTCGACGAGGCCGGCTTCGGCGAGGGCGCCGTCGCCTTCCGCCAGCTGCCGGGCGGCAACTCCGCGCTCCACGGCGCACGGGTGATGGTCAACACCATTCCCGAGGCCTTCGTCGATACGGCCAATGCCTTCGGCTCCCCCCGGCTCGCGGACGGAGGAGGGAGCTCCGGGCTCGCCGCCGCGCCGTCGGTGCCGGCCGTGGGCGTGAGTCCCGACGGTGCGTTCACCACTGCCTTCGGCGTCGGAGCAGCCTCCCTGGCGGTCTCGGGCACCGACCGGGGCGCGGGCAAGGCCGACCGCCTCGATGACGGCAGGAGCCCGATCGGCGGCGACCCGGCCCTGACGCTGGCGCAGAGCGGGGCGTCGGTTACCGCGTGGAAGGTTCGTTCGGGCGGCCGGGGCGGCGTGGCGATCCAGGAGCTGGGTGCCGACGGCGTACCCGACGTTCGTACCGTCTCCGCGGCCGCGGGGGGGCCGGTCAACCAGCTCAAGGTGGCGGGATCGCGCAACGGAGACGGCGCGGTGGCCTTCCAGCAGGGCAATGCCGGCATGGGCCAGATCGCCGCGAGCGTGGTCGATGCGCCGCCCGGCGACTTCATCGTGCAGACGCCGCTGGACTTCGTGCGTGCGAAGAGTCTGCGCATCTCCTGGGAGGCCGCACCGGACGCCTTCAGTCCGGTCCGCTACTCGGTCACCGTCGACGACGAGGTGGTTCGCCAGGGCCTGCGCGGACGCAGCCTGCGATTGACCCGTCGCGAGCTCGACGACGGGGTGCACGCCGTGAAGGTGATCGCCACCGACGGCTCCGATCAGGAGACCACGAGCGGGTCGGCCGATGTGAAGATCGATCGCTCACGCCCACGGGTACGCATTCGACGCCGCGGCCGCGGCATCGTCGTGCGGGTGTCCGACGGGCGTCGCGGCGAGGTCTCGGGCCTCGACCGCCGGTCGACTCGCATCGCCTTCGGGGACGGCGGAACCTCCCGCCGTCGCGCCAGCGCTCATCACATTTACTCGCGCGCGGGCACGTTCACAGTGGTCGTTCGCGCGCGGGACAACCTTGGCAACCGCCTCAACCTGCGTCGGAGGGTGAGGGTCGGATGAGGCCGTGGACGCTGGCTTTCCTCGCATGCCTCGTCGCCATCGGCCTGATGGCGCCGGGGGAGGCGCCGGCCTACTACGGCGAGGGCGCCACCATCGTCTCAGCCGATCTCGGGCGCCTGGAGCAGGGCGACGACGCCTCGGGCTCCCCGGCCATCTCGGGAGACGGCCGCTACGTCGCCTTCCAGACACGGGCGCGCAACTTCTTCGCCGACGACGACCCCGACCCACCGGGGAAGTACCGCGTCGGCGGGGTGTTTCGCCGGGACATGCAGA
>JALYZC010000156.1 GCA_030945905.1 Actinomycetota bacterium
CGCGTCTCGGTGTTCTGGAACCTCGTGGCGCCGGCGTCGGACTCGACCGCCCGGCCCAACTTCGACGCCGCCGACCCCGGCGCCTACCCGGCGATCAACTGGGCGCGCTATGACGTCGTGGTCGCGCTCGCCCAGCAGCGCGGCATCGACGTCGATTTCAACATCGGCCCGCCGGTGCCCAACTGGGCGGCCCCACGCACGGGCGACGCGGACTTCGCCGGCCACTTCCGCCCGTCGGCGGCGGAGTTCGGGCAGTTCGTGCGCGCGCTGGGACGCCGCTACAGCGGCGGCTACGTCGCCGACGGCCGGGCGGTGCCCCGGGTCTCGTTCTGGTCGTTGTGGAACGAGCCCAACGGCGTGCACTTCCTCGCGCCCCCGTGGGGCCGGAAGGGACGCCGCAGCTTCGAGTCCGCCGCCAGGATCTATCGCTCGCTGGCCGACGCCGGGTACGGCGCCCTCACGGACACTGGCCACGGCAGCGACACGATCCTGGTCGGCGAGACGGCTCCCAAGGGCCAAGCGGGCGTGGGCGGACATCGTTCCCTGCGCCCGCTGCGCTTCATCCGCGCCCTGTACTGCGTCGATCAGCGGTCCAGGCCCCTGCGTGGGAGGGCCGCGAGCCTCTTGGGCTGTCCGAGGCGCAATCAGGCGACGAGGTTTCCGGCCGCGCACCCGGCGCTGTTTCGCGCCACCGGCTGGGGTCACCATCCCTATCAGCTGCTGCTGGCCCCGGCGGTTCGCTCACAGCCGGACTCCGTCGCCACCGCGGACATCCCGAGCCTGACCGGCACGTTAGATCGCGCGTTCTCGGCCTACCGTCAGCGTCGCCGGATCCCGATCTATTTCGACGAGTACGGCTACGAGACCAATCCGCCGGCGTCGTTCGGGGTCTCGCTCGGCCAGCAGGCGACCTACCTCAACCAGGCCGAGTACATGGCCTACCGCAACCCCCGGGTGCGCACCTATTCGCAGTTCCTGCTCCTCGACTCCCTCGCGAAAAACCAGTTCCAGAGCGGACTGGTGAGTTTGGACGGGACGATCAAGCCGGCCTTCTACGCCTACCAGGTTCCGATCTTCATCCCCGCGACCCGATCGCGCACCGGCCGCTTCCGGGTATGGGGGCTGCTGCGTCCCGGCGTCCGGGCCGGCGTGCGCACGGCCGTCGTGCAGTTTCGCGCCAACGGTGCGCACACGTTCGCCGGCGTGGCCACCGCGGCAACCGTGGGGTCGCGAGGGTACGTGGACCGCACCGTGACGCTGCCGGGCACCGGCCAGGTGCGCCTCGCCTTCCGCGACCCGGCCACCGGCCAGCAGGCGTTCAGCCGCAGCATCCTCGTGGCTCGCTGAGCGTGACTGCGCGGCCACCGGATCGCCTCCTCCACCAATTGCAGGGGTTTTACCGCCGTCTCACCCGTGGGGTGAGACCAAGATCACCCGCGATTTTCCGCCGAAACGCCGTCGATTGCTCTACCATGCCGGTTTGGCTCGCTGTGAACCTTGCGGACGTAGGCGCCAGTTTTGGGCGATGCGATCGTTGGAGCCTCTAGATTCGAGCATTCGACATGCCCGGCAGGGCAGGAAGGGCAGGGCACATTCGATGAATCGCTTTGTGGCTTTTCTACTCGCAGCGACCGTCGCGCTTACCATCGCGGCAGCGCCAGCCTTCGCTCAGACGTCGGGGTCGGGATACTCGACGCCGGCCGGCGAAGTCCAGGCGGATGTTTCCAGCGGCCCCGGCACCAAGGATGTCTGCACGGAGCAAACGTCAGGCACCAACGGTACGGCTCAGTGCAGCAAGGTGGCGGCCACCACGCAGACCGCTTCGGGCTCGCAGTTGCCGTTCACGGGTCTCGACGTCGGACTGCTCCTGGCGGCGGGCTTTGCCCTGCTGCTGGTCGGCGGAGCGCTGTCGCGGCTGACTCGATCCGCGAACCGCACAGAGTAAGGCCACATCGGCGCGGGGACCGCCGACATGGCACTGACAAGCACCGAAACCAGTAGCAGGCAGGCCAGCGAGCTCGATGCGTCGCTGCGCTTGGTCGAGGAACTCGCTGAGGCGATGTCCGGCCAGGTGCAGCGGGCATTGCGCCAGATCGAACGCGCGGGCGCCGTATCGCTGTCGGCGCGGTCAGTCGAGGCGTTGGGCTCGGAGACCGCGGCGCTCGAACAGGAGTGTCGCGAACTGCGCCTGCGCGTGGGGCTCGAGGAGATCTCCCCGGCATCCCCGGCAGCGGCGTCGCCGGCCTATGTGCCGGGTACGCGTGGACGGGACCGGACGGACGCCGCGCGGACGCTCGCCCTCGAGCTCCGAGCGCTCGGCATCGAGCGCGACGAGGTCGCCAATCGCCTGGTCAACACCTTCGAGGTCGAAGACTCCGAAGGCATCGTCGATAGCGTCTTCGTCGAGCCCTAGCCGTTCGCGGCCATCGTCCTGCTCGTATTCATCGCTCGCCGGATCTGAGCAGTTTTCGGGACCCTCGGTCCTCATCCCAGAGCAGCGACCAGGCGTTCGATGTCCGCCTCGTCGTTCCACGCCCCGACGGAGGCGCGCAGCCACGGGCGGCCGGGGAGTTCACGCACCACGACGCCGGCCCGCGACAGCGCAAGGCACTCCCCGGGCTCCGGGCTGCCGAAGCTGACCAGCGTGGTGTCCCCGGGAGACACGACCTCCCGTCCCTGCTCGCGCAGGCGCTCGCAGAGACGGGCGGCGAGTACGCGTCCTCGCGCGTGCACCGCGTCCCAGCCGGCCTCGCCGAGCACGCCGAGGGCCGCTGCCGCAAAGGCCAGAGACTCGGCCGGCAGGGCGGGAGCGTCGTAGCGCCTGGCATCACGATGCAGGGGCGAGTCGAGCCCCCCGTCCGTCCGTTCGAAGGAGAGGTATCCGCGTCGCGTCGGCGTCAAGCGCTCACGGACTTCGGGAGCGACGTAGAGCATGCCCGAGCCGTCGGGGCCGCACAGCCATTTCTGACCGGCTCCGGCGTAGAACGCGGCGCCCAGCGCCCGTACGTCGGTCGGCACCGCGCCCACGCCCTGCGCCCCGTCGAGCAGCACCGGAACGTCGAGCTGGGACAGTCCCGCCGGCGCCCGTGCGCCGGTCAACCAGCTCACGTGTGAACAGGCGACGAGCCTTGTCCTCGGGCCGACGTCGTCGGCGAGCGCCGCGAAGGACGCGGTGCGGACGCGGACTCCGCGCAGGTCCCGTGCGGCCTGCAGCGCGCCCAACAGGCCCGGGTGCTCCTCGTCGCTGGTCAGGACCTCGTCATCGGGCCCCAGGGCCAGCCCGGTTACGACGATCGAGACGCCCTCGGTCGTCGACGTCGTGAGCGCGACGTCGGCCGGGTCGCAGTGAAGCACGGCGGCATAGGAAGCCCGCACCATGGCGGCCAGCTCCATACGGCGCTCGAAGTGCGCCTGCCAGCGTCCGTCGCGCTCCTGACGTTGCAGCTCGCCATGGGCGGCCGTCACCGCGGCAGCCGGGACCGGTCCGTCCGTGCCCGCGTTGAGATAGGCGAGCCGGCCCAGAACCGGGAACTGACCGCGCAGGTGGGCGACATCCACGGCGGCCGAGGATAGCCGCGCCCGCCGCCGTGCGGCGACCTACCGCGCGCAGACCGGCCATTGCGAGGGACCGGAGCGAGCGAGCAACCGTGCTGCGCGACGCGTCTGCTCGGCCATCGGGGCCGCTGCGGGATCGCCGCTGCCCCCCACCGACCTCCAGGTCGAGGCGCTGAACTGGTAGGCCCCTCGGTAGGCGCCTCCGCCGCCCAGCGAATGCGGGTTTCCGTGGGACTCGCACGCGGCGATCCGCCGCAGCACCGGCGCGTTGGCGACGGGCTCCGCGAGGCGTTGCTCGCGACGAGCGTGCTTGCGCCGACGCCGCTCAGCGCGCCGATGGGCCAGAAGCTGACCCTCCAGGCTCAGGTGCCCGGCCGAAGACGCGCCCAGAAGCGTGGGGGCCGCGAGCGCCCGCGGGGTCGCGGGCGTGTGCGCGGACGAGGACGGGGCGCCCCCGGGAACGAGGGCGGCGACGGCGACGAGTGTGAGTGTGGGCGAGGGCATGGGACGAGGGTCCGTTCCGGGGCCGCTGCGGGCGAGGTCACGCGGCGGGTGCGCAAACGGCGAGACGCTGGGACGCCCGACCCTCCGAGCGGAGGCAAGGTGGGCGACCGGCTTGATCGAACGAGTGTTCCCCGAATCGGGCGATTTGACTGTGCTATGCATCACACACGGAGGCCGGCTCCACGCGGCTAGCATCACGCCCATGGAGGTCCTCCTTCCCGATGGAAGTGCCTTGAGGCTGTCCGCGGGCGCCACCGGGGCCGACGCTGCCGCGGGTATCGGACCGGGCCTCGCGCGGGCCGCCATCGCGGTTCGCGTGGACGGCGAGCTGCGCGATCTCGGGCGGCCACTCGAAGCGGGCCGTCGCATCGAGATCGTCACCGCGCGCGACGCGGACGGGCTGGAGGTGATCCGCCACGACGCCGCGCATGTGCTTGCGGCAGCCGTGATGGAGCTCTATCCGGGGGTGAAGATCTCGATCGGCCCGCCGATCGACCAGGGCTTCTACTACGACTTCGAATTTCCGGAAGGCGTGGCCGTCTCGGAAGCCGACTTCGAGCGCATCGAGGCGAAGATGCACGAGCACGTGGACGCCGACGAGCCCTTCGCGCGCGAGGATATCTCGGTGGGCAACGCGCTCGAGCGCTTCGTGCGCGAGGGCCAGGACTACAAGGTGGAGCTGATCGAGGACTTGGTTCGCGATCAGGGGATCGGCACGGTCTCGCTCTACACCAACGGGCCGTTCACGGATCTCTGCCGCGGACCGCATGCGCCCTCGACCAAGCGGATCAAGGCGTTCAAGCTGCAGTCGGTGGCCGGGGCCTACTGGCGGGGCGACGCCGCCAACACGATGCTCACCCGGATCTACGGCACCGCGTTCTTCTCGTCGGATGAGCTCGAGCAGCATCTCGCCCAACTCGAGGAGGCGCGCGCCCGTGACCACCGCAAGCTCGGCCGCGAGCTCGATCTGTTCATGTTCTCCGACCTTTCTCCCGGGTCTCCGTTCTGGCTTCCGAACGGCACGCATGTATGGAACGAGCTGACGCGGCTGTGGCGTTCGACGAACATCGAGCGCGGCTACGTGGAGGTGCGCACGCCCATCCTCTACGACGTCGAGTTATGGAAGCAGTCGGGCCACTGGCACGTCTACCGCGACCACATGTACTTCACCGATGTCGAGGGCCGGCCCATGGGCCTCAAGCCGATGAACTGCCCAGCGCACGTGCAGATCTACAAGCGTGATCGGCGCTCCTACCGCGAGCTGCCGATCCGCTATGCGGAAGCGGGGCTCGTCCACCGCCAGGAGCCAAGTGGCACGCTGCACGGGCTGCTGCGCGTTCGCCACATCACCCAGGACGACGCGCACGTCTTCTGCGCGGAGGACCAGGTCGAGGAGGAGGTGCTGCGCTGCATCGACTTCGGCTCGTTCATCTACGACCACTTCGGCTTCGCCCCTCGACTCGAGCTCTCCACGCGTCCGGAGAAGCGCGTGGGCTCCGACGCGATGTGGGATAGGGCCGAGGCGGCGCTCGTGCGGGCCTTGGATGGCCGCGGGTTGACCTATGACGTCAACCAGGGCGACGGTGCCTTCTACGGTCCGAAGATCGATCTGCACATGACCGACACGATCGGACGCTCGTGGCAGCTCGGGACGGTGCAGCTCGACTACTACATGCCCGAGCAGTTCGGGCTCGTGTACACCGGCGTCGACAACGCCGACCACCGTCCGGTCATGATCCACCGCGCCCTGATGGGCTCCTTCGAGCGCTTCATCGGCATTCTCATCGAGCACTACGCCGGGGAGTTCCCCATCTGGCTCGCGCCCGTGCAGGCCGTGATCCTTCCGATCGCCGACCGCCATGTCGACTATGCCCGCGACGTGCTCGTGCGATTGCGCGACGCCGGCGCTCGCGCCGAGATCGACGATCGCACCGAGTCGGTGGGGCGCAAGATCCGCGATGCGGAGGTGCGCAAGGTCCCCTACATGCTCGTCGTCGGCGATCGCGAGGCGGAGCAGCGTCAGGTCTCGGTGCGCGAGCACCGTAAGGGCGACGAAGGAGCGCACGCACTCGACGACTTCGTCATGCGCCTGCAACGAGAGAGCGTGGATCGGTCCCCATAACGGGCCCGCCGCTATACTCGGCAACGTTGATGACGCCGCTGGCAATCGCGCGCCCCGCTTGACGCGCCCCAACAGTCACTAGTGCCGGTCCCTCGAAGGTTTGACCGGCGCCCGCCCGAGCGGGACCCGACACGCATCAACGAACGCATCCGCGTGCCCGAGGTCCGTCTCATCGGCGACGACGGGTCGCAGGTGGGAGTGCTCAAGCTCGAAGAGGCGCTGCGCTATGCGCAGGAGCGCGAGCTCGACCTGGTCGAGGTGGCGCCCGAGGCGAGGCCGCCGGTGTGCCGCGTGCTCGACTACTCCAAGTACAAGTACGAGCAGGAGCAGAAGCAGAAGGCGGCCCGCAAGCACCAGCAGCAGATCACCGTGCGCGAGATCAAGTTCCGCCCGAAGATCGCCCAGCATGACTACGACACCAAGAAGGGCCACGTCACGCGCTTTCTCAAGCAGCAGGACAAGGTCAAGGTGACGATCATGTTCCGCGGGCGCGAGGTCACCCATCCCGAGCGCGGTGAGATGATCCTCACCCGCCTGGCCGACGAGCTCGCCGAGCTCGCGGTGGTCGAGCAGCGTCCGATCCAGGACGGCCGCAACATGACCATGATGCTGGCCCCCGGCAAGGCCGTGGCTGAGGAGAGCTCAACCTCGGGGTGAGTGGCGCCGAGTCGCTGCCGCGGCTCACATCGGGTCTGCTTTACTTGGCGGCGTCATGCCGAAGATGAAGACGCACTCAGGCGCCAAGAAGCGCTTCCGCAAGACCGCCACCGGCAAGCTCCGGGGGCGCCACTCCTTCTCCAGCCACATCCTCGAGAAGAAGTCGCCTAAGCGCAAGCGCCACTTTGCCAACCCCGTGGAGATCGCGCCGGCCGACCGGCCGCGGGTCCGCAAGCTGCTGGGCCCGAAGTCATGACGCGGGTCAAGCGCTCCGTCCACGCGCGCAAGAAGCGGCGTGCCACCCTCCAACGCACGAAGGGCTTCCGCGGCGAGGCGCACTCCAACTACAAGCGCGCGAAGGAGGCGCTGCTCAAGGCCGACTCCTACGCCTACCGCGACCGGCGCAACCGCAAGCGTGACTTCCGGCGGCTGTGGATCACGCGCATCAACGCCGCGGCGCGCCAGAACGGCATGAGCTACTCGCAGTTCATGCACGGACTGCGGGTGGCCGGGGTCGAGCTCGACCGCAAGATCCTCGCGGACATCGCCGTTCGCGACGCCGACACGTTTCGACGTTTTGCCGAGCAAGCCCGCGAGGCGTCGGTCGCCTGAGTCAAGACCACCGACGAATCACCTCCACGGGCGCCGATCCTCCAGGATGGCGCCCGTTTTTCGTTTCATGACCCCCATCACCTCCCCCCACAACGAACGCCTCAAGGAGCTTCGCAAGCTGGCGCGCCGGCGCGAGCGCTCCCGCACCGGGCGCTTCGTGGCCGAGGGCGAAGATCTGCTCGCGGCGGCCGACGCCGCCGGATGGCCGGCGCTCGAGCGCTACTGCGTGGCGGGCAGCGGCCTGGTGGGCACGGAGGTCGAGCCGAAAGCGCTCGCCCGCGCGTCGACGCTCGCGTCGGGGACCCGGGCGCTCGCGGTCTACGAGCAGCGTCTGGCGCCCATCCGCGGGCCCCTCTGCGTCTATCTGCACGACGTCGCCGATCCCGGCAACGTGGGTACGGTGCTGCGGGCGGCACTGGCCTTCGGCGCTTCGTCGGTCGTGCTGGGACCGGGCTGCGCCGACCCCTATGGACCCAAGGCGGTACGGGCGAGCATGGGCGCGATCTTCGCCGTGGGGGTGGGGCGGGGCACGATCGAAGAGCTTCCCGGTGAGCGCATCGCGTTGATCCCGGGCGCCGGCAATGCGCTGCGCGGGCCGCTCGAGACAGCCACGCTGCTGGTCGGCGCCGAGCGCGACGGTCTGCCCGCGCAGCTCGTGGCCGCCTGCGACCGGACTGCTCACATCCCCATCGGGGGAGATTCGCTCAACGCCGCCATGGCCGCCACGGTGGCGCTGTATGAGGCAACTAGGATGCCCGGGATGCCCGCACCATGATCGCTCGCATCGCAGCCCTGCGCGAGCAGGCCGAGGCGGCGATCGGCGCCGCGTCAAGCACCGCCGCGGTCCAGGACCTGCGCGTCCATTATTTGGGGCGCAAGGCGGAGCTGCCCAACCTGCTGCGCGGCGTGCGCGACCTGCCGGCGGAGGAGCGGGCGGCCGTGGGCAGAGTCGCCAACGAGGCGCGCGTTGCGCTCGACGCGCTGCTCGTATGCCGCGCCTGGGAGCTGGCGGAGGCCGAGCTCGACACGACCCTAGCGCGCGACCGCGTCGACGTCACCCTTCCCGGCGACCCGGCGCCGATGGTGGGTCGCCTTCACCTCTTGACCACCACCCGTCGCGAGATCGAGGACGTGTTCCTCGGCCTCGGCTACGACGTTGCCGAGGGGCCCGAGGTCGAGCTCGTGCACTACAACTTCGATGCGCTCAACCACGACCTCAAGCACCCGGCGCGCGCGCTCACCGACACCTTCTACGTCTCCGAGGAGGTGCTGCTGCGCACGCACACCTCGCCCGTGCAGATCCGCGCCATGGAGGCCCAGCCCCCGCCGCTGTACATCATCGTGCCCGGTCGCGTGTACCGCCCCGACTCAGACGCCACCCACACCCCACAGTTCCACCAGATCGAGGGCCTCGCGGTGGACGAGGACGTGACCCTCGCCGACCTCCAGGGCACCCTGCTGGCGTTCGCGCGGGCGATCTTCGGCGAACAGCGCGAGGTGCGCATGCGGCCGCACTTCTTCCCGTTCACCGAGCCCAGCGTCGAGGTCGACGTGTCCTGTTTTCGCTGCGCCGAGGGCTACCTCGCCGACGGCTCGCGCTGTCCCGTGTGCAGGGGGGAGAAGTGGATCGAGATCCTCGGCGCCGGCATGGTGGATCCCAACGTGTTCGCGGAGGTGGGCGAACACGGCTATGACCCCGAGCGAGTGCAGGGCTTTGCGTTTGGTATGGGCATCGAGCGCGTCGCGATGCTCAAGCACGAGGTGCCCGACCTGCGTCTGTTCTACGACAACGACCGCCGCTTCCTGGAGCAGTTCGGATGAGGGTGCCCATGCACTGGCTGCACGAGTACTGCCGTCCGCGGCTCGGCGCGACGGAGCTCGCTGCGCGGCTGGACATGACCGGGACCAAGGTCGAGCGGGTCCTGCACCACGGCGTTCGCGTGCCAGAGGCGTTCGTCGTCGGGCGGGTGCTCGCGGCCGAGGCCCACCCCGACGCCGAGCGCCTGCGGGTCTGCCGGGTCGACGTGGGGGCGGCCGATCCCGCCCAGATCGTGTGTGGCGCGCCCAACGTCGCGGCCGGCCAGACCGTGGCGGTGGCCCGGCCGGGAGCGGTGATGCCCGACGGCGTGACCCTCGACGCGGTGACGCTCCGCGGCGTCGTCTCCGAGGGGATGATCCTCGCCGAGGACGAGTTGGCCATCGGCACCGACCACAGCGGGATCGTCGTGCTCGGCGCCGACGGCGCGGCTCCGGGCACACCGCTCGCCGACGTGCTGGTGATCGCCGACGACGTGCTCGAGCTCGAGGTCACCCCCAACCGGCCGGACTGCCTGGGGGTCTACGGGGTGGCGCGCGAGGTGCACGCCGCCACCGGCGCGGCCCTGGATCCGCCGCCCTGGCGCGAGGATCCCGGCTCGGCGGGAGACCTCACAGGGGCGGAGGTATCGGTCGAGGCCCCCGAATGCTGTCCGCGCTTCACCGTCCGGGTATTCGAGGAGGTGTCGATCGGGCCGTCCCCGGCCTGGCTGAAGGCGCGCCTGGCCGCCGCCGGCCAGCGGCCCATCTCCAACGTCGTCGACGTCACCAACTACGTGATGATGCTCACCGGCCAGCCATTGCACGCCTTCGACTTCGACCGCGTGGCGGGCGGCCGCCTCGTCGTGCGCCGAGCGCTCGAAGGAGAGCAGGTGCAGACCCTCGACGGAGAGAACCGCACGCTCGACGCCGATGTCGTGATCATCTGCGACGACGAGGGGCCGACCTCGATCGCCGGGGTGATGGGCGGTGCGCGCTCGGAGGTCTCAGAGCGCACGACACGAGTCCTGATGGAGGCCGCCACCTGGGATGGCCCCAACATCCAACGAACCTCGACACGGCTCGGACTGCGCAGCGAGGCCTCCGGCCGGTTCGAGAAGCAGCTCGCCCCGGAGCAGGCGATGGAGGCGCAGGCGGTCGCGAGCGCTCTGATGATCGAGGTGTGCGGCGCCCGCGCCGTTGCGGGCACCATCGACGTCGGGGGCCCGGGCCCCGCGGCTCGGGAGATCCGTCTGCGCGAGGCTCGGGTGGGTAAGCTGCTCGGCCAGCCGGTGCCCCGCGAGCACGCGCGGGAGATCCTGGAGTCGCTTGGCTTCGGCGCGCGGGAGGCTGATGACGGGCTCGAGGTCTCGGTTCCGGCCTTTCGCCGCAACGACGTGACCCGCGAAGTCGACGTGATCGAGGAGGTGGCGCGGATCGCGGGGATGGAGAAGCTCCCGGCCACCCTGCCCGCCGGGGCGGGCGGCGGGCGCCTGACCGCCGTCCAGCGGGCCCGGCGCCGTGCCGAGGACGCCCTCGCCGACCACGGACTGCTCGAGACCGTCGGCTGGAGCTTTCAGTCGCCCACCGTGACCGCGCGGCTGCGCCTGGAGGCTCACGACCCGCGCCGAGCACCCGTGGCGCTCGTCAATCCCATGTCCGACGAGCAGTCGGTCATGCGCACCCTGCTGCTCGGATCGCTGCTCGATGCCGCGCGCTACAACGCCGCCCGGGACCCCGGCGACCTGCGGCTGTTCGAGACGGGCGCCGTCTACCGCAGTCGCGAAGGGGGCGACGGCCTACCGGACGAGCGCCGGCACGTCGGCGTGCTGCTCAGCGGTCGCTCGCGCCCGTCGTGGTGGCAGGAGCCCGAGGCTCCGGCAGTGGATTACTTCGCGGTCAAGGGGGTTCTCGCCGCCCTCCTCGACACGCTGCGCGTGCCGTGGGGGGTGCAGGCCGGGTCGCAGCCTTTCCTGCATCCCGGACGCTGTGCGGAGGTGCTCCTCGCCGACCACCCGGCCGGTTGGATCGGCGAACTGCACCCGCTCGTCGCGCAGGACTGGGAGCTCGCGGGCGCCGCCGTATGCGAGCTCGACCTCGACCTCCTCACCGAGCTGGCCACGACGGGGCTGCCCGTGTATCGCGACCTCACGAGCTTTCCGGTGGTGCGTCAGGACCTGGCGGTGGTGCTCACGGACGACGTGCCCGCAGAGCGAGTGATGGAGGTGGTCCGAAGCGCGGGTGGGGATCTGCTGACCAGCGCCGAGGCGTTCGATGTCTACCGTGGCGAGCAGGTCGGCGCCGGACGGGTCTCGCTGGCGCTGGCGCTCGAGTTTCGCGCGGCCGATCGCACGCTCACCGACGAGGAGGTCGGTGGGCTGCGTGAGGCGATAACGGCGGCGTTGCGCGACCAGCTCGGAGGCGAGCTTCGTGGCTGAGGTCGCCGTCCTCGGTGCTTCGGGCTACGCCGGCGCGCTCACCGCACAGGTGCTCTGGCGCCACCCGTGGTTTGCGCTCGTGGCCGTCACCAGCCGCAGCGACGCCGGCCGGCGCCTGGACGATCTGCACCCGCGGTACCGCGTCCCGCTCGTGCTCGAGGAGCTCGACCTCGACCGCTTGGCCGGGCGTCTCGACGCGGTCGTGGTCGCCTTCCCGCACGGCGCCGCCGCCCCGGTGGTCAGGCACCTTCGAGCCCTCAACGTACGAGTCGTCGATCTCAGTGCCGACTTCCGCCTGCGCGATCGAGACGTCTATGAGCGCCACTACGGCGAGCACGGCGCGCCCGAGCTCCTGGCCGACGCCGTCTACGGCCTGACCGAGCTCTACCGCGAAACCGTCCGGGAGGCGGACCTGGTCGCGGGCCCCGGCTGCTACCCGACCGCGGCGCTGCTCGCCCTCGCCCCTCTGGCCCGCGCGGGGCTGATCGCCGATGTCGTCATCGATGCGAAGTCGGGGGTGTCGGGTGCGGGACGCGAGCCCAACCACGCGACGCACTTCGTCTCGGCGGACGAGAACATGAACCCCTACAAGGTGGCCGGCCACCGCCACACGCCGGAGATCGACCAGGAGCTGGCAGAGCTCGGCGCGCCGGTGGCGGCGACCTTCACGCCCCACCTGGTCCCACTGGACCAGGGTGAGCTCGTCTCCTGCTACGTGACGCCGTCCACGGAGGTCGAGGCGGGCGAGGTGCACGCGCTCTACCGTGACGCCTATGAGTCCGAGGAGTTCGTAGAGGTGAGAGAGAGCCCCCCCGGGGTACGCGAGGTGCGCGACACCAACATCTGCCGCATCTCCGTGCACGCTGATCCCCGCACCGGCAAGGTGCTCGTGTTCGCGGCCATCGACAACTTGTGGAAGGGGACCGCCTCGCAGGCGGTGCAGAACCTCAACCTGATGTTCGACCGCCCGGAGGGGGAGGGGATCTCATGAGCTTCTTCTCCTCGCGCTGGGTCGACGCCCCGCCGCATGTCCGCGCGGGCCACGGGCTGCCTCTGGGCTTTCGGGCCGCCGGCGTGGCCTGTGGGCTCAAGCCCAGCGGCAAGACCGACCTCGGGGTGATCGTGAGCGACCCCGCCGAGACGGTGAGCGCGGCGCGCTTCACGCGGTCGGGCGTACTGGCGGCGCCGGTGCTGCTCTGCCAGCAACGCTGCCGGCTCTCCGGCCTGCGGGTCATCGTGGCCAACTCGGGCTGCGCCAACGCGGCCACCGGACGCCGCGGCCTGGACGCTGCCGCCAAGGTCCAGGGCGCCGGGGCGATGGCCACGGGCGTGCACGAGTCCGCTGTCGCCGTCGCGTCGACCGGAGGCATCAGCCACGAGCTGCCGGTCGACCGGGTGCTCGCCGGCCTGCTGGCCGCCCGGGCGCAGCTGCGGCCCGACGGCGACGAGGAGCTCGCCGAGGCCATCTGCACCACCGACCTGTTCCCCAAGCGCGTCTCGCTCGAGGTGGAGCTCCCGTCGGGATCGGTGCACCTGAGTGCACAGGCCAAGGGCGCGGGGATGATCTCACCGGCGTTTGCGACGATGTTCTGCTTCATCCAGACCGACGCCGCGCTGGCCGTGGAGACCGCGGACCTTCTGCTCGGGGTGACGGTCAAGCGGTCGTTTGACCGCATCAGCGTCGACGGCCAGCTCTCGACCAACGACACGGCGATCCTCATGGCCAACGGCGCCTCCGGCATCCGCGTGGCGCCGGAGTCCGAGGACGAGCTGCGCTTCGGCGAGGCACTGGACGCGGTCATGCGTCAGCTCGCGCTGATGATCGTGCACGACGGCGAGGGGTCCAAGCGGGTCGGTCGCGTGCTCGTGCGCGGCGGCCACGAGCTCGAAGTCGAGGGGGCGGCGCGGGCGATCGCCAACTCGCCGCTGGTCAAGGCGGCCCTGCACGGGGGGGACCCGAACTGGGGTCGGATCTCGGGGGCGATCGGGATGGCGCTCCCGGGTACGGCGCCGCTGTCCTACGACATCGACATCGAGGGCGTACGCGTGTGCTCGGGCGGTGCGGCGGCGGCCTACGACGAGCCTGGGCTCCGTGACGCAGTGGCCAGGGAGGAGGTCGAGTACGTGATCGCCCTGCCGGGCGAGGGCGCCGAGACCGAGGTCTTCTTCTCCGATCTCTCCCACGAGTACGTCACGATCAACTCGGAGTACACGACATGAGCCCGGACACCGGAAACCTTCCCGCGGTCGCCACGCTGCTGGAGTCGCTGCCCTACATCAGGCAGTTCCACGGCCGCACGGTGGTGATCAAGTACGGCGGCGCGGCGATGGAGAACCCGGAGCTGCGCGAGGACTTCGCCCGCGACGTGGTGCTGCTCAAGTACGTGGGGATCAACCCGATCGTCATCCACGGCGGCGGCCCCGACATCACCAAGTACATGGAGCGGCTGAACATCACCGTGGAGTTCGTCGACGGGCTGCGCGTGTCCAACCCGGACACGGTCGAGGTGGCCAAGATGGTCCTGGTCGGCAAGGTCAACAAGGACATCGTCCTCCTGCTCGGACGGCACGGACAGCCCGCCGTGGGCCTGTGCGGCGACGACGGGCTGCTGTTCCGCGTGGCGCGCCAGGCGGGGTCGGGCGGGCGTGACATCGGCTTCGTCGGGCGCATCGAGCACGTGGACGTGGACGTGATCAACCACATCGCGCAGGACTACATTCCCGTGGTCGCCTCCGTCGGCGCCGACCGCGACGGCGCCTCCTACAACGTCAACGCCGACGAGGCGGCGGGAGCGGTGGCGGGAGCGCTCGGGGCGTTCAAGGTCATCTACCTGACCGACGTGCGCGGATGGCTGCGCGACCCCACTGATCCCCAGAGTCTGATCGGGCAGGTCGCGGCCGACGAGGTGGAAGCGGCGCTTCCTCAGGTCACCGGTGGCATGCGCCCCAAGCTCCAGGCCTGCGTGGACGCGATCCATCGCGGTGTCTCCAACGCCCACATCATCGACGGGCGAATTCCGCACTCGCTGCTGCTCGAGCTGTTCACCGACGCCGGCATCGGGACCAAGATCCGCCCGGCGTCATGACGCTGGCCGAGCTCCAGGCCCTCGAGGGCGCCCACGTGGTGCCCTCCTACGCGCGCCTGCCCGTCGAGTTCGTGCGCGGCGAAGGGTGCCGTCTGTGGGACGACGAGGGCCGCGAGTACCTCGACTTCCTGGCCGGGATCTCGGTCTCCAGCGTGGGCCACTGCCATCCCGCGGTCGTCCGGGCGGTCTGCGAACAGGCGGGTCGGCTGATGCACGTGACCAACCTCTACTACACCGAGCCGCCGATGTGCCTGGCGCGACGCCTCTCCGAACGCTCGCTCGGCGGCAAGGTCTACTTCGGCAACTCGGGCGCCGAGGTCGTAGAGGCGGCGATCAAGCTGGCCCGCAAGGCCCGGCGCGGCGGCAACCTGGTGGTGGTCGAGCAGGCGTTTCACGGGCGCACCTACGGGGCGCTCTCGGCCACCCCCCAGGAGTCCAAGCAGGCCCCGTTCGCACCCCTGGTGCCGGGCTTCGTCGTCGTGCCCAAGGACCCGGACGCGCTCGACGCCGCCGTCGACGAGCACACCGCGGCCGTGCTGCTCGAGCCGGTGCAGGGGGAGACCGGGGTCCACGTGCTCTCCGACGAGCTCCTGCAGACAGCGCGCGCGGCCTGCGACCGTTCGGGCGCGGCCCTGATCTTCGATGAGATCCAATGCGGCATGGGCCGAACCGGCACGCTGTGGGCGCACGAGCAGACCGGCGTGGTTCCCGACGCGATGACCGTGGCCAAGGCGCTGGGCGGCGGCATGCCGATCGGCGCGCTGATCACCGGGCCGCGGCTGGCGGACGTGTTCGCGCCGGGCGACCACGGGTCTACGTTCGCCGGCGGGCCGGTGGTGGCGGCCGCGGCGCTGGCAGCGCTCGACGTGATCGATCGCCCCGAGCGCCTCGCCCGCGTGATGGAGCTGGGGGAGCGCCTGGCCGAGGGCCTGACCGAGCTGCCCGGCGTGCGCGAGGTGCGCGGTCGCGGGCTCATGCGAGCGATCGAGATCGACGACGCCGGCGCGCTGGCCCGCCGGGCGCTGCTCGAGCAGCGCCTCGTGCTCAACGCCACGGGTCCGACGACGCTGCGCTTCCTGCCCCCGTTGATCGTGGGAGAGGCCGAGATCGCCGATGCCCTGGGTCGGGTCGCGGCGCTGCTGGTGTGAGGCTTCACGCGCTCGCGGCCCACCCTCGCGGGGTAGCCTTCCCACCCGCATGACCGACGCCCCCGACTTTCCGCCTCGCACCGCCTCCTACGAGGCCGACCCCGCCGACGTCCATCGTGTTCTGCTCCTGTATTCGGGCGGGCTGGACACCAGCGTGATGCTCAAGTGGATCCAGGAGCGCTACGAGGCCGAGGTGGTGGCGCTCACCGTCAACCTCGGCCAGCCGGGCGAGGACTACGAGGTGATCGAGGGCAAGGCCCGGCAGCTCGGGGCGCTCGAGTGCCGCGTCGTGGACGCCCGCGAGGAGTTCGCGCGCGACTACGTGCTGCCGGCGATCAAGGCGAACGCGCTCTACGGGGGCGGCTATCCGCTGTTCACCGCCCTGGGGCGTCCGCTGATCGCCAAGCTCGCGGTCGAGCACGCACGCGAGGCGGGCTGTGACACCATCGCCCACGGCTGCACCGGCAAGGGCAACGACCAGGTGCGCATCGAGGCCACCGTGGCCACGCTGGCGCCCGAGCTCAAGGTGATCGCTCCGGTGCGCTCGTGGCAGATGGGCCGCGACGAAGAGATCGCCTACGCCCGCGAGCGGGGGATACCGGTCAAGGGCGGCACCGAGCTCACGCCCTATTCGATCGACGACAACCTGTGGGGGCGCTCCAGTGAGGGCCGCTGGATCGAGGAGCTCGACCATGCGCCCGAGGACGACGTGTTCGGCCTGGTTACCCGCCCGGAGGAGGCGCCCGACGAGGCCCAGACCCTCACAGTCGAGTTCGAGCACGGCGTGCCCGTCGCGCTCGACGGCGCGCGGCTGGGGCTGGTCGACCTGCTCGAGCGCGCCGGCGAGATCGGGGCCCGTCACGGCGTGGGAATCGTCGACCACATCGAGGACCGCATCGTCGGCCTCAAGGTGCGCGACATCTACGAGGTGCCCGCCGCCGCCATCATCCTGCCCGCCCACCGCGAGCTCGAGCAGCTCGTCGGCACCATCCACCAGAACCAGTTCAAGCCAGAGCTCGAGCGTCAGTGGGCATACCTGGTCTATGCGGGTTTGTGGTGGGAGCCGCTGCGCGGCGACCTCGACGCCTACATCGAGCGGGTCAACGAGCAGGTGACGGGGACGATCGGCGTCAAGCTGTACAAGGGCTCGGCGCGCGTCGTGACCCGGGCGTCGCCCAACGCCGTCTACGATGCCGCGCTGGCCGGGTTCTCCGAGTCGGGCGGCCTGTTCTCGCAGACCGCCTCGCCCGGGTTCATCGAGCTGTGGTCGCTGCAGTCGCGCCTGGCGTGGCGCCTGCGCCAGGGACAGGGCTGACACGCATGTTTCTCGCCGGCGTCGGAGGGTAGGATCAAGGCCATGCAATATCGAGTTCTCGGATTCATCGTGTGGAAGGGCGCCACCTGGTACATCCGTCGCAAGTACGGAGGGGCGCCCAAGAAGGTGGCGGCAGGAGGACTCGTGGCCGCGGGCCTCGCCACGGCGCTGCTCGTCCTGCAGCGTCGTAGCGCGAGCAGCGACTGAGCGGTTCCGTTTTTCCCGCACCACGCGGGAACCTGTGGCGGCCCCATCCGCCTGGCGATCTAGGCTGAATCCCGGCTGGCTTCGTGTGCGCCGGTCTCCTCCGATCGTGCCGCCCCGCCTGCCCTCAGACCGTGATTGAGTTTCGCTCGCGGCGCATCCGCCCCGCGGCGGGCCTGCGTGTCGATTCCGTCGAGACGCTGCCCACCGACCTGGGAACCACCCTCGTTCGGGTGGCCGGGGTCTGGGAGGGTCCGCCGGCCGGGGCCATGCACGCACCCGTCCTCATCCTGGGTGGCGCGCAGGACGAGCATCGCGTCGAATCGCTGCCGGAGACCTCGGGCGCGGCCGCGCGCGTCGCCCCCGAAGATCGGCCGTTCCGGGCTGCCTTCTCGGTCTCCGATGACCTAGCGGCCCTCCTCCGCGCGCCGCTCGAGCTCGATCTCGGTGGCGCGAGGGTCGAGCTCCCTGTCCCGAGACCCGCGGCCGGCGAACCGAGGGAGCACGTCGAAGGCACCGTCGTCGACCGCGCCGTGCTGGTCGAGCGCCGCGCCCGGCGGGCCGAGCTCGCCGAGGCAGCCGCAGAGCAGCGCGCGCAGGACGCAGAGCGGGCGGTCGCGCGGATGGAAATGGAGCTGGCCGGGCTCGAGCTGCGCCTCGGAGCGGCGAGCGAGGAACGTTCCGGCCTCGAGGTCGAGCTCGAGCAGCGAGAGCGAGAGCTGCTGGCCACCCGCCAGCACGCCCACGCCGAGCAGCGGCTGCGCGAGGACGCAGTCGTGGCCGCCGAGGACCGGGTCGCGCAGGCCGAGCGGGAAGCGGCCGAGCTGCGGCGATCCCTGACCCGAGCCGATCGGCGCAGGCGCGGTCTGGGGGTCGAGCTCGCGGCGGCGCGGCGGGAGGCCGACGAAGCCCGCCATGGCACCCAGACCGCTCGGGCGCGCGCCCGGCGCGCCGAGCATGCGGCGAAGGCACACGGGCTCCGTGGTGCGCAGGACGCCTCGCTCCTGCACAGGGAGCTGACGCTCGCGTCGTCGCGTCAACGTGCGGTCCCCAAGCGCCCCGCCGGCGCCTCCGCCGCCACGGAAAGTCATGCCGGGCTGCTCGAAGCAGAGCGACGCGCCGCGCGCCTGGTGGGCGATCCCGGTTCGATGGCTCGCCTGCGCGTACGCGTCGATCGCGAGGCCCGCGCGCTCACAGCGGCCGAGGGCCGCGCCGACGAGGCGCAGGCGGCTGCCGCCGGCGCCCAGCAGTGCCTGGCTCGCGAGCGCCACGAGCGCGCGCGAGGGGAGGTGGAGCTCGGCGAGCGAATCCTCACCCTCTCGCGCGACGCGAACAGTCTGCGCGCGCAGGCCGATGCGCTGCACCGTGCTCGCGACGCGGCGCAAGCCGAGATACGGGTGATGGCACGCGCCCACGACGAGCTGGAGCTCCGGCTCGCGACGCGGATCGCCGCCCCGGCCGAGCATCAGCAGGAGGTGGCGCCGACGGCGACCGAGGCCCCCGAGCCGGTGCCCGGGCCCGAGCGCCCGTGGCTGGCCATCGGGCTCGATCGTCTCGTGGCGGAGAACGCGACGGCGGCGGTCCGCCTCGCGCTCGGGCTCCTGCCTGGACAGGCGCTCGCCGGCGAACCGGTGAGCTATGACCTGCTGGTCGGGACGCTCGGCTGGTACGAGGTCACGCTGAACCGCGCCGGCGGCCGGGTGGCCGGTCGACATCGCCCTCGGGAGACGGGCGCCGGCTTCCGCCTGGAGGCTTCGCCGGCGGCGCTCGCCGCGCTGGTCGCCGAAGGTGGGTCTCGGCGCCTGCGCCGGCACGGTGCACGGGTGTCCGGGACGCTGCGCCGCAGCCGGGCCCTCCGGTCACTGGCCCCGGTGCCCCTGGACACCGGCGCGCTCGCGGATGCCGGCATCTGGATCGATCCGTCGCTGCTTCACCGAGCACTGGCCCTCTCGATCGAGCCGGATTGGACACGGGGCAATGACTTCTGCCTCGAGCACACGATCGAGGGCCGGCGCGGCGGGGGCTGCTTCGTCAGCGTGAGCGACGGCGAGCCGGTGAGGGTGAGGACTCGCCCGCCCGCCGGGGGTGCGACCACCACGGTTCGCACGTCCCTGTCTGCGTTCGCATACGCGTTGGGGCGCGGGCCCGGACAGCGGATCGCGGGGGAGGGCGACGTGGCGTCACTCGCCCTCCTGGTCGGATGGGCGCGGCACGGCGCCCGATCCGCGGACCTCGATGAATGACCCGGGCTCGGCGCGTGCGGGCGCGCAAACGCGTCGGCGCGAGCGCCTGAGAGCCCTGCCCGGCATCCGGTCCGGGGCCTAGCATGCCCGCCATCGTGTCTTCGACCGACTGCGTTCACCTCCACGTGCACTCCGAGTACTCGCTGCTCGACGGCGCGTGCAAGATCGACGCGCTCGCCGCCCGGGCCGCGGAGTTCGGCCAGGGGGCGCTCGGCCTCACCGACCACGGCGTGATGAACGGGGCCGTCGAGCTCCAGAAGGCCTGCGTCAAGCACGGGATCAAGCCGATCGTGGGCTGCGAGGTCTACGTCGTCGACGATCGCCATCACCGCCCCGTGCCGGGCTCGGGTGCTCGAGTCGAGCGCAACCACCTCACGCTTCTGGCCTCCGACGATGCCGGCTACCGCAACCTGGTCAGGCTGTCCTCGGCCGGCTTCACGGAGGGCCTGCTCCGCGGCAAGCCGGCGGTCGACATGGAGCTGCTGGCCCGTCACGGCGAAGGGCTGATCGTCCTCACCGGGTGCCTGCAATCGCGCTTCTGCCAGCGGCTGATCGAGGATCGGCCCGCCGAGGCCCGGTCCCACATCGACGACCTCGTCCAGGCCGTGGGGCCCGACCAGGTGTACTTCGAGCTCCAGCGCAACGGCGTCCCCGCGCAGGAGAAGGCCAATCAGGGCATCGAGCGCGTCGCCCGCGAGCTGCAACGGCCCCTGGTGGCCACGGCCGACGTCCACTACCTCCGCAAGGAGGATCACGCCCACCACGCGGCGCTGCTCTGCGTACAGACCAAGAGCACCTTGAGCGCCCCGAAGCTGTCATTCGACACCAACGAGTTCTTCCTCAAGTCGGGAGCCGAGATGGCTGACGCGTTCGCGGCCTGGCCCGAGGCGCTGCGGACCACGCTCGAGATCGCCGAACGCTGCAACCTCGAGCTCGAGCTCGACAAGCAGCTGATCCCCAGCTTTCAGACGCCGGACGGGCGCAGCGAGGCCGAGTACCTCCGCGAGCTGGTGGGCCAGGGGCTGGCGCTGCGCTACGGCGATCCGGTGCCGGCCGAGGCGGTGGAGCGGGCGGAGTACGAGCTCTCGGTGATCGACCAGATGGGCTTCAGCGCCTACTTCTTGATCGTGTGGGACTTCGTGAAGTTCGCCAAGGAGCAGGGCATCGCGGTGGGTCCCGGCCGCGGCTCGGCCGCGGGCTCGATCGTCTCCTACTGCCTCTCGATCACCGACGTGGATCCGCTGCGCTACGACCTGCTCTTCGAGCGCTTCCTCAATCACGAGCGGGTGTCCAGGCCCGACATCGACATCGACTTCTCGGTCCGCGGCCGCGAGCGCGTGATTCGCTACGTGACCGATAAGTACGGCTCGGATCGGGTCGCCCAGATCGTCACCTTCGGAAAGATGTTTCCCCGCGCCGCGACCCGCGACGCCGCGCGGGTGCTCGGCCACGACTACGCCACCGGCGACCGTCTCGCCAAGCTCATCCCCGACCCCGTCATGGGGCGCCCGCCATCGTTCGAGGACTGTCTGAGCGCCGGCGAGCCGCTGCGCGTCGTGGTCGACGCCGAGGCCGACGCCAAGCAGATCGTCGACCTAGCGCGTGGGCTGGAGGGCATCGTCCGCAACTCGTCCATCCATGCCGCGGCGGTCGTCATCTCCGACCGTCCGCTGACCGACATCGTCCCCCTCCAGCTCGCCGAGGTGCCCGGTACCGGAAACGGCAACGGCGGCGAGCGTGCCTACCGCACGGTCACCCAGTACTCGATGAAGCCGATCGACGAGATCGGACTGCTGAAGATCGACTTTTTGGGGCTGCGCAACCTCGACGTCATCGAGGATGCGCTGGACATCGTGCAGCGCTCGGCCGGCGCCCGCCCCGACATGACCGTGCTGCCCTTGGACGACGCGAAGACCTACGAGATGCTCGCCCGCGGCGATTCGATCGGCGTCTTCCAGTTCGAGTCCGAGGGCATGCGCGAGGCGCTCAAGAAGGTGCGCCCGACCGAGTTCGACGACCTCGTCGCCCTGGTCGCGCTCTACCGCCCGGGCGCGATGGATCAGATCCCCACCTATGCCCGCGGCAAGCGCGACGCGACATCCGTCGACGTGCCCGACGAGCGGCTCCGGTCGATCCTCGAGCCCACCAAGGGCGTGATCCTCTACCAGGAGCAGGCGATGCTGATCGCCAAGTCGCTGGCTGGATTCTCAGGCCCGCGCGCGGACGACCTGCGCAAGGCGATCGCCAAGAAGGATCGTCAGGCGATGGCCCACCTCAAATCCGAGTTCGTCGACGGCTGCCGGGCCTCGGGCACCTCGCCCGCGGTGACCGAATGGCTCTGGACCACCAACGAGCGATCGGCCGACTACTCCTTCAACAAGGCCCACGCCGCCTGCTACGCCCTGATCGCCTATCGCACCGCGTGGTTGAAGGCCAACTACCCCGCCGAGTACATGGCGGCGCTGATCTCGTCGGTAATGTCCACCAAGGACAAGGTGCCGTTCTTCGTCGCCCGCTGCGAGGAGATGGGCATCGAGATCCTGCCGCCCGACGTCAACGAGTCCGATCACGAGTTCGTGGTCGTCGGGGGCAACATCCGCTTCGGACTCGACGCGGTCAAGGGGCTGGGCTACCAGGCCGTGGCGGCGATCAAGCGAGCCCGCGAGGAGGGTGGGCCGTTCACGTCGCTGTGGGACTTCTGCACGCGGGTGGACTGCCGCTGCGTGAACAAGAAGGCGACCGAGGCGCTGATCAAATGCGGCGCGTTCGGCTCGACCGGCGCGTCCAGGCGCGGGATGCTCGCGGTTCTAGAGGCGGCGCAGGGCGCGGGCCAGAAGGCCCAGCAGGACGCCCAGATCGGTCAGGGATCGATCTTCGACCTCGGCGACAGCGGCCCCGCCCACCAGGGCGCCAACGGCAACCGCAGCGCCAACCCATTCGCCGCGCCGAGCCACCCGCCCATCCCGGAGCAGGAATTCGACCGCACCGAGCTGCTGGCCGTCGAGAAGGAGGCGCTCGGGCTGTTCATCTCGGCGCATCCGCTCAAGGCAGTGCGCGAGGCGCTGCGCGCCCGGGTGGACTGCTCGCTGGCCGACCTCGCCGCGCGGCGCGACGGGGAGTGGGTGACCGTGGGCGGCATCGTCACCCAGACCAAGCGGATCCGCACGAAGAAGGGCGATCCGATGATGTTCGCCACGCTCGACGACCTGGAAGGGACCGTCGAGATCCTGGTCTTCGGCAAGGCGCTGGCCGCCGCGGAGGAGTGCCTGGCCCCGGACCAGATCGTCACGGTGCGCGGACGGGTCGATCACAAGGACGCCAGCAAGACGTGCGTGATCGTGCAGGAGGCCGTGCCCTTCGATCCCAGCGACGACGAGCTCGCCGCCGCGCGCGCGGTGGCCGAGGCGGCGCAGGCGGCGCGCCGCGCTCTGCGCGTACGCGTGGACGCCGGCTGCCTCCCCGCCGGGGTCATCGCGGAGCTCAAGCACGTGCTCGAGAACTTTCCCGGTGAGGCGGAGGTGGTGCTCGAGATGCAGACCAGCACCGGCGCGCGGCGCCTGCGCCTGGGCCCCGACTACAGGGTCACGCCGAGCCCCGGTCTGCGCGCCGAGCTTTCCCAGCTCCTGGGCGGCGCGACGTTGAGCGCGGCGTAGACGGCCGGCTTGCTGAAGCCCTCCGATGCGCGTGTTGCAATTCGGCGCGAACATCGCTAGACCGAAGACCATGAAGCGCCTGTCGATCGCGGTGATCGCCGTGTTGGGGTGGAGTGCTTTGGTGCTGCCGGCACGCGGCGCGGCCCGCCCGCTCTCGCTCCTGTGCCTCACGACGAACGGCATGGCCACGACTTCCAAGGTCCGTCCCCATCGCTGCGCGCACTTCGGTCCCGGCGGGAGCTTCGGCGGCGGCGTGAACCTCGTTTCGCTGCACTGGAGCCACTGGGGCTCCTCGATCACGTCCGGCACCGGGATCGAGCGCGGCTTTCACCTGCCCTTCTCCAACATCGCGGTCAGCGTGAGCGCATATCGTCGTCGCAACGGCTGTCGCGTGCATGGGCGTCGGCTGCGGGTCTATACCCGCCTGCGTGCGACCAGCGCGCGCTGAGCTCACCCAGACGCGGGCGCTATGTCCGTCGGGCCGCCAAGCCTTGCGTCCGCAGCGCATGCATGCGATCCACGTCGCCCTTGGCCGGTGCTTTGCCCTCCACACCGGGCCCCTCGAAGATCGCCGGCAGGCCCTCGAAGCGCGGCTCGGACAAAAAGGCGGCAAGGCCCCGCGCGCCGAGCTCGCCCTCTCCCAGCGGGGCATGACGGTCGACGTTTGACCCCAGCGTTGTCCGCGAATCGTTTACATGCAACGACCCGAGCCGGCCCGGACCGACCATCTCGACGCACTGGTCGATGACTTCCGCCAATCCCGTGGCCTCGCGTACGTCGAACCCCGATGCGTAGAGATGGCAGGAGTCCAGGCACACGCTCAGGCGTGGACTCCCGCCGGCAGACTCGATCAACGCCGCGAGCTCGCGGAAGGAGCGTCCCAGCGTCCCGCCGGCCCCGGCGGTGTTCTCCAGGTGCACCGGGCAGCGCTCGGACTCGGCGAGCGCCTCGCCGATCAGCACGCCCGCACGCCCGATCGCCTCGTCGACGTCGCCCGAGAGCGCGGATCCGGCGTGCAGCACGACCCCCTGGATGCCCAACACGTCACCCGAGCGCAGCGCGACGGTCAGCGAGCGCAGGGACTTCTCGCGGATCTCGCGGTCCTCGCTGGCGCAGTTGATCAGGTACACCGCGTGAAAGAGGACCGCATCGACGGGCGCGGCCTCCCGTGCCGCGCGGAAGGCCGCCGCCTCCTCGGAGGTGTACTCGCGGGCCCGCCAGGCGCGCGGGTTCTGGTTGAAGAACTGGATCGCTCGTGCCCCCCGTTGCGCGCCCCGCTCGATCGCCTGGGCGGGACCGCCCGCGGGTGAGACGTGGGCCCCGACTAGCATGGGCGCGACATGGGCATGAGGCTCCGCTTCGCTCCTTCCCCGACCGGCGCGCTGCACATCGGCGGCGCGCGGACCGCGCTCTACAACTGGCTGATGGCGCGCGGGTCCGGCGGCGCGCTCGTTCTTCGCATCGAAGATACCGACCGCGAGCGCTCCACACCGGAGAACGTGGAGCAGATTCTCGATGCCCTGCGCTGGCTGGAGCTCGACTGGGACGAGGGCCCGATCTTCCAGTCCCAGCGCCGAGCCCGACACGCCGAAGTGCTCGATCAGTTGCTCGAATCCGGCCACGCCTACCGTTCGCATGCCGGTCCCGACGAGGTGCGGGCCTACAAGGAGCGCCACGGTGCCGATCGCGGGTTTCGGGCGGAGGCCGAGGCGTCGGGGGCAGTTCGGCTCCGCGTGCCCGAGGAGGGCACGACGGTGGTCCACGACGCCGTGCGCGGCCAGGCCGTATTTGCGCACGCCCATCTCGACGACCCGGTGATCGCCCGCGGAGACGAGTCGGTGCTCTACAACTTCGCGGTGGCCGTCGACGATCTCGACGCCGGGATCACCCATGTGATCCGGGGGGAGGATCATCTCTCCAATGCCCCCAAGCAGCTGCTGGTCTACGAGGCCCTCGGGGCGTCCCCGCCGGTGTACGCGCACCTGCCGCTCCTGCACGGACCCGACGGGCGCAAGCTGTCAAAACGCCACGGTGCCGCGTCCGTGCAGGCTCTGCGTGCCGCGGGCTACCTCCCCGAGGCCGTGCGCAACTATGTTGCCCTGCTCGGAGCGGGATTTGACCCCGATCGCGACCGCTTCACCACCGCGGAGCTGGCCGAGCGCTTCAGCCTCGACCGGGTATCGCGCTCTCCCGCGGTCTTCGACGAGCGCAAGCTGCGTTCGTTCAACGGCCGCGAGCTGCGCGACCTCGACGTCGACGACCTGACCGCCCGCCTCGAGGCGTTCACCGGGCGCACCGGCCTTCGCGACGTCGTGGAGATCTCGCGCGAGAAGCTGCAGACGCTCGCGGATTTCTGGCCGCTGTCGGGGTTCTTCTTCGACGGCCCCGCAGACGACGAGGCAGCGTTTGCCCGGGTGATGGCCGACGGCGGCGTGGCGTTGCTGGGCGCCGCGCGCGACGCTCTGGCTGACCTGGAGGCCTTCAACGTGGAGCACGTCGAGACGGCGCTACGGGGTCTCGTCGAGGCCCGGGCGGTCAAGCCCAAGCAGGTCTTCCAGCCGATTCGTGTGGCGGTCGCCGGCACGACGATCTCTCCCGGTATCTTCGAAACCATCGCCGTGCTCGGCCGCGATGAGACGCTGGGTCGCATCGACGCCGCAGTGCGGCGTACGGGCAGCGCCGATGCGCCGGACGGGTCCCCCGCCTAAACCGAATCTCCTCAAATGCCGATGCGTACGTCAGCCCCCTGTCGAGCCGTACCCGCGGACCTCCACCCGCGCGGCGGCTCCCCTTACCGTGGCCACTCGCGCTGTGTCAACCAACCCTTTGCCTGCTGACGACGACGCTGCCGCCGCGGGGCGGCGGCACAACGAGGGCCATGGCCGCCGGCTCACCTCCGCCTTCGAGGCGTTGGAAGGATTCCCGGCGCTGGCCGAATCGCGCAACCGCGTGCTGCGCCTCTTCACGGAGAACCACACGTCAGCGGCCGATGTCGTCGCCGCCGTCGAGTCCGACGTGGCGCTGGCCATTGCCGTCCTGCGGTTGGCCAACCGTGCGCCGGGCCCCTCGCAAGGCCGCGTCGACAGCGTGGTCAAGGCCGTCGAGGTGCTCTCTCCCCAGGCGGTGCGCGCCCTGGCCAGCCGCGCTCGGACGTTTGACTTCTTCGAGCGCAGCGGCGTGTGGGACGTGGCTCCGGAGCACTTCCGCCTGCACGCCCTGGCCGCGCAGCGCGCCGCCGATCGGCTGGGCACGGAGGTCGGCTACAACCAGCGTGACCGGCTCATGATCACGGCACTTCTGCACGACATCGGCAAGCTGGTGCTCCTTCAGGCGTACCCAGGCTACCCGGCCCAGGTACACGGGAACGCTCGTACCCCGGAGGAGCGTATCCACCGCGAGCGCCGCGAGCTCGGCGTCGACCATGCCCTGGTGGGCGGCGTACTCGCACGGCGGTGGGGCCTGCCGGCGTCCATCGCCACCACGATCGAGCGCCACCACAATCAGGACGCCGCCGACGAGGCCGCATTCGTGCGGCTGGCCGACATGCTCGCGCACTATGCCCAGGGGGCGCACGTCTCGCCGACCGAGCTGCTCAAGACGGCCAAGTCCATCGGCCTCGGCCCGGCCGAGCTGCGCAATGTCCTCTACGAGCTTCCCTATCCCACCACCGGGCGCCAGCGGCAGATCGATCCGTGCCCCCTCTCCGACCGCGAGGTCGAGGTGCTAAAGCGCCTGGCCACCGGGAACGTCTACAAGCAGATTGCCTCCGAGCTCTCGCTGTCCACCAGCACGGTCCGGACCCATCTGCACAACATCTACGGCAAGCTCGGTGCGGTGGATCGCGCTCAGGCGGTTCTGGTCGCTACGCAGCGCGGCTGGATCTGACCCGCAGCACGGCTCGCTGCACGAGCCAGGCGGTCCCGACCCCGACGGCGTCGATGCCCCAGTCGATCGGTGAGCCGTGACGTCCCGCCACGAAGGTCTGGTGATACTCGTCCGTGGCAGCGTAGGCGAGCGTGATCGCGGCCGCGAGCAGCGGGCGGCGGAAGCCCAGAGCGCGCGACCACAGCCACCACAGGAGCCCGTATTCGGTCATGTGCACGATCTTGCGCCCGATGAGGTCGACGACCCCCAGGCCGGAGTTGAGGTCAGACTGTGCGGAGGCCAGGTAGATCAGCCCCATCAGCGCGATGGGCGGGGCGAAGGCGCCGATCGAACGGGTCAAGCCGGGGTGGCCGGACGGTCGCATACGATTGGACATCGTAGGCCGACCCCGTGATCTCAATCACCACCAAGTCCCCGTACGCGCTGCTCGCGCTCGCCGAGCTGGGCCGCAGCGGCGACAGCCACCCGGTGCCCATCGGAGAGCTCGCGCGCCGACGCGACATCCCCGTGCAGTTCCTCGAGCAGCTCTTCGCAGTCCTGCGCCGGGCCGGGGTGCTGCGCTCCCAGCGGGGCGTCAAGGGCGGCTATTCCTTCGCTCGCCCCCCGGCCGAAGTCACCGTGCTCGAACTCGTCGAACTGCTCGACGGAGCTCTCGGCGCCGACGCCCAGGGCGTGTTCGCCGACGCCGCGGCAGCCGCGCGCAAGGTGCTCGGCGACACCACGATCGCTGACGTCGTCGAGCGCGAGTCGCGCGAGCGCGGCGCGGCGATGTACTACATCTAGTAAGCGAGCTCATCCCGTTGGGGTAACCTCGCGCTCGACCATGCCGCCGCCCGTGGACCGACCACTCGAACACGTTCTCGTCGAATCGCGGCGCTACCGGATCGAGGGTGACATCATGCTACCTCCGGAGGAGGGCTACCGGAGCCGTCTGTCGGACTTCCTCAACGACAAGGAACGGGACTTCCTGATCGTCCTCAACGCGAAGATGGCTCGTCTGGACGATCCCGAGCAAACCAGCGCGGCGCCGGTCGTGATGCTCCATCGAAGCCGCATCGACCTCATCATTCCGCTAGCGGGAGTCTGAGTTGACGGCGCTGGTATCGCCAGCGGTCCGATTTTGTCTCAGCCCATGAGATCCGTGCGGGGGGCGTGGTGGTGGCTTGCCTACCTTCCGCGGTTCATCTGCAGCTATTGGCGGCGGCGTCGACACCCTGAAGCTGTTGCCAGGACTCAGCGACGGATACGAAAGGAGCTATGACCGCGGGGCCCATGGCGACGTTCCGAACAATCGGGCGTACGTCGGCGTTCGGCCCTACCCCGACCAGCTGGCGGGTGCCAGGGCCGGTCAGTCTGGAGGGCGGTTGCGCGCAGCTCCGCCACTCATCGACCATGCGTCCCCCTCTGCGCGCTTGGCTTTCCTGCGACCGTCCGCACTACCGATCGTGTGAGCAGGGTTGCACTGTGGGCACAGAGTCTTCGAGTTCTTGTCATCGGCCGCGTGCCAGCCGAGTCCTCGGAGGACCTCAAGCGGCCCGGCGTCGTGCGCGTCTGAGCAGGCCTCGCAGCGCACCCCGACGTATCTGGAGGTCCTTCGTTTGAAGAGCAGCACGCCAGCCTCCCCTGACTCCTTCGGATCAACAGGGTACGCCGACTCGAGCGGCGCGCCGGTCACCGTCCCAGCGAGGCGTCCAGCTGTTACCTGATCGCTCAAGCCCTCGCCCGGTTGTCCCGAAGAGCGACCCATGCTCCTCTTCAAACGAAACTCACTCGGATATGTCGGACTGCAGTGCGATGAGTGCGCCGACGCGCGCGATGCCGGCCCCCTCGACGTGCTGCGGGAGCTGGGCTGGCAGGTCGGGCGAGGCCACGCCGGAGATGATCTGTGTCCGCAGTGCAATCCGGTTCATCCAATCGGAAGCGGCTCCGGCCGGAGGGACACCGAGCGTCTCGAGGACGAGCCGCTGCACCCAGCGAAGGCCGCACACCTCTAACGATGCTGCTCTTCAGGCGCAACACCCTCGGATACCTGGGCCTGCGCTGCGATGAGTGCGCCGACGCGCGTGACGCCGGCCCCCTCGACGTCCTGCAGGCGCTCGGCTGGCGCGTGCGAAACGACGAGAACTCCAAGGATCTGTGTCCTCAGTGCAACCCCGTGCACCCCGTCGGCGGGGGAACGGGGAGGCGCAGCCTCCAGCGCGTCGATCGCTGAGGCGTCTCCCGGACGAGCTCAGTGCGGCGGGGCGCCTGGGGACTGCCCCCAGGGCAGGGCATTGCTCGGAGGGCACGGCACCCCGCCGCGGCGCCAACGGTAGAGCACCACGTCGGGCCCACAAGTCGCGCAAGATCTGTCGCGGAACCCTGCGGAGGAGGCCCTTCTCCGTATGCACGCCGGTGCGCCGGAGGTACAGTGGCCGTAATGGCCCAAATCCCGATCAACATCGCAGAGCATGTCGGCAGCACCCCGATGGTCCAGCTCACGCGGCTCGGCGGCGATGCGCTTTCTGGCGTCGAGCTGTTCGCGAAGCTGGAGGCGCTCAACCCCGGCGGCAGCGTCAAGGATCGAATCGGCGTCGCGATGATCGAGGCGGCCGAACGCGAGGGGCGCATCGAGCCGGGTCGCACCACGATCGTGGAGGCGACGAGCGGCAACACCGGCATCGCGCTCGCATTCGTGTGCGCGGCCAAGGGTTATCGCCTCGTGCTCACGCTCCCCCAGGGAATGAGCCGCGAACGGGCCGGCCTGCTGCGCCTCTACGGAGCCGAGGTGGAGGAGATCGAGTCGATGGGGGGGATGGAGGAGGCCGTCCGGGCGGCGCGGGCGATGGCCTCAGACGACGACGTGTTCCTTCCCGACCAGTTTTCAAATCCCGCGAACCCGCGGGTGCACCGGGAGACCACGTCCCTGGAGATCCTGGATGCGCTGGATGGCCGGATCGATGTGCTCGTAGCCGGCGTAGGCACCGGCGGGACGATCACCGGCGTGGGCGAGGTGCTCAAGGAACATGACTCGCACGTCACCGTCGTCGCCGTTGAGCCCAGCGGATCCGCGGTGCTCTCGGGCGGGACGCCCGGCCCCCACAAGATCCAGGGCATCGGCGCGGGCTTCGTTCCCGCTGTCCTCAACCGCGAGGTGATCGACGAGATCATCGCCGTCGACGATGATGCGGCGATCGACACGGCACGCCTGTTGGCCCGACGCGAAGGGGTGCTGGCGGGCATCTCCTGCGGGGCGGCCGTCTGGGCGGCCCTGGAGGTGGCCCGCCGGCCCGAGTCCGCGGGGCGGCGGATCGCCGTCGTCCTGCCCGACTCGGGCGAGCGGTACGTGTCGACGCCCTTCTTCGCCCCGTAACTGCCCGACCAGCGGCGCCCGCGCCGTTTGCGCGGTCGGAGCCAGTAGCCTCACAGGATGTTCGGGCTGGGAACCCTCGCCCGGGTCACCGGGGAGGTGCGTCGGGACATCTCGGCGGCGCGGGAGCGCGATCCGGCGGCGCGGGGGGTCGGGCCGGCCGAGATCCTCGCGGCCTGGCCGGGCGTGCACGCGCTGCTCGTCCACCGGGTCGCCCACGGGCTCCATGAGGCGGGCGTTCCGGTGCTTCCGCGGACGCTGGCCAGCGCGTCGCGCATGCTCACCGGGATCGAGATCCATCCGCACGCCGGAATCGGAGACGGCTTCTTCATCGACCACGGCATGGGGGTGGTCATCGGCGAGACGGCGGAGATCGGGAGCAACGTGACGCTCTACCAGGGCGTCACGCTGGGCGGGACCGGGTTTGCCACCGGCAAGCGCCACCCGACGGTGCAGGACAACGTCACCGTCGGATCCGGGGCGAAGCTCCTCGGTCCGATCACCATCGGCCACGGGTCGAAGATCGGCGCCAACACCGTGGTCATCCACGACGTGGCGCCCAACTCCACGGTGGTCGGCAACCCGGGACACCCCGTACGCGTGGAGGGGCGCCGTCCCGAGGGGCCCGACGCCGACTGGATCCACCTGCCCGATCCGATCGCCGATGCCATCGCCGGGCTGGCCAGCCGCATCGGCGCGCTCGAGCGGGCGGTGGCGGCGCTGGCCGGCACCGAGCAGCCGGCCGAGATCTCCGGACAGGTGCAGCCCCTGCGTCCGGTGCGCGGTCCCAATCCCGCCGGCGGCTGACCTCAATAGGCGGTGGTTCGCGTGCGATGTCGCGGCAGCGCCTTGTAATGGGCCTGCTGGCCGCGGTTCCACAGCCACCCGTCCAGTACGCGCGGCGCGACGCGAAGCTGCTGGGCGATCAGCTCGCACGCGTACACGGCGCAGGCGCGTATCTCCCGCTCCTGCCGACCGGGCGCCAGCAGGTCGCCTCGGTCGATGCGAGCGGCTAGGGGCGGCTCGTAGCGAAGGACGCCGTCGACGCGCAGCACGTGGGGAACGAGATTGTCGGCGAAGATCGTCAGCCGGTCGAGGTCGTCGAACCGGCCCACCCCGGCGAGAGCGAGATCGCTCGAGAGAATCTGGGCTCGCTTGAAGAACCCGGGGTCCGCGAAGGAGGACATGCCCTGCGCGGCCTGCTCGGCGAGTCGCTCGGCCGACCCGTTCGCCGCCCCGAGCACCTCGACCGCAGAGCGTCCGCCGATGAACGCTCCGAGCTCCCGCAGCGCGCGTGCATAGAGGTGCATCAGCTCATGGTTGCGATCCTGCCCGAGTACGTCCGCGATCGCCGCCCGGTCGATGGCTCGCAGCTCGGCGCCGACCCACGGTCCGTGGCGGCGCCAGCGGTCGGCCAGCCCCCAGGCGACCGTGAAGTAGCCGGAGCAGCCGGGGCGCTTGCGCAGGGTCTGAAACCAGCCCGACCCGAAGTTGATGGCCGCGAGGGCGAGGATGTAGCCGGCGATGTCCTCGCGCGACCCTTCGAGGTAGTGGCGCTCGGGATCCAGCGTCGGTGCAGGCCCCGGTTCGATGGCGCCGAGGCGGTCGAGATCGATGTGAACCGAGCGGGCGCTCCGGGCGATGGCGGCGCAGCCGCGACGCACGTCGTCGCAGAGTCCCATGCCCTGCAGGCTACGGGGGTGCCCGCCGCGCAGCTCGCTACCGTTGAGCCCGATGGCCGAAACCGCCGCTGCACGTGACATCGAGGCGCTGCTGGCGGGGCTCAACGAGCCCCAGTGCGAGGCTGTCACCCACCCCGAGGGGCCCCTGCTGATCCTCGCCGGGGCGGGCAGCGGGAAGACCCGGGTGCTCACGCATCGGATCGCCTACCTCGTCCGCACCGAGCGGGCGCGGGCCGGCGAGATCCTGTCGATCACCTTCACCAACAAGGCGGCGCAGGAGATGCGCAGCCGGGTCGAGCTGCTGCTCGGCGGCCGCATCCGGGCGATGTGGGTCATGACCTTCCACTCGGCCTGCGCCCGCATGCTGCGCGCCGATGCCCACCGGCTGGGCTACACCCGCCAGTTCACGATCTACGACCAGGCCGACGCACGGCGCCTGGTCAAGCGCTGCCTCGATGAGCTGGGGATCGATCCCAAGCGCTTCACCCCCGGCGCGATCCACTCCCAGATCTCCGACGCCAAGAACAAGCTTCGCGACGCGGACGACTACGGGCGGATGGTGGGTTCGTTCTTCGAGCAGACCGTGGCCGACGTCTACCGTGCCTACGAGCGGGAGCTGCACCGCATGAACGCGATGGACTTCGACGACCTGCTGGTCCGGGCGGTCAACGTGCTGGAGCTGTTCCCCGAGGTGCGCGAGCGCTACGCCTCCGGCTTTCGTCACGTGCTGGTCGACGAGTATCAGGACACCAACCACGTGCAGTACCGGTGGCTCCAGCTGCTGGCGGGCGAGCACCGGAACCTGATGGTGGTCGGGGACGATGCGCAGTCGATCTACGGCTTCCGTGGCGCCGATATCCGGAACATCCTGGAGTTCGAGGACACGTTCCCGGACGCTGCGGTGGTCAAGCTCGAGCAGAACTACCGGTCCACCCAGACGATCCTCGACGCCGCCAACGCGGTGATCCGCAACAACCGGGCCCAGAAGCCGAAGTCGCTGTGGACCGAGCTCGGCCAGGGCGACCCGGTCAGGGTCAGGGAGCTCGAGGACGAGCACGCCGAGGCGCGGTTCGTCACCGGCGAGGTGCAGCGGCTGATCGACGAGGGAGTGTCGCGCGCGGAGATCGCCGTCTTCTACCGAACCAACGCGCAATCGCGCGTGCTCGAGGACACGCTCGTCCGCGCCGAGATCGCCTATCAGGTGATCGGCGGCACGAAGTTCTACGAGCGGGCGGAGATCAAGGACGCGGTGGCCTACCTCACAGTGCTCACGAACCCCGCCGACGCCGTCGCCTTCACCCGGATCGTCAACTCCCCCCGACGGGGGATCGGCCAGACCT
>JALYZC010000233.1 GCA_030945905.1 Actinomycetota bacterium
AGTTGGCGGCGATCGATCCGCTGACGGGGACGCGGGCTAGAGGCGCGGGCCTGGCCGAGCTGCAACGCGAGATCGATCGCGCCCAGCGCAGCGCGGACGTGCTCGTGCTCGCCTTCGTCGATGTCGATGGCCTCAAGCAGGTCAACGACGGCGAGGGGCACCTCGCCGGTGACCAACTGCTCGCGACAGTGGCAAGCGCCCTGCGAGACGGGCTGCGCTCCTATGACCTCATCATGCGGTTCGGCGGAGATGAGTTTCTCTGCGCGCTCTCCGGAATCGAAACAGACGCCGTCAAGCAACGCTTTGACAAGATCGCCAGAGAGTTGGCAACCCGCTCGAGGGGGCACTCGATCTGCGCCGGCTTCGCCGAGCTCCAAGACGGTGACGACGCCCACGCCCTCATCGCACGCGCCGACGACGCGCTCCTCAAAAGCCGGCGCGCCACATAGCCCCGTTTCCGGCGCGCGAAGACGAACTGCGCCGGCGTCTTACGTTCCCCTTTCCTCGGACGGCGCCAGCCGGCTGAGGTAGGGCGCGAGGTATTTCGCGGCGATCTTGCCCGGCGGCGACCAGGAGGGGGTATCGCTGATCTCTGAGCTGAAGCCTCTGCCTCCCGTGATGCGCGCGCTGAGGTAGCGGGGCTTTGCACCGGTCAACAACATCCCGTGTATCTCGGGCACGAAGGCCACCGGCTCCACCGGTGCGCCGGCCAGCGAGGCGATGCTCGTCGCAACGACATCGGCCTGCTGTGCGGCTATGCCGCCGTGCTTGACCGCGAAATCGGTTGCATCACCAGCTGCGTAGACCGCATCCACGCCGCGGACGCGGCAATAAGCGTCGATCGGTATGAAGCCTTCCTCGTCGGCCGGCAGGCCCCGTACGGCTGGTCCGAGGAGCTCGGGTAGGGCCACGACACGGTCGAAGGTGAGCTGGCGATCGCCGGGCCTGATCGTCACCTGCCCATCCTGAGGAACCTCTGCATAGGCCGATGCAAGCACGGTGATCCCGGCTTGACTCAGGAGCTCGCTCACGCCGGCGCTGGCCCCCTGCCCGAAGATCGCCAGCGGCGTGTCCTCAGGTGTGACCACCGTGATCGCCAGCTCCGCGCTCGTGTCATAGGCACGTTCGGCGGTCATCAACGCGAGCTCGTACATCGGCAGCGGCCAGGTCTTCTGCCCCGGCATCACGAACGCAAGCGAGTGCATGTAGCCGCCCTCGACATCCTGGATAAGGCCGTGAAGCTGGTCATCAAGGCGGCGATCGTCGATCGTCAAGGCGTACCGGTAGCGCTCGTGAGCGTGTGCCCCCAAGGTAAGCACGAGCGCGTCGTAGGGGATCTGCGCGCCTGTATCCGTGTGAGCGACGCGACCCGCGGCATCCACATGGGCAAAGCGATCAACGATGAGCTCGGCGCCGATGTCCTTGACGATGTCCCCCAGCGGGTAGCGCTGCCCCGGGGCATAGGCAAACGGTTCGCGCACCGCCATTGGGCGGTAGGTGAAGTCCGGCTCGGGGGCCACCATCGTCAAGTCCACTCGCTCGCCCGCCAGATCGCGAAGCGCCAGCCCGGCCTCCAGCGCCGCGACCCCGCCGCCGACGATGACGACCTTGAACACGCCGCTCACCGAAGCGCCAGTGCCCGGTGATTCCGAGGCAGCTCCGGCTGCTGGACGTTGGTTTGCCCCGGTGCGGTTCCCGGGAGGTGCGGACCGCACAGCGGTTTGATCTTCTGCGGGAAACATCCGATCTCCTTGGTACTCGCCCGCTCAGCCCGACCGGCTTCTGGACCGATCGGATCCGACGGTCCACTGTATGGCACCCACGCGGCAGGCATCCACCAAAGCCGCTCGGGCCGGGCGCTCTTCCCCCTCAGAGCACCTATTCAACCCTGTCGCCGCTTCCGCACGTGCCGGGTTGGTTCTGAGCAGCCCGGGGGCGAATGCCATCATCTCGCCCCGTGACGCGGGTCGATAACGCTGCGCAACATGCCCGCGCGTGGCTCGGCCGCCGCGGCGCCTTCGCGGTCGTCGCGTACGCGTTTGCGATCACGATGCTCGGCACGACGCTGCCGACCCCGCTCTATGACCTTTACCGGCAGAAGTTCGGCTTCTCGGTGCTGATGATCACGGTGATCTTTGCGACCTACGCGCTTGGGGTGATCGTGGCGCTGGTGCTCTTCGGCCGTCTCTCGGACGAGATCGGACGGCGCCGCGCGCTGCTGCCGGGCCTCGCGCTGTCGGCCCTGAGCGCCCTGGCGTTCCTGGTCGCCGACGGCCTGGCCCCGCTGCTCGTCGGCCGGATGCTGTCCGGTCTCTCGGCCGGCATCTTCACCGGCACGGCGACGGCGACGCTCGTCGACCTTGCGGACCCGGCGCGTCGCGGCCGCGCGACGCTCGTGGCCACGCTGGTCAACATGGGTGGGCTCGGCTGCGGGCCGCTGCTTGCCGGCGTGCTCTCCCAGTACGCCGGGTCCGCGTTGCGGCTGAGCTTCATCGCGGACCTCGTTCTGCTGGTGCCCGCCGCCGTCGGTGTGTGGGCGATGCCCGAACCCGTCCAGGTGAGCAGCCGCCCGCGGCTGCGTCCACAGGGCCTGCACGTGCCTGCCGAGCTTCGCGCGACCTTCCTTCGCGCCGCGCTCGCGGGCTTCGCGGGGTTCGCGGTGCTCGGCCTGTTCACCGCAGTAGCGCCCGCGTTCCTCGGCCAGGTGCTGGACGTAAAGAGCCACGCGACCGTTGGTCTCGTGGTGTTCGTCGTGTTCGCCGCCTCCGCCGCCGGACAGCTCTCGCTCGAGCGGGTGCCGCAGCACGTGGCGCTGCCCGCCGGATGCCTCGCACTGATCGTCGGCATGGGTCTGCTGGCGCTTGGCCTCGCTGACTCCTCGCTGACGCTGCTGATCGCAGGCGGCATGGTCGCCGGCTTCGGACAGGGGCTGAGCTTTCGCTCGGGACTCGCGGCGGTCAACGAAGAGTCGCCGGCGGATCGGCGCGCCGAAGTGGCCTCGAGCTTCTTCGTCGTCGCCTACGTTGCGATCTCGATCCCAGTGGTCGGCGAAGGGCTGCTCGCTCAAGGCGCCGGGCTGCGCGCCGCCGGGCTCGTGTTCGCCGGCGTGGTCGCGACGCTGGCGGCGACCGTGCTGGGCCTACTCGTGCGGGCACGAAAGGTGCCGAAGGGGTGAGATTGCCACGGTTTGTGCGCACCTCCGACGCTGCCCGAACTCGGGCCCTTGCGCGGTGCGCCTGCCTCCCGTAGCTTGCTCATTCCAATGGCGGAGAACTTCCCCGACGTGGGTGAGTTCGGAGCGGCGTTTCAGGAGTTTCTGAGCGCGATGACCGCGGCTGCGCGGCGTCCCGAGTCTCCCTTTGCGACGCGCCTGCGCGAGCACTTGGGCGTGGATCCGCGGGAGCTCCCCTCCACGGTGGCGGAGTTCGGAGCTCCCGATCATCCAAACCTGCAGTTGGCGCTGGACGCGGTGTTGGCAGACGCCGAGGTGATTGGCTACTCGGCTCGCCAGTCCGCCTTCGTGGAGGTCGGGTTGACCGAGCTGTTGTCCGACGAGGGCGCGACCGGGCCCATACGGTTGGGGCCGGTTCAGTACACCGACGTTCAGGTCGGTGACGGGCGGGTGGTGCAATGCGTGTCGGCCGGCCTGTATTTGGCTCGCCGCGAAGGCGTACCGCTGGCGCTGGTCCTCTCACGCTCGGCGCAACCCTTCGGTGGCGGCAAGCTGCGCCTTGAAGGGATCTCACCAGAGCGCGAGGCGATTCCGACGGTGATCGGGGATCTGCGCGCAGCCATGGGCGAGCACAACGTCTATCGCGGCAAGGTCATCTCACTGCACCAGCTTCAGGACCACACGGTCGCCGTGCAGTTTCACACCGTCCGCTCGGTGGAGCGCGAGGCCGTCGTCCTGCCCGATGGGACCCTTGAGCGGGTAGAGCGCCATGCGATGGGAATCACCGATCAGGTGCAGCGCCTGCGGGAGACCCACCGTCACGTCAAGCGCGGCGTCCTCTTGCACGGCCCCCCGGGAACCGGCAAGACGCTATCCGTGAGCTATCTGCTGGGCGCGATGCCCGGGCGCACCACCATTCTGCTCACCGGACGCGGGCTGGGGCTGATCGAGCAGGCCTTGCGCATCGCACATGAGCTCGCGCCCGCGACGGTGGTGCTCGAGGACGTCGACCTCGTGGCGGCCGAGCGCACGACGCCGCTCGGCAATCACGGCATCCTGTTCGAGCTGCTCAACCAGATGGAGGGCCTGGATGAGGACGCCGACCTGCTCTTCCTCTTGACCACGAACCGCCCGGACATCGTGGAGCCGGCCCTCGTCGCCCGGCCCGGGCGCATCGACCTTGCCGTCGAGCTCCCACTCCCCGACGCGGCTGACCGCCGGCGCCTGCTGCGCCTCTACGCGCACGACATCAGCATCGACGAGGAAGCCGAGGCAGAGCTGGTGGAGCGCACCGACGGAGTCAGCGGCGCCTTCATCAAGGAGCTCATGCGCCAAGCGGCGCTGCGCGCCGCCCTACGCAACGGCGGGCAAGCGACGATGACCGACGTCCGCGCCGTCCTGGACGAGCTGCTCTCCGATCGGTCCGCACTCACCCGCAGACTGCTCGGCCAACCTGCCGAGGGTCCGCCCACCGACACCACCGCCGCACCACCACTGGACGCCATGCTCCGCGCCTTCGAAGCCGCGGGACTGCCCCTGCCGCCGAACGCAGCCCAGGACTGATTGGTCCCGGGGGCCGACCTGACTCTCGGACAGCGGCCCGTGGGCGGGCAGTCCGCCACGGGCCGCTCTCAGCTACCGGTGGTCAGCACCATGCGAAAGCGCGCGTCGCCGCTCATCATCTTCTCGTAGGCCTCCGCGGCCTGCTCGAGCGGACAGGTTTCGATCATGGGGCGGACGCCGGAAAGGGCGCTGAACGCGAGTGCGTCCTCGGAGTCTTGCGAGGTGCCCGACGCGTGGCCGACGATGGACTTGTTGCCGCCGATGAGCATCGCCGGAGGTACCTCGATGGGCTCCATCGAGGCGCCCACCACGATCAGGGCGCCGCGCACACCCAGGCCGCCGATGACTGCGCTCATCGCCTGCGGGCTGGTCACCGTGGCCAGCACGACCTTCGCCCCGCCCAGCGCGATGAGCTCTTGCGCAGGGTCCTGCTGGGTGCTGTCGATGTAGTGCCGCGCGCCGAGCTTGCGTGCCAGCTCCTCCTTGTCCCGGCCACGCGCGATCGCCACGGTGTCAAACCCCAGCTTGGCCGCGAACTGCACTCCGAGATGGC
>JALYZC010000237.1 GCA_030945905.1 Actinomycetota bacterium
GTCCCGGGCCCGATGGCCGCGACCGTCGCGCCGGCCAGGGCGCGCGCGTCGCGCCCGTCGGCGGCCAGGCCCTCGAACAGCAGCCGTACGCCGTTGGGGCTGGTCAGGCACACGAGGTCATAGGGCGCCAGATCGGGGATGGTCGGCGTCAGTGGCTCGACGCGGATGGTCGGCGCCTCCACGACGGCGGCGCCAAGCTCGCGCAGGCGGGCTGTCAGCTCGCTCGCCTGCGCACGCGCGCGCGTGACGGCCACGCTGCGGCCGTGCAGCGGTCGGGCCTCGAACCAGGCCAGTGTCGCGCGCAGATCCGCGACCGATCCGACGACCGTGATCGCCGGAGCGCGGACGCCGTCGGTGAGCGCCCGGTCGGCGATCGTGGCGAGCGTGCCGGTCACCACCTGCTGCTGGGGCAGCGTCCCCTGGGCGACAACGGCGGCCGGCTCGTCGCCTCGGCGGCCCGCAGCGGTGAGCGCGGCGACGATATCGGGCAGGCGCCGCACGCCCATGTAGAAGACCAGGGTGCCCGGAAACGCGGCCAGGGCGTCCCAGCGCAGCGCCGAGTCGGGTTTGTCCGGGTCCTCGTGGCCGGTCACGAACGCGACGGCGCTGGCGTGATCGCGGTGGGTCACCGGGATGCCGGCGTACGCGGCGGCCGCCACCCCGGCCGTCACGCCCGGGACGACCTCGAACGGGATGCCCGCCGCCCGCAGCACCTCGGCCTCCTCGCCGCCGCGACCGAACACGAACGGGTCGCCGCCCTTGAGCCGCACGATCCTGCGCTCGTCGCGCGCGTGCTCGAGTAGGAGCCGGTCGATGTCGGCCTGCGGTGTGAACTCGCCCTCTGCAGCTGCGCGCTTGCCCACGAACACGAGCTCGGCGTCGGCCCGCGCGCCGTCGAGGGCGCCCTCCGGGACCAGGCGGTCGTACAGAACCACGTCCGCGGAGGCGATGAGCTCGAGGGCCCGCGCGGTGAGAAGGCCGGGGTCCCCCGGACCGGCGCCGACGAGGTAGACACGGCTGCGGCTGGTCACGCTGCCGATTCGGCCGCTTCCAGCAGGTCGCGGGCCCCGGTGGCCAGCAGTCGCTGTGCCACGTCGCGGCCGAGCGCTTCGGGCTGCGCCGCTGAGCCATCAAGCCGGTCATGGAGCCACGCCGAACCGTCGGGAAGACCGACGAAGGCTCGCAGGGTCAGCCGGCCGTCCGCGAGCACCTGGGCGTGTCCGCCGATCGGCGTGTGGCAGCTCGCGCCGAGTGCCGCCGAGAGCTCCCGCTCGGCTGCCAGGCAGGCCAACGCGTCGGGATCGGTGAGCGCGGCGGCCGCCGCACCGACCGCCTCGTCTCCCCCGCGGCCCTCGAGGGCCAGCGTCCCCTGCCCGGGAGCCGGCACGAACCTGTCGGCGTCAAGCGCGACGCTCCCCTCCGCGCGGTCCAGCCGCTCCAGGCCGGCGCGGGCGAGGACGATCGCATGCAGGTCCTCGTTACCGAGCTTGCGCAGCCGGGTGTCGACGTTGCCGCGCAGCGGGACCACCTCCAGGTCCTCGCGCGCAGCCAGCAGCTGCGCCTTTCGGCGCAGGCTGCTCGTGCCCACCCGCGCGCCACGCGGCAGGGCCTGGATCGAAGCAGCGCCGCACAGGGCGTCGCGCGGGTCGGCGCGGGCGGGCACGCCGACGATCTCGAGTCCGGCCGCCAACGCGGCGGGCACGTCCTTGGCCGAATGCACGGCGAGGTCGACCTCGCCGTCCAGCAGCGCCTGTTCGAGCTCCTTGACCCAGCGCGACTTGTCGCCGACCGGCGCCGAGCGGTCACCCGAGGTGACGATCTCGACCAGCTCCGCCCCGCCGAGGGCACGGGCCACCAGGTGGGCCTGGGCCAGCGCCAGTGCGCTGCCGCGGGTGCCGATCCTCAAGGTTCACCGCCGCGGCCGGCGCGCGCGCTCGGCCCGCGCCGGCAGCTCGCGAACCTCGGCCGGCGCCGCATCCCCGTCTCCGACCGACGTGCTCGCCGGAGCATCCTCGAGACCGAACAGCTCACGCAGCACCTGAAGGCGCGAATGCACCCGATCGCTGCCGGTTCGCTTCATGCGCACGGTGGGCTCGTGTAGGAGCCGGTTGACCACCGTGCGGGCCACGGCCTCCACACGCGTGCGGTCGCGCTCCGAAAGCGATTCCCAGCGTTCCGCGTTCTCGGCCAGCACGCCCTCGACGATCTCCTCGCCCCGGGCGCGCAGCGCTGCGATCGTGGGGACCACCTCGAGTGAGCCCAGCCAGCCCGCGAAGCGCTGGATCTCCTCCTCGATGATGGTCTCGGCTCGCCGGGCCTCCGCCTGGCGGACCCCGAGGTTGCGTCTGACCACGGCCTGCAGGTCATCGATGTCATGCAGCGTCACGCCGGGGAGCTCGGCGCACAGGGGGTCGAGATCCCGCGGAACCGCGATGTCGATGAGCAGCAGCGGCCGCCCCTGTCGTTCGCGCATCACCAACGCCAGCTCGTCATGGCCGAGGATGGTGTGCTGCGAAGCGGTCGCGGCCAGCACGATGTCGGCCAGCTCGAGCTCGCGCGGGAGCTCGTCGAACCCCACCACGCGCCCGGAGAAGCGTTTGGCAAGCTCGCGCGCCCGCTCGCGCCGGCGGTTGGCCACGAAGATCGTTCCCGCCCCCTGAGCGGTGAGCGCCTGCGCGGTCAGCTCGCTCATCTCTCCGGTGCCCAGCACCAGGACGCGGCGCGAGGCCAGCTCGCCGAGTGTCTCCCGGGCCAGGTCGACGGCGACGGAGCTCACCGACACGCGGCTCTCGGACACCGCCGTCTCGCTGCGGGCACGCTTCCCTGTGGCCAGCGCGGCGGCGAACAGGCGGTTGCACAACGGTCCCGTGACCCCGGCGGCCAGGGCGCCCTCGTAGGCCCGCTTGATCTGTCCCTGGAC
>JALYZC010000034.1 GCA_030945905.1 Actinomycetota bacterium
CCGCCGTGATCGTCGGCGCCTATTTCTTCGTCTCGCTCCCCAGCCTCAGCGGCGACCCGGAGCGCTTCGCCGCCCTCCTGCTGCCGGTGATCGCGCTGGTGGCCCTGGATCCCCGCGTCTTTCACCGACTCGCCGACTTCGCCCTGGCGCGCATGGGGCGCGAGCCGCTGCCGCTGTCGCTCTCGCGCGGGCGCGTGCTCTGCTTCCTGATCCTCTACGCGCTGGCGATGATCGTGGCCGGCTTCGGCGTGTACGCCTTCGCCCGGGCGATCCACCCGGTGGGCGGTTCGCATCTGGTGAGCGTCGTGGCCTCCTACTCCGTGGGCTTCGCGGTGTCGCTGATCGCGTTCGTGCTCCCCGGCGGCCTCGGCGCGCGTGAGGCCGCGATGGCCGCGGCGCTCTCGCCGGCCATCGGCTTCACGGTGGGTATCGCGGTGGCGATCGCCGTCCGCCTGGAGCAGATGGTGATCGAGGTGGCCTTCGCCGGCGTGGCGCCGCTGGTAGCCCGACGCGCCACCGGTCGCGAGATCGCCCCCCCGCCCAAGGCGCCGGACGGTTGAGCTAGCCCTCAGCCTCCGCAAGCTGGCTCACCAGCAGCCCCCCCTCCCGCGCCATCCGCGACCGCGGCACCACGAGATCGAACCCGACCTCCTCGGCGCGTGCCCGCATCGCCGTGTCGACGTGCGAGTAGAAGGCCAGCGTGGGCTTGCCGTGCAGCTCACCGCCCGAGCGCATCGAATCGACCAGGGTGGCTCCGTCCACGGCATCGGTCGTGAGGTCGACCACGAGCACGTCGGCCGCCTCGAGGCGGGCGCGCGCCTCGTCCTCGGCGGAGCACAGCGTCACCTCGTGGCCTGCGCCCTCGATCATCGAGACGACCTTGGACCCGAAGAGCAGGTCGGGAACCAGCGCAAGAACCCGGGCCACGTCGGCTACTGGGCGCGCAGCTTACGGAACTGCTCGCGGACGGACTCCGGGCGCCCCCACATCTGCGTGACCTCGACCCGTCCGCTGCGGACCTCGCGCACGGCGAGCTCGCCCTCGATGCCGGAACCGTCGAGCAGCGCCAGCGCACCGTGCACCGTGGGCGCGGAGGCCGCGTGACCGAAGCGGTGGGCGACCAGCAGCCGCCAGTGCCAGTCGTGCTTGGAGTAGGGCTGCGCGTTGCAGGTGACCAGGTAGAGCACGGCATCGACGTAGCGGCGCTCGTCGAGCACCCGCAGATCGAGCTCGAGATCGGTCCAGTCGTCCGGGAGCGACTCGACGATCTCCTGGAATTCCTCCGCCAGACCCATGACGCCGCGAAGCCTAGCGTGCCCTACCGAGGCGGCCCGTGACGACTGCCCCGTAACCACGTAGGGTGGGAAGGATGCGTCGTACAGTTGCGTTCGGTCTCGTGACGGTGGCCATGGCGGCCGCCGGATGCGGAGGCGGAGGCTCGGGCGGAGGCTCGAGCGGGGGCTCTGGAGGGGGCAAGGTGCCTCCGGGCGAGCTCGTCTCCCTGAGTCGCACCGGCCCTGCGCCGGCGGACAACGTGAGCATCGTGCTGCGCCCCGACCGCCACGTCGTCGTCACCAGCCCGACGGGGTCCGCCGTGTCCACGGTGGCGCCCGCGACCTACAAGACGATGCAGGGCGACCTCGCCGACGCCCCCTTCGCAAAGCTCGACGCCGAGGACGAGCTCCAGCTGCCGCCGGCCGTCGGCTCCTTCCGCTACACGATCGCCTATCGCGGACGGCTGGTGCACTGGGAGCAGGGAAAGACGCCCTCCTCCCTCAAGCGCACCTTCTCCGATCTTTCGTCGTACTTCGCCTCGGCGCCGATGAGCGGCACGCCGCTCGTCCGGGTGCGGAGGACCGGCGGACTGGCACCGAGCACGGTCACCGTCCGGGTGGACTACAGCGGACGAGCTTCACGCTCGGAGGAGGCGCCACGGATGCAATCCCGCAGCTACCGCCTGCCACGAGCGACCGTGCAGCGCCTGAAGGCGGCGGTCGCCCAGGTGGAGCTGGCGGAGGTGCCCTCCTCGAACCAGCCTCCGCCGGCGGATGGCTACGTCTATGAGGTCAGCACGAACCGCCGCAGCATCCGCGCCCCGCAGGGCGCCCTGCCCTCGCAGCTCGCGCGGGTCGTCGCGCTGGCCGAGGGTCGCGCGTCCATCGGGTGAGCCTGACGCGCTCTCTTCACAAGGGCTCGGCCGTGACGGGTGCGCCGCGAGCACGTAGTGTCGACATGGTGCGGCGTGGCACTGCGATCGGGCTGGTCACGGTGGCCGTGACGGGCGCCGGTTGCGGCGGCGGCGATTCCGGGCCCAAGCCGCTCCAGAGCGGCGACCTGGTGTCGCTGACCCGGACGGGCCGGATGTACTTCGACAGGCAGATCCATACGCCGTTGGGCAAGCAGACCATCATGGTGCGCAGGGATGGCCACGCGATCATCTCCAACAGCGCGGGGCTCCGCGTACTCACACTGGACCCGAAGACGACCGAGCGCCTGCGCCGTGACCTGCGCCGCTCGCATTTCTCGGAGCTCTCGTCGGAGGAGGATCGGATCTCCCCGCCCGACGCACACCGCTACGCGATCACCTACGGGAGTCGGACCGTGCGTCGATCCGGCTGGCCGTCGGAGCTGAAGCGTACGGTAGAGACGCTGAGCGGCTGGTTGGACCTGAGCGCCAGGCCCCGCGACATCTTCATCCGCGTCCGCCGGCGCGGCGGGTTCGCATTCAAGGACGTGACCGTCTCGGTCTCCAACGACGGCCGCGTCGACCAACGCGAGACCGGGCCCCGGCGCGGCAGGCGACGCTTCCGCATGGGCGCGCAGACTCTGGGTGCCCTGAAGCAGTCCGTCGTCGACCTGCGGCTCGCGGAGGTTCGCTCCTCGAAGGTCCCGCCGCCCGCCGACGGCTACGTCTACGTCTACGAGGTCACCACGGACCCCGACTACCTCTACCTTCACAGCCTGTACCGGATGATCCGAGCACCACAGGGGAAGATCGCGCCTGCGCTGCAACCGGTGATCTCCCTGACCCTAGGGAGCGCCGATAGGACGGCGAGCTGAGGATCGCCCGCCCATAGGCCCGACGGGCGCCGCGGCTACCCCAGGAACGTGTCCAACAGCAGGAAGGCGTTGAGGGCGACGATCAGGCCGGCGACCACGGCGGCCACCAGCGTGGTCAGCCGGCGGTTGACCAGCGCGCCCATGACGTCGCGGCGCCGCGTGAGGAGCACGAGCGGGACCAGCGCGAACGGGATGCCGAACGAGAGCACCACCTGGCTGATGACCAGGGACCGTGACGGGTCCAGGCCGATGGCCAGCACCACCAGCGCCGGCGTCATCGTCACGAGGCGACGCAGCGCCAGCGGGATCACCCGGCCGATGAACCCCTGCATCACCACCTGCCCGGCGTAGGTGCCGACGCTCGAGGAGGCAAAGCCCGAGGCCAGCAGGGCGAGCGCGAAGGCGAGGGCGGCGCCGCCGCCGGCGAGCTTCTCGAACCCGGCGTGTGCGCCCTCGATCGTGTCGATGTTCGTGAGCCCGGAGCCGTGGAACAGCGAGGCCGCGATCACCAGCATCGACATGTTGATGATGCCCGCCAGACCCATCGCGATGGAGACGTCGACGCGCTGAAAGCGCAGCAGCCGGCGCCGCTCAGAGTCGTCGCGCGCGACGATCCGGTTCTGGGTGAGCGCCGAGTGCAGGTAGATCACGTGGGGCATGACCGTCGCGCCCAGGATGCCGGTGGCCAGCAGGATCGAGTCGGTGCCCGCGAAGCCCGGCAGGAAGCCGCGGGCCACCGCCCCGGCATCCGCGCCGATCCGGAACGTGTCATAGAGGAACCCGAGCAGGATGACGCCGAGCAGGCCGGCGATGACCACCTCGAAGCGCCGGTGCCCGCGGCTCTGGAGGGCGAGGATGCCGAAGGCCACGACAGCGGTGATCAGCCCGGCGGCGAACAACGGAACGTCGAAGAGCAGGTTGAGCGCGATGGCGGCCCCGATGAACTCCGCGAGGTCGGTGGCCATGGCGATCAGCTCCGCCTGCACCCACAGACCCCAGGAGACCGGTCGGGGAAAGCGCTCGCGGCAAAGCTCGGGCAGGTTGCGCCCGGTGGCGATCCCGACCTTGGCGGACAGGTTCTGGATCAGCATCGCCATCAGGTTGGCGGCGAGGATCACCCACAGGAGGAGGAAGCCGTACTTGGCGCCGCCGGCGATGTTGGTCGCGAAGTTGCCGGGGTCGACGTAGGCGATGGCGGCGACGAAGGCCGGGCCGAGCAGGGGAAGCATCCCGCGCAGGCGACCGCGCGAGCGCAGCTGCTCGAGCGCGCTGGGCGGCGGAAGCGCGACGACGCCGACGTCTGGCGGCGGCGGAGCCGCGACGGTCACGACGCCACCTCCACGCGCATCGCCTTCGCCAGCGTTCCACCGAGGACGTGCACGTCCTCGCCGAAGCGCACGAACAGCGGGCCGTCGAAGGGCTGACGCTCGATGACCTCGAACCCATCGCCCGGGGAGATCCCTCGCTCGGCGAGGTAGCGCAGCATCTCGGGATCGGAGTCCGACACACGGACGAAGGTGCCGCGGGCGCCCGCGTCCAGCGCGTGCAGAGGATGCGTCGCCGCTTCCTCGATGCGACCGTCGCGCGTGGGGATCGGGTCGCCGTGGGGGTCGTGCGTGGGATCCCCGAGCTTGTCGGCGATCAACTCCTCGAGCTCCTCGGAGAGGACGTGCTCGAGCACCTCGGCCTCGTCGTGCACCCGATCCCATGGCACACCCAGCGACTCGGCGAGATACAGCTCGAGCAGGCGGTGATGGCGGATCACCTCCAGCGCCACCGCCACCCCCTGCGCGGTGAGCTGCACGCCGCGGTAGGGCGCATGGGTCACCAGCCCCATCTCGTCGAGGCGCTTGACCATGCCCGAGGCCGACGCCGGCGTCACATCGAGGCGCTCAGCCAGGGCGTTGGTCGACACCGCTTCGCCCTCGCGGGACTGCAGCGAGTAGATCGCCTTGGCGTAGTCCTCGACCGCGGAGGAGGTCTCGTGTTGCAGTTTGGCCGACATCAGCCGTGATTATGGCACACCTAAAAACAAGTTGTGGCCTTGGCGGGGGTGCCGCCGACTATCCTCGGAGCATGGCCGTCACCGACCGGCTGGCCGCCGATTACCGAACCATCCGCGAGGCCTGCGCCTGGCTCGATCGCTCGGAGCGGGGCAAGCTCGCCCTGACGGGCGCGGGCGCCAAGGACTTCCTCAACGGCCAGGTGACCAACGAGGTCGAGGGGCTGACCTCGGGGCAGGGGGTCTATGCGGCGTTCCTGACCCACAAGGGCAAGATGCTGGGTGACCTGCGCATCCTGGACTTCGACGACGAGCTCTTCCTGGACACCGAGCGAGCGGCGCTTCAGGAGCTGTTCAACCTCATTCGCCGCTTCAAGGTCGGCTTCGAGGTCGAGTTGCACAAGCGCACGGTGGAGTGCGGGCTGGTGTCGCTCATCGGGCCGCGGGCGCGCGAGGCGGCGGGATCCGATGTCGCAGAGCAGGAGCACGCCAACGCCCGGTCTGAGCTCGACGGTGTGCCCGTACGGTTGGTGGTGACCGATGTGGGCATCGACGTGATCTGCGACGGGCCGCGGACACCGGCGGTGATCGCCTCGCTCGAGGCCCGGGGTGCGGTGGCGATCGAGGAGGCGGCGGCGGAGTGCCTGCGCGTCGAGCGCGGCCGACCGCGCTACGGCGTTGACATCGACGACTCCACCATTCCCCAGGAGGCCGGGCTCAACGAGCGCGCCGTCAGCTTCACCAAGGGCTGCTACGTGGGCCAGGAGACCGTCGCCCGGCTGCACTGGCGGGGCAAGCCCAACCGCCACCTCCGGGGCCTGCGCCTCTCAGAGCCGGTCCTCGCCGGTGAGGGCCTGAGCCTGGGTGACCGCGCGGTGGGCACGGTGGGCAGTGCGGTGGTCTCCCCCGCGCTCGGTCCCATCGCTCTCGCACTGGTTCGACGCGAGGCACAGCCCGGCGACACCGTCGCGGTGGGCGAGCGGGGCGCGAGCGCCGAGGTCGTCGAGCTGCCGTTCCCGTCGGCCGCCGCGGATTAGCGTTCGCGCCCTATCGATTGACGGGATACGAGGCGACCGGGACGACGACCGACGTGGCCAGCTTGTCCTCCCAGGTCTGCTTCTCCTTGTCCCACAGCATCCACAGGAAGCCCAGACCGATCGGGATGCTGGAGAGGATCTTGCCGATGTAGCGCACGAAGGCGCGCCCGTAGCCGATGGGGCCGCCGGCGGAGAAGTCGATGACCCGGATCCCGAGCGCCTTCTTCCCCAGCGTCTGGCCCGTGGGGCCGCCTTCGAAGTACACGAAGTAGGCGATCCCGATGATGATTCCCAACGCAAGTTGGGCGGGCCTTCCGAGAACCACGAGGAGGATGCCGTTGACGATGGCGAGCAATATGGCGTCGAGCAGGTAGGCCCCCACGCGCGACCAGAATCCGGCGCGCGGACCGGATGGACCGCCTGCGGCCACGTATTGTTGCTGCTGGCCCTGCGGGTAACCCCCGGGCACCTCGATCGCCGGCGGCGGAGGGGGCGGGGGCTGGCGCGACTCGCCCTGCGGGGGGCCCGACGGTGGCGTGGCAGCCATGGCTTCCTTTGTTCGTGGTATACGACGCTCCGCGAGGCTACCGCGATCGACGGCGTCCGGAGTATCGGCTCACCCGCGAGTGGACTTGACCTTCGCCACTCCTTCGAGAAACGCTTCCGGGGCGACATCGGCCGGCGCGCCCGCCACGCGCGGCCTCAGGCCCGCGGTCAGCTGCATGGCCAGGTGCCGGCGCGCACCCGGCTGCAGCGTCCAGCGGCGTTCCAGGAAGCTGCGCACGGCGACGAGCTCGTCGGCCGTGACTGCCGAGGCGTCCCAGGCCAGCGGATCGTCTCCGCTCGCGGACGCGGCGGGGGTCGTCCACGCGCGCGCTCTCGGGGCATGGTGCTCGCGGACCACCAGCGTGTCCGCGGCCAGGTCGCCCAGCCGCTGGTTTCGGGCGCTGACGAGGATCGACACGGAGCCCAGCCCGTACAAGACCGGCAGGAAGTCCACCAGCCTGACCATGTTGCGAATGGCCGAGGCAACAAAGCCGATGCGGGCGCCACCCGCGCGCACCACCCGCAAGCCGGTCCAGCGCTTGCCCGGCGTGCGGCCCGAGGCGAGCACCTCGAAGAGGAGGTCGTAGACGAACAGCAGACAGAAGATCCCGAGGTAGAGCAGGGCCCGGCCGACCGGAGGATCGCCGGTCGCCGCCAGCGCGACGATCATGGCGACGAGGACCAGCGTCTTGAGCAGCGTGTCGAGGAGCGCGGCGATCAGCCGGGAGCCCAGGCCGGCCAGCGTGAGCTCGAGGTCAACGCCCTCGGGCGTGGCGATCCGGAGGCGGTCCTCATACTCCACGGCATGAATCTAGAGCGTTTCCAGACGGAGCGAGAGCCGCGATGGCGCGAGCTCGAGCGTCTGCTCGAGGACGCTCGGGGACGCTCCGAGCGGCTCGGCCCGGACGGCGTGCGCCGGCTCGGCGAGCGCTATCGCGCGGCGTCCGCCGACCTCGCGCTGGCGCGCCGATCCTTCGCCGGAGACCCGTTGGTGGCGCGTTTGGAGGATCTGGTCGGACGCACGCGTCCGCTGGTCTACGATGCGCCCGGTGAGCGCGGCTCGCTGCGGAGCTTCGCGAGCCGCGGGTACTGGCGGCGCATCGCGGAGCGCCCGCAGCCGGTGCTGGTGGCCTGGGCGCTGCTGATCGGCGCGGGCCTTCTCGGGCTGCTGTGGAGCCGCCACGACCCGGAGGCCGCCATCGGCGTGGTCCCCGCCGCCTTTCGCGGCGGCATGCGGCACTCCAACGACCTCGGCCTCTCGCCCGGAGAGCAGTCGGCCTTCTCCACGGAGATCTTCACCAACAACATCAAGGTGTCGTTCCTGGCCTTCGCCGGCGGGCTGGCCGCGGGCCTGCCGACCGGAGCGGCGCTGCTCTACAACGGACTGCTGCTCGGCGTGCTCGGCGGACTGGCCGACCATGCGGGCAGCGGCGAGACGTTCTTCGAGCTGGTGTTTCCGCACGGCGTGCTCGAGCTTTCGTGCATCGCGGTGAGCGGCGCGGCGGGCCTGCGGGTGGGCTGGGCGCTGGTCGAGCCCGGGCGGCGACGGCGCGCGGTGGCGCTGCAGGCCGAGGCACGGCGCGCCGTGGAGGTGGTCCTGGGGACGATTCCCTGGCTGGTCCTCGCCGGCCTCGTGGAGGGCTTTCTCACGCCGCGCGGGCTCGGGCTGGGAGCGGTGCTCTCCATCGGCCTGGGGCTCGGCGTCCTGTTCTGGGG
>JALYZC010000089.1 GCA_030945905.1 Actinomycetota bacterium
CACCGCCACCCGACCAGGGTCACCGGCCGCCCGGGTCGCCGACGCGACGCGCGAGCTCTTCGGCCCGCCGCCGCCCGGCGCCGCGGAGCCCGCCGATGCCCGGCTCGCGCCCGCATTCGCGGCGCTCGCGGCCGATGACGTCTCGGTCGTCTCGGTCGACCTGTTCGACACCCTGCTGTGGCGCAAGGTGCCCGAGCCCGAAGCCGCCTTCCCCCTCGTCGGCGCACGTCTCGCCGATCACGGCGCGCTCGCCGAGGACGTCTGGCCCGATGTGTTCGCGACGCTGCGCGTCGAGGCCGAGAAGCGCGCCCGCGCCGCGCAGCGCGCCGCGGGTGGGGGGCCCGAGGTGACGCTCGCGGCGATCTACGAGCAGCTGCCCGAGCGGGTGTTCGCCGGCGCCGGCCGGGCCGCCGCGATCGAGCACGAGCTCGAGGTGGAGCACGGGCTGGTGCTGTGCGACCTCGACGTCCTCGCCCTCATTCGCGCCGCACGGGAGCGCGGCAAGCGGGTCGTGGCGGTGTCGGACACCTATTTCGACGAGCCGCAGCTGCGCAGGTTGCTCGACCGGTCGCCGCTCGGCGCCGAGGAGCTCGACGCCGTCTACGCGTCGAGCGCCCATCAGGCCGGCAAGGCGAGCGGCCTCTGGACGCTCGTCCTCAAGGAGCTCGGCTGCCGGCCCGACCAGGTCCTCCACGTCGGCGACAACCACCACGCTGACGTGCTCGCCGCCCGCGCGCTCGGCGTGCGCACCGTCTATTTCGAGCGCCGCCCCGCCACGCTCGCTCGGGTGCTCCCCCGGGAGGCCGCGCACGCCGCGGGCGGGCTGCATCGCCTCGAAGGTGACCACGGCCTGAGCGCGCTGCGGGCCAAGACGCTGCACCGAGCGCAGCGCGAAGCGCTCACCAGCGAGCTGCGCCCGTACTGGGAGTACGGCGCCGCCGCGCTGGGGCCGGTGTTCGCGGGCTTTGCCCAGTGGGCGCACGAGCGCGCCCGCGCCGCCGGCGTCTCCAGGCTCTTCTGCCTGATGCGCGAGGGCGAGCTGCTGTCGGGGTTGATCAACGCCGCGGCGCCCGCGGCGCAGGAGCCCGTGCCCGCCGAGCCCATCTGGCTCTCGCGCCATGTGTGCGCGCGGGCCTGCATTCTCGAGGGGACGCGGGAAGAGCTGCATGCGCTGTTCGAGCGCCGCAACCTGCCGACCCTGCGCGAGTTCTGCGGCACGCTGGGTCTCGAGCCCGCCGACCTGCCCACCCTCTCCGAGCGGGCCGACGCGCGGCTGGACGACGCCGGCCTCGGCGACGCGGTGATCGACGAGATCGTCTACGACGCGGCGCTGCGCAGCCGGGTGGTCGCCGCCTCGCGCGAACTGCGCCGACGAGTGGTCCGCTACGTGCAGGAGCGCCTCCCGCCCGGAGAGCGCCGGATGGTGCTGGTGGACCTCGGATGGGGCGCCACCGTCCAGGGACTTCTGCAGAAGCTGCTGCGCGCCGACGGTGTGGACTGCGAGGTGGTGGGGCTCTACCTGCTCACTCGCGATGCCGCAGCCGATCGCATGCTCGACGGGCTCGAGGTGCACGGCTTCCTCGGGTGCGCCGGGCTACCCGACGACGCGATCGAGGCGATCATGCGCAGCCCGGAGATCCTCGAGCAGGTGTGCATGCCCGAGCACGGTTCACAGGTGGATCTCGATACGTCGCTGGAGCCGGTGCTGGCTCCCGTCGGCGCGATCGCGCGTCAGGCGCCGCAGCGCAGCGCCGTGCAGCAGGGCATCGCCGCCTTCCAGCGGGAGTGGGTGCGCTACCGGATCGCGCAAGGCGGAGCCCTGCCGCCGCTGCACGACACCGCGCGCGACCAGCTGCGGTCGATCCTCTTCCGGGCCGTGGCCGCGCCGACCCCCGACGAAGCGGCGATCTTCGCGGGCTGGCTGCACGATGAGAACTTCGGCTCCGAGGGCGTCGAGTCCGTGGTCGCGGGCTCGACGGCCAAGGCCGTGCGCCACGTCGATCCGCGCACGCTCGTGGACATCCCGATGACCGAGCTCTACTGGCCCTACGGCCTGGCCGCCCTGCACGACGAGCCACTCGCCGCTTCGGTGGAGGCGGCGAGCTCGGGGCTCGTGCCCTGGGAGGCGTTCGCCTCAGAGCTCGAGACGGGCGACTTCGAGGTCTATCCCGACATCGGGTGGGGCTTTGGCAAGGAGGGCAAGTGGGCGGTCACGCCGTGGCGCAACCGGCTCGGCCTGACCTACGTGCGCGCGGTGGTGGCCGGTGATTTCGTCAAGCGGGTGCGCCTGGATCCTGCGGACCGCCCCTGCGTACTGCGCCTGGACTGGATCCGCCTGCGCTGCCGTGTGCACGACGCAGCCGAGCCGGTGACGATCGACTTCGAGGCGCCCGCCGATTTCGCTCGCGTGGCCGTGCACGGGGCGCGCGAGATCGGACCCAAGCTGCTGCTGGTCGAGGGCGATGACCCACAGCTCGTCATCGATGTCGAGGCCGCCGTCGGGCGGCCGGTGTACCGGGTGGTGGTCGAGTGCGCCTACGCTGCCCTGCCGATTGCCCGCAGCCAGGCCCGCGAGCGCCGCGCACGGCTGAAGGGGTGGCTGCGCGGGGTGGCCAAGGACTCGCGGGCCGGGCCGCTGATTGGTCTGGCCCGACGGCTCAGCGGCCGCTGAGCCAGGCGCGAGGAGGCCTTGCTGCTGGCCGTGACCGGAAGAGCGGGAGCGACGAACTGGCTATTCGTCGATGGCGTGATGTCGGCGTAGGTAGTCGCCGAAGAGCGGGGCGCTGAAGTCGACGAGGCCGTGGTCGGGACTGTAGATCAGGCCCTTGGTTTCGAGCAGCTCAGCGCGGACGGGCGACAGTGCGGAGGGGTCCACGCCGAGGCGTTCGGCGATGGCGCCGGTGGCCCGGGGCCCGTCGCCGAGCGCGGCCATAGCTTGGAGGTATTGACGCTCGCGCGGGGTGGCGCGCAAGAAACGAGCTCGGTGGAAGCCTTGGTCGAGATGCTCGCGGGCGATGGAGTCAGCATTGTGCGCGTCGGTCAGCGTGATCGGGCTTTGCGGAGCAACCGCCCACGCATACTTGCCGTAGGTCTGCAAGAAGAACGGGTAGCGCCCGCTGCACTGCAGGATGAACTCAACGGCCTCGGGTCCATAGTCGACGTCCTCGCGCTGAACCGGGAGCACGAGCGCGTCGGTTGCCGCCTCAGGCGTGAGCTTTCCTATCTCGACGTAGCTGAACAGGCGCTCGGCGTAGCTGGACGCCTTGGTCAGAGTCGCGGGCAGCTGCGGCAGGCCCGCGCAGACCACGGTTACCGGCAGATTCTCCTGGCCGATCTGGTGAAGGGCGGACAGCAGGCCGCTGAGGTCCTCTGGCTCCGCGAACTGCATCTCATCTATGAGCAGGACCACTCCGACGCCCTCGGCCCGTGCTGTGCTTCCGAGTTCGCGCAGAACTTCGAGCACGTCGATGTCCAGCTGGCCGGTGTCGCCGCGCCCCACCGCCGGCTCGGTTTCGAGCTTGAAGGTCACCCCGGTGGGCATTGCGGTCACCGAGAAGGACTTGACCACTCTCAAGGCATCCTTGATCCGCCCTGCAAGACCGGGGTGGCGCGCCAGGGTCGTAGCCGCCTGGGTGACCAACGTCGCAAGCGGGGCCCGCAGTGCCGTGCGCCGGCTGAGCTCGAAGGACCCAACGCCCCATCCCGCCTTCGCAGCCAACCCCCGAAATGCCGACAGAAGGACGGTCTTCCCCACGCCCCGAAGTCCCCACAGCGCTAGACCTTGGTCGGGCCTGCCCGCGGCGAGCCGAGCGAGGATGATCTCGAACTGACGCAGCTGCTGATCGCGGCCCGCGAGCTCCGGCGGCGGAGTGCCCGCGCCAGGTGCATAGGGATTCCGAACCTCATCCATCTAAGAAACTATAGCCGTCTATACGGTCATATACATACACGCTAGAGTTTCCTATATCCATCGAACATCTGAGTTCGGAGGTCACGCCTGAGCTTGAGTGCCAGCGTCATCGCTCGGCGCCGATAGGAGAGCGGCAGCTCCGCGAGTATCGCTACTGCTGGTCGTCCGGAGGGATAGCGAGCGGGCTCTGTGCCCGGACGATCGCTTGGCGCCGGAGGCAGTCGTCGGCTGGTCCGCCTCGACGCTACTGCTTCGTGCGCAGCGCCAAGCTGATTACCCGGACGTGAGGGTGGTCGAGAGAGCCGGGGGGCCGGCGAGCGTCTGGTAGACGACGCAGTAGCGCTCGGTGAGTTCGCGGAGCTTGGTGAGCTGCTTCTCGTCCGCGTCGGTGTCGATTTCGAACGAGAGGCGGATCGCGGAGAAACCCACCGGCGCCTCGCGGTGCACACCGAGTGTGCCGCGGAAGTCGAGGTCTCCCTCGGCGCGCACGCGTCCGGATGCCACGGAGATCTCGAGGGAGGTCGCGACCGCCCGCAGCGTGACCCCGGCACAGGCGACGAGCGCCTCGAGCAGCATGTCGCCGGAGCAAAGCAGCGAGCCGTCGCCGCCAGTCGCGGGATGAAGTCCGGCCTCCGCGATCGCCCGTCCCGTGCTTACCGAGCACGACAGACCATCTCCGAGGGTGCCAGCCGCCGACAGCGTGACCAACGCGGCATCCGGCTCGGCCGCATACCGCTCCTTCAGCGGAGCCTGCAGCGTCCTCAGATCGTCGCGCTGCACCGGGGAGATGCTACATCGGGATCGCCGCGTTGGAGTACCAGCCCTAGCGGAATCGGCGCCCTGCATTGTCCTTGGCGCCGAAAGCAGTAGCGCACGGCTCGATGCCGTTCAGCTGGGAAGGGTCAGGCCTGGCACGGAGCCTGGAGCGAAGGCGACCGCGAGCCCGAGCACCGCGAGCAGGATCGCGATGCTCCGGTTCGCGGTCCGCTTCCACGGCAGCAACTTCTCGATCGCGATCAGGGCGGCGATGAGGGCCATCCACGCGATGCTCATCACGCCGAACGCGAACAGCGCGGCCATCAGCGCCCAGCAGCAGCCGACACACCACGCGCCGTGCTCGAGCCCGAGCAGCAGCGCCCCGCCCAGGCCGTCGCGCCAGCGCTCGATGAGGAAGTCCAGCGGGCCGCGGCAGCGGCTCAGACAGGCGTCCTTGAGTGGCGTCAGTTGATAGACGGCAGCGCCGAGGATCACCCCTCCCGCGAGGTAGGGCCCGCCCTCGTCCCACGACAAGACCTCGACATCGAGCAGTTGGAAGAGCTCGAAAGCGGCGTAGGCCGCGAGCCCGAAGGCCGTCCAGGTGAGGATGTAGCCGGCGACGAAGCCGACGATCGCGGTGGTCGGCTCGCCGAGCCGCCGCCGCGAGTGGCGGCTGCGCTGCACGAGCGCGTATGTACGCACCATTGGCGAGATCGAGGGGAACATCATCGCGGCCATCATCAGCACCCAGACACCGACGTAGAAGGAGAGCGAGCCGAGGTCGGTGCCCGGCCCCATGTCCATCCCGTCCATCCGCGTGGCGGTGGCCGCCCAGGCCACCGCGGCAAGTGTGATCAGGCACGCGATCAGACCGACCTGGAGCGCATCGACACGTCGCGCAACATGGCGCGGAACCGCAGCGGAAGTAGGCATTGCACTACGACCCTACGCGGGCTAGGCTCGCCTGACAAGAACCGAACTGAGGAGTGCTGCTATGGCCGACACATGGTCGATAGAGGGCGCGTGGTTCAAGAACTGCAACTGCGACCCCGGCTGCCCGTGCGACTTCAACCAGGCGCCGACTCACGGCAACTGCGAGGGGATAATCGGGATGCGGATCGACAAGGGACACTTCGGCGATGTCTCGCTCGACGGGCTCAAGTTCGCCAGCGCGGTCTGGTGGCCCGGCCGCATCGACGAGGGCGACGGGCACATCCTCCCGATTGTCGACGAGTCAGCAGACGAGGATCAGCGAAACGCGCTGCTCACACTCATGAGCGGCCAGGCCGGCGGCACTCTGTTCGAGATCTTCTCCGCAGTCTGCCCGCACGTCCGCGAGCCTCTCTTCGCCCCGATCGACTTCGAGTTCGACATCGAGACCCGCACCGGGCGCCTCAAGGCGGGCGACGTGATCGACAACGTGGTGGAGACGCTGCGAGGGATCGACCCCCCCGATCCCTACCGCGTGCTCGTGCAGATTCCGGGCGGCTTTGAGTACACCGGCGAGAACCAGGACGCCGAGACCGCCCTCTCGAAGTCACTCAAGGTGCGCGGCGGAGAACAGCTCGACTACGAGCACACCGACAGCCACAGTTCGATGGCATTCGTCAAGCACGAGGGGCAGGTGCCCGCGACGGCGTGAACCCGCAGTTCGTTAGAGCCCCGCCACAGTCCGTGATGTCTGACCGGTAGCAAGCCATAATCGCTCGGAGCTGAGAGACATCGCCGGCGCCCATGGGTGGCTTACTACTCCTTCCGGCGCGCAGCGATCACGCCGGCTCCGTGTACGGCCGTTATCGCTCCGAATCTGAGAAGCCGATTCGCCTGTCGACGCGCGCCCGCTCTCTTCAGCGCTTGCGATACCCCTTCCAGCCTCCGACCGCGCTCGCGCCTCGCCGTCCGGAGCGAGCGTCTGAGCTCCCGTGAGATCGCCCGCTTTCCCGAGTCAGAGATGTCGCACGCGACGCTGCCGGCGCGGAGCCCGCTCGGCCATCGGCGAGTCTTAGGGTCCGCTCCGGCCATCGAACGAGCGGCACGCGCCGCCGACGAAACGAGGCAGCGGTACCCCCCGGTCATCGAACGTTTGCGCCGCGGCGCCCGGAGGCAGGATCTGCCTCGTTCCAACCCTAACCCGCCGGAGCCTCGGCTTCCCGGCGACGAAGCGCTCGGCGCCCGCCCGCGCGTGCGACGTCGGGGCTCGCGCCGGTGAGGGCGCCCCCCGGGCACTCGTGCGCCGGAACCCTCCGGCGTGGGTCGCGAATGCCCGCGAGGGAGACGAAGCCGCCGATCCCGATGAACAACGCGGCGATGCCGATCCCGGAATGAAAGCTCTGCTCGGAGGCGTCGTCGAAGGCCGCGGTCAGCGACGCTCTCTCGGTCCCGGTGACCCCGCTCAGCGATGCGCCGCCCAGCGGCCGCGTCTTGGCCTCCGAAACCGCCGCGCGGGCCGGCGCGCCCAGCCCGGTGCGGGGCAGTCGCTGCTCGATTCGCCCGGCGAATTGGGCCGACACGATCGCGCCCAGCGCGGCGACCGCGATCAGGCCGGCGACGCGGGCGATCGCGTTGTTGGCTCCCGATGCCACGCCCGCGTGCTGCTGCTCGACCGAGCCCAGCACGGTGGAGGTGAGCGGCGCCACCGTGATGGAGAGGCCCAGCCCGAAAACGAGCAGGCCGGGCAGGAGCTGCGTCGCGTAATCGGCGTGCCGGTCGACGCGGAGGAGCAGCAGCGTTCCCGCGGCGGCGACCAGGGGGCCGATGCCCATGGGCAGCCGCGGGCCGATGCGGTCGGCGAGGCCTCCGAAGCGGCGGGACAGCGTGAACATGATCAGCGTCACCGGCAGCAGCGCGACGCCGGCCGCGATGGCGCTGTAGCCGCCGGTCTGCTGGAGGAACAGCGGGAGGATGAACAGCAGGCCGCCCAGGCCGGCGTACATGGTCAGGGTGGCGACGTTGCCGACGCTGAAGTTGCGGTGGGCGAACAGGTTGAGCGGCAGCATGGGCGCCCGCGCTCGCGCCTCGTGGAGCACGAAGGCAACCGCGGCGAGGACGCCGAGAGCCAAGGGTGCGAGGACGGTGGCGTCCCAGCCGCGCGTCGGCTGCTCGGTGAGCGCGAACACGGGACCGGCGAGTGCGGCGGCGCCGAGCCCCGCGCCGAGCGTGTCGATGCGCCCGCCCATCGGGGTGTCGGCCGACGCCGGCACCCCTCGGACGATCAGGACAATCGTCACGAGGACGACCGGGACGTTGATGGCGAAGATCAACCGCCACGACACGGCGTCGATCAGCACGCCGCCGAGGAACGGGCCGACCACGCCGGCAATCGCGCCAAACGCCGTCCAGGAGCCGATCGCCTTGCCCCGCTCGTCTTCGGGGAACACGTGGGTGATGATGGCCAGGGTGCTGGGCACGAGCAGAGCGCCGCACACCCCCTGCAGCGCCCGCGCGACGCAGAGCAGCGCAATCGAGGGCGCCACCGCGGCCAGCAGCGACGTAGCCCCGAACCCCGCCACACCGAGGGCAAAGACGCGCCGCAGGCCAAAGAGATCGCCCAGCGAGCCGCCGATCAAGAGCAGTGCGGAGAGCGTGAGCAGGTAGGCCTCGACCACCCACTGCTGTCCGGTCAATCCCGCGCCCAGGTCGGTACGCAGTGCCGGCAGGGCGATGTTTACCACCGTCCCGTCGAGGAAGACGATGCCCGAGCCCAGGATGGCGGCGATGAGCGTCAGCCGCTTCTCGCGGTCGGTGGCCATCTCCCGACGCTAGCGGACGCGTCGAGCGCCGACGCGTCCGATAAGCCATCATTGACCGTCGTGGAGCAGCGGGTCAGCCTCATCACCCTGGGCGTCGTGGACCTCCAGCGCGCGCGGGCGTTCTACGAGGCGCTGGGGTGGAGCACCGGCGCCGAACCGGGCGCGGATGTCGTGTTCTTCCAGGCGGGCGCGATCATCGTTGCGCTGTGGGATCGAGAGGCGCTCGCCGCCGATTCGGGGCTGGCCGAGCCGCGACCACCCGGCGGCACGGTGCTCGCCTACAACGTCGGCGCACCAGGCGAGGTCGACGCCGTCGTGGCCGAAGCGCAGGCCGCCGGCGCCACCGTCACGCGAGCGCCCGGCGAGACGTTCTGGGGCGGCTACTCGGGAGTGTTCACCGATCCCGAGGGCCATCCCTGGGAGGTCGCCCACAATCCCCACTGGCAGCTGAGCGAGGACGGGTCGGTCCGGCTGGGCTCCTAGCCACCCATGCGCCCCAACACCGCCGCAGCAATCGCCGATACGACGACAAGGCCCACGGCGATCGAGGCGAGAGCTCGCGTCAGCTTGCGCCGCGAGCGCGTCCAGGCCCGCTGGCGACGCGTGAGCGAGCTCGTGTAGATGTGGGCGGGAGGTGTCCGGACGGTCACGGCTGGCGTCCGCGCGAGGCGTACGAGTCGCGGGCCATGCAACCGCTACCCTGCCCAGGGGTCAAGACGAACCCGGCAAAGAACCCGCACCCTCGGCGTTTTTCCACCCGACGCCCGCACTCGATCATGGTCTCGCGTCCCTCTGGCACTCTCGCGGTTGCGCTTCTCGTCGCGGGCGTGTGCCTGCTCGCCGTGCCGGCTAGCGGCCTTGCCCGGGTGTCGCTGGGTTCCCGGCCCCTGGAGGCCCTGCGCAGCGACGACGCGCTCGGCTGCGCCAAGCGTCCACAGCCCGGCGCCTTGGCGCTCGAGAGCTGGATGGCCCGCCACTGGATCGGAGCGTCCTGGGGCATCCTCGACTGCCGCCATGTCGAGAACACGAAGCAGTGGAGCCTGCACGCCGAGGGCCGGGCGCTCGACTGGCGCCTCGACGCGGCAATCCCCGGGGAGAAGGCGGCGGCGGACAGGCTGATCGCCCGATTGCTCGCACGGGACGGGCAGGGACGTCCGTTTGCGCTGGCGCGCCGCATGGGCTTGCAGGAGATCATCTTCAACTGTCGAATCTGGCAGGCTGACGGCCTCGGGATGGGGCGCTACGGGTTGTGCCGTCATCGCCCGCACGGCCGCAAGCGCAAGCCCATCAGGCGGACCATCGAGCACCTCGACCACGTGCACCTCGGGTTGAATTGGGATGGCGCCAAGAAGCGAGCGAGCTTCTGGCGCTACGGGTACGACCGCGACTGAACCGAAAGTCGCTCCGCAGCGAATCAACCGGGTGAGGATCTTCGTACCGGTTGCGTGAAACCAATCGGGCTCTGCGCCGTACCTTTCTGTTCGGGGTCGATCCCGCTCGCCGACGGGGCGAACGATCACGGTGTAAAGCCGCGCGCTAGTTGACGAGACAACTAGCGCGCGCTAAAATCCCGACGATAGAAATCGGATTTGCGAAGGAACGAAATATGGACATCACGCACAACAGCTCCATCCTCCAGGTTCCTGCCGAGACGCAGGATGCGGTCGCGCAGCTGCTTGCCGAGTCGCGGCGCTGGCCCCTGCTCGCTCCAGCCGAGGAGATCGAGCTCGCCAAGCGGATCGAACGCGGCGATCTCGAGGCAAAGAACCGCATGGTCAACTCCAACCTGCGACTGGTCGTCTCCAACGCCCGCCGCTACCTCGGCCAGGGCCTGCCGCTGGCCGACCTCGTCCAGGAAGGGATGCTGGGGCTCATCCGCGCGTCGGAGAAGTTCGACTGGCGCAAGGGGTTCCGGTTCTCGACCTACGCGACGCTGTGGATTCGCCAGTCGATCCAGCGCGGGCTGGAGAACAGCGGCCGGACGATCCGCCTGCCCGTCCACGTCGGCCAGCGCGCGCGCAAGGTCGGCCGGGTGGAGCGCGAGCTGACCAGTCGGCTGGGCCGCGAGCCCACCGATGAGGAGATCGCCGAGAACGCCGAGCTGCCACTCGACCAGGTGCTCGAGGTCAAGGCCGCCAACCGGGCGGTCACCAGCCTCGACCAGCCGGTCGGCGAGGACGGCGACACCACGCTGGGCGCCCTGATCCCGCTCGGAGAGGAGCGGGGGCCGGAGGAGTCGGCGCAGGAGAGCGCACGCCGCGACGTGGTCAAGGCTGCCCTGGCGATCCTTCCCGAGCGCGAGCGCAATGTCATCGAGCTGCGCTTCGGCACGGGCGAGGAGGCCCCGCAGTCGCTGGCCCAGGCGGGCAAGCGGCTCGGGATCACCCGCCAGCGTACGCAGCAGCTTGAGACCCAAGCCCTGCGCCGTCTCGCCGACCTTCCGGAGCTGGCAGCGCTGCGCGACGCGGCGTAATAGGCACCGGCAACGGTTTCACGACGTACGAAGAGGCGCCCCCACAATGTGGGCGCGCCTCTTTCCTTTGGCAACTGGCTCAGTGCTGCGTGCTGCGCGAGGCTTAGGCCGGGGTCCGGCGCCGGTTCATGACCAGGAAGGCGACCAGTGCCGCCACGACGATGATGCCCACGATGGTGATCACGATGCGAGGTCCTTTCCGGAGGGGCGTGCAAGAGAGATGTCGGCGTGGGCGGCTTACTCCTCAATGGGGTGGAGACCCCATGTGGCACGCCCAGTCAGGAGTGCGCCAGCGCCGGCTCGGCACCGGGCGCCGCTACCGCGCGGCTGCGGCTCGAAAGCAGCGCGGTGCACAGCACGGCGCCGATGGCGAAGATCGCTGCCGCCCACCAGAACGCGGTCGTGTAGCCGTGAACCGCGGCCTCCGAGATCAGGGCCGGGCTCCGCACGCGCCCTGCGAGGTTGCCGGCCGCCGCCGACGCCGCGATCGTGCTGAGCAGCGCCGTTCCGATCGACCCCCCGACCTGCTGCATCGTGTTGACCATCGCCGATGCCACCCCGGCGTCCTTGGGCTCCACGCCGAAGGTCGCCGTCGCCATCGCTGAGCTGAATACGAGCCCCATGCCGAAGCCCATGATCAGCAGCCCGGGTAGGACGTGCGTCGCATACGCGGTGTCAACCCCCACGCCGGTGAGCGTCACGAGCCCGGCCGACGCGATGACCATGCCGGTGCCGATCACCGGGCGGGGGCCGATCTTCGGCAGGAGCTTCGTCGACGCGCTCGTGGCGGCGATGATGATCGTGCCGGTCATCGGCAGGAACGCAAGGCCGGTCTTGATCGGCGAGAAGTGCAGCGTCTGCTGCATGTAGAACGTCAGGAACAGAAAGACGGCGAACATGCCCGACCCGGCGAGGACCATGGCGAGGAAGGACCCGCCGCGGTCGCGGTCGAGCACTACCCGCAGGGGCAGCAGCGGGTGGGCGCTGCGGCTCTGGATCGCCACGAAGCAGGCAAGCAGTAGGACGCCTGCGATGAGCATGCCGATCGTCAGCGGGGCGCTCCAGCTATGGGTCTGCGCGTTGGAGAAGCCGTAGACGATCGCGAACAGGCCGGTGGTGGCGGTCACCGTGCCGGGAATGTCGAGCTTGGGCCTGGTGGCCGGAACCTCGTTGTGCAGCAGCGCGGCCGCCGCCAGGGCCGCCGGGACCGCGATCAGCAGGTTTACGTACAGGCACCAGCGCCAGCTCAGGTACTCGGTCAGGATGCCGCCGAGCAGCAGGCCGATGGCGGCCCCGCCGACGGCGACCGCTCCGAAGATGCCAAATGCCTTGGCGCGCTCCTCGGGCTTGGTGAAGGTCGTGGTCAGCAGCGACAGCGCGCCGGGGGCGAGCAGCGCGCCGAAGACTCCCTGCAGCGCACGGGCGCTGACGAGCACGCCGAAGCTCTGGGCGAACCCGCCGAGGACGCTCGCGCCCGCGAAGCCGAGCAGGCCGATGATGAAGACGCGCTTGCGCCCGATGAGGTCGCCGATGCGGCCACCGAGCAGCAGCAGGCTGCCGAAGGCGAGCGCGTAGGCCGTGACGATCCACTGGCGTGCGTCGTCGCCGAAGCCAAGCCCGTGCTGAGCCGAGGGCAGCGCGATGTTCACGATAGTCGCGTCGAGGACCACCATGAGCTGGGCGATCGCGATGACGCCGAGGATGAGCCAGCGCTTGGCGTGATGGGGATTGGCCTGGGGTTCGAGCATGCGGTGATACCTCGCTTCGGGCTATGTGGAGTGCTAGGCTCCAAATGGAGGAGAGATCTCTAGTTGAGGCGAACCGTAGCACACAAGCGGAGAGTATGTCTCCGCTTACCTAGAATCAACCGGTCATGAGCACTCCATCCCTTCACGACCGGCCGCTGCGCCGCGACGCGGAGCGCAACCGCCAGCGCATCCTCGAGGCCGCCCGCGACGCGTTCGCCGAAGAAGGCCTGGCGGTGACGCTCGACGAGATCGCGCGACGGGCCGGCGTCGGCGTTGGGACGGTCTACCGGCGCTTTCCCGACAAGGAGCGGCTCATCGACGCGCTGTTCGAGGAGCGCATCGGCGAGGTCGTCGCGCTCGCTGAGGCCGCGCTGCGCTGTGAGGACGCCTGGGAGGGGCTGGTGAGCTTCCTGGAGGCGGCGACGGCAGCCCACGCGGATGATCGCGGGCTCAAGGAGGTCGCGCTCTCCGGGGCGCATGGACTGGAGCGCGTCGGCCGGGCGCGCGAGCGCATGTTCCCCCTCGTCACCCGCCTCGTCACACGGGCGCAGGAACAGGGGACGTTGCGGCCAGACCTCGAGCCGACCGACTTACCGCTGATCCAGCTCATGCTCGGCTCGCTCAGCGATTGCACGCGTGGCGTCGACCCGGGGGTCTGGCGGCGCTTTCTGGGGATCCTCACCGATGGCCTGCGGACGCGGCGCGACGGTCCGAGCCCGCTCGCCCCGGCCGGCCTCGCGCCCGACCAGGTGCAGCGGACGATGCGCTGCTGGCGACCCTCGCGCTGAGCGATCGGGGGCGAGCGGAGCGGGGCCACTACCGCTGCGACGGCCCCGCCCTGATCAGCCGGCGGGGCGGCTGGGCTTCGCCTCGAGGCCAGCTGTGATGCGGGCAAGCCAGTCCCGCACCGCGGCCGCGACCGCGTCGAGGTCGCCCTTGAGGCTGTGGTTGCCGGACACCGTGACCACGGTGTGGCCCGCTCTGGCGGCCGGGATGCCAAATGGATCTCGCGCACCCTGTACCACGAGCGCCGGCGCTCGCACGGCGTCGAGCTCGGGCTGACGGGTCTTTTCCGGTCGGCCCGGCGGGTGCAGCGGAAACGCCAGGCAGAGCACGGCCACCGCACCGGTGTCACCCACGGTCCGGCACGCCACACGGGCGCCGGAGGAGCGCCCGCCAACGATCAGCGCAAGCGCGCGCAGTTCCCGGCTGCGCAGGTGCTCGATCGCCGCCCTCCAGGACTCATCGAGTTGGTGGGCGGGCGCCGGTGAGCGTCGTCTAGCCACCCGGTAGGGCTGCTCGATCCGCGCGACGCTAAATCCCGCCGAACGGGCTACTTCGGTGACCGCAACGAGATCCGGCGCGCTCACCCCGCCACCGGCGCCATGACCGAGGACCAGCGCGCCGATCGGCGTGACCGGGACCTGCAGGTGCGCCCTCGCCGGACCATGCGGCGTATCGATCTCGAGCACTGCCGCATCGGACGACCGGCTGCGAGTGTCGGACCGGGCAGTCGTCATCCCGGCAGGTCACACTACGGTAGAAGGCCGTGCTCGACGAGGTGATGATCAAGGGCCTCCACGTGGAGTTCCTGCGCCGGCGCGACCTTCACGCCGAGCACGAGCCGCACGTCCTGTTTCAGGCGTCGACCGTCGGCGCCCTGCTTGACGGCGCCTATGAGGGCGACGCGACCTTCGGCGAGCTGGCCGAACACGGCGACCTGGGTCTCGGCACGCTCAACGGGCTCGACGGGGAGATGATCGCCCTCGACGGCCGCTTCTTCCGCGCGGACCACGATGGCGCGATCCACGAGATCGAGGCCTCGGCGCGGACCCCGTTCGCGGTGGTGGACTGGTTTAGGCCCACCGTTGAGTTCGAGCTGACCGGCGCCATGGGGCACGACGGATTGCTGGCGGAGCTCGAGCGCCATGCGCCGGCGGGCGCGGTGGCGCTGACGTTGCGCGTTGACGGCACCTTCGACCTCGTCAAGGCGCGCTCCGTGCCCAAGCAGGAGCCCCCGTACCGCCCCCTCTCCGATGTCGTGGCCGACCAGCACGTCTTCGAGCTGACCCACGTCGAGGGTTCCCTCGTCGGGTTTCGCTTTCCCGACTACAGCCAGGGGATCGAGATCACCGGCTATCACTGGCACTTCATCACCATCAGCCGTGATCGCGGCGGGCACGTACTCGAGTGCCGCCCGCGGCAGGGCCGGGTCCGCCTCGATCCCTCCGCCGACCTCCACGTGGAGCTCCCGGCTGGAGTCGACATCGCGGCACCCGATCTCAGCGAGGCGACGCGCGCCGCGCTTGCCAGGGTGGAGCGTGCCGAGTAGGGCAAGCAGCTAACCGTGTCCGCTACTCATTCGTTGCTGCTTGCCCGCCGCCGCAGGTGATACTCGGTCACCGCCATCCGGATCCGGCCGCTGGGACGACCGCAATGACCCAGGGTCGAGGCTCAACTCGGCCACCCCCAGGCCGAAGTCATAACGCTGGCGTTCTTCGACGAGTTGACGACCATAGCGAGATCGCCACACAGCTCGCCCTGCCCGAAGGGACCGTCAAGGGACGGATGCGCCTGGGATTAGACAAGCTGCGCAGTCAAATGGAGGCAGCCGGCTAGGTCGCCCGGCACCGAGAAGGCGGCTCGTTCGTCCGTGCCTCACGGATGTGGCGCACCTCGTGTCACCAGGGGGGTGCACAGAGGCCCTATCGTGCATCGACCGTGGCTGACGTTGCCGACCCCCGCGTTGGTGCCTACATCGGTGCCCTACCCGAGCGGCAGCAGGCGGTCTGCCGCGAGGTCCGGGATCTGGTCCACGCCGCCGACCCGGAGGTCACCGAAACCATCAAGCGCACCGACCGTCCGTACTTTGTCCTTGAGGGCAATGTCTGCGCGCTGTTGGCCGCCAAGGACCACGTCAACGTGTTTCTCTACGACGGCGCCATCGTCCCCGATCCGGAGGGCATCATCACCGGCGGCCACGAGAACAAGACCGCCCGCACGGTGGCCATCCGCGAGGATGAGACCATCAACGCGGACGCGTTGACTGCGATGTTCAAACAGATCATCGCCAACAACCGCGCCGGAGGCTGGCGCAAGTTGAAGCGCTGAGGTCGAGGCCCGCACCGCCACCACCGGCGCGACCGCGGCTGCTACCCGCAGCCTGTGTTATTCCCGCAGCTCGAGCACGTGTAGCAGGAGCCGGTGCGCTGCATCATGCCGCCGCACTGCGCACAGGCGGGACCCAGGTCGAGGCCCTTCATGGCCACCGGCTGCACCGGCGGGGTGTCGGTCATTGCGGCCGCCACCGACCTGCCGCCCCCGTTGCCCCCGTTGCCTCCGTTCCCAACATTGCCCGACGTCACCTCCGGACCGGCGGTGTCGCCGCGCCCGCTCAGCGCGCTCTCCTCGGCCATCTTTCGCGCGCGGACCTCGGGCGTGAGGATTCCCAGCTCCTCCTGGATGTCGGTGTCCAGGAAGCGCGAGGCGAGCCAGCGCATGATGTAGTCGGGCAGCGACTTGGCGAACGGGATCTCCGGGTTCTGGGTGATCCCCTCGGGCTCGAAGCGCATGTAGCTGAACTTCTGCACGAGCGTCTCGAGCGGCACCCCGTACTGCAGCGCGATCGAGATCGACGTCGCGTAGGCGTTCATCATGCCGCGCAGCGTCGAGCCCTCCTTGCCGATGTCGGTGAGAAAGATCTCCCCGACCGTGCCGTCCTCGTACATGCCGGCGGTGATGTAGCCCTCGTGGCCGGCGATCGAGAACTT
>JALYZC010000051.1 GCA_030945905.1 Actinomycetota bacterium
GTCCTGCACCGCCGCTTCGCGGTACGCCGCGGCGCGCACGCGCTCATCAGCCGCCCACTGACGATCTCGCGCGGCCTGTCGAATAAGAGCTCCCCTGTCGAGAGCAACCCGCGGGTGGCCCTCGCGCTCGGCCTCATGCCCCGCGATCTCCGCGTCTCGCACGTCGGCCAGGTGGTCACGCAGCCGGGCCGCCTCGTCGCGCTGCACGGCGATTCGGTCGCGCGCAATCGCCGTCAGATCACGCGCCTCTGAAGTAGCGGCGCGGTCCTGCGCCGTGCTCGCCCGCAGCGCCGACGCGCGCTTGCGTCCAAAGGTGTCCTGGTCACGGGCCCGCTGGCCCGCTTCGTGCAGCGCCATATCGCCACCCCGGGCGAGCCATGCCTGGCTGGCGGCCTGGTCGCGGTCAGAGGCAGCCTGGTTGCGGTCAGAAGCCTCCTGGTCGCGTTCGGAGGCGACCCGGTCGCGCTCGGCGCTCATCTCGTCCTGGTGCGAGGCGGCCGCGTCCTCGTCCGTCAGGATTCCGGTGGCGCCAGACGCCGGCTCACCCCAGCTCGTGTCGCGTTGGGCCTCGAGCTGTGGAACGGTCTCTGAGAGCAGGTCAAACAGCTCGGCGTCGAAGTGTGTCCCGCGCTCCCTGTCCATCACGTCGAGCGCCTCCGAGACGGCGAACCGGGCGCGGTAGGGACGGTCGGAGGTCAGGGCGTCAAAGACATCGGCGATCGCGGCGATCCGCGCCTCGAGCGGTATGCGCTGGCCCGCCAGGCCCTCCGGGTAGCCCGTACCGTCGACACGCTCGTGGTGGCTGAGCGCAATCGCAGCGGCCAGCTCCAACAGCTCATCGCCAGACCCGGCGAGCAGATCGTGCCCCGCGGTCGTATGGCGCTCCATCGCCGTCCACTCTTCCGCGTCAAGCTTGCCGGCCTTCAGCAGCACGGAGTCGGGTACGCCCAGCTTGCCTACGTCATGCAAGCGGCTGGCGACCTCGATCCGCTCACAGAGCTCACCATCGAGCCCCGCGCCATCGGCCAGCAGGCGACAGTGACGGCTCATGCGCTCGACATGGCCGGCGGTCACGGCGTCGCGGGACTCCACCGCACGCGCCAGCCGGGTGGCGGTCTCGGCGATCACGAGACACACCTTGCGATGAGCACGCCGCGGTGCGGCCGAGGCGCACGCCGGCGGGCGCATTCGCTCTCGTATTTGGCGCCCAGCGGACCTACCAGCCCCTGTTCGGCAGAGCCTTCCATCGCATCTCCTGACCAGCATTCGATTCGCGCCGTGCGCTCGACCCCCTACCGGCGTCGTTCGGCGGCGCTCACCTGGCCTCCCAAGGCCTTCCCTCAGTTATCGGCAGCAAACAGCGTCCGCTAACTCGTATATTCGTCCAGGTTCGGGGGACCCCCTAAAGCAGCCGCACCGCCGTGCCGCTCCCCGTGGGGAACTGTGCTTCAGGCGTCCAGGGTCTGGGCGATGAACGGAGCGATCAGGCGGCGGTGCCGTACTCGTCGTGGAGGCTCCACCACTGATACGGCGGGGTCTGCGGGTAGCCCGACGGTGAGTCCTCCCACGTCTCCTGACGCCCGAGCGCTGTCAGGTCGAGGTAGCTCCAGGTGCTCCCCATCGCCTCGTCGCCGCGATTGTTGACGAAGTAGGTGCGAAAGATCCGCTCGCCGTCGCGGAAGAACGCGTTGGTGCCGTGCCACTCGTCGACGCCGAAGTCGGCGTCGAAGTCGTCAGTGAGCGTGTACCACGGGAGCTCCCAACCCATCCGCGCCTTCCAGCGGTCGATCTCCGCCTGCGGCGCACGCGAAACGAACGCGAGGGTGGTGTCGCGAGCGTTGAGATGGGCGAGGTGCGCTACCTGGTCGGCGAGGAAGGAGCAACCACCGCAGCCTCGCTCCGGCCAGCCGGCCACACCGGGCTCGAAGAAGAAGCGGTAGACGATGAGCTGACGCCGTCCGTCGAAGAGCTCGAGCAGGCTCACCGGGCCGCCCGGGCTATCGAAGGTGTACTCCTTCTCCACGGCCATCATCGGCATCCGGCGGCGCTCGGCGGCCAGCGCGTCGCGGGCGCGGGTGAGCTCCTTCTCCTTGACGAGCAGTTCCTCGCGGGCGGCTTCCCACTCCGGCGTCGACACGATCGGCGGCAGATTCATTGCACTCCTCCTGGGTTCAGGTACTCGTCGACGAGTTGCCTCGTGACAGTAGACCGCTCGGACCAGCGAAAGCAGCCCGGACGACGGTCCGCCGGCGACTACGACGCCGGTGCGGCGTTGTACTCGTCATCGGTGACGTGGTCCCCCCAGGTAGCGGCGGTGCCGTCTCCGTCGACGTCGAGCATGGCGAGATGGGTGATGAAGCGGGTGTGGGCGGCGCCGTGCCAGTGGGATTCTCCGGGCTCGAAGAAAACCCGGTCGCCGGGGCGAATGACCTCGATCGGGCCGTTGCGACGCTGGCACAGGCCGACGCCCTCGGTGACATAGATGGTCTGGCCGTTGGGGTGGGTGTGCCATGCGGTCCGCGCGCCCGGCGTGAAATGGACGCTGCTCGCCGACAGACGCGACGGACCGGACGGCGCCGCGACCGTGTCGATGTACACCGCGCCGGTGAACCAGTCGCTTGGCCCAGGCGTGGTCTCGATGCCGTTCTTCGTGATCTGCATGCGGTTCTCCGTTGGTTGGGTCGTGGAGCGACTGGGCGCGGACTGGCTGTTCGTCGCCGAGTTCCGCGGCCGGGCGGACTCGGACAGCCGCTGGGTGCTCGAACCCTTACGTCAGCCCACCAACGGCACGTTCCCGAAAATCGCCCAAACTGTCTAGTTGCAGGGACGGAGCGGCGATGGAATCGAACCATCCAAGCCGGGGGTTGCCCGGCCCTGCCGGTTTTGAAGTCGCTGGATGCGAAGCAAGAATAGGCCGATTTGCAGGGCTTTCAGTTTGGCTCGATCAGGTTAGGTCGGGTCAGATCTGTTGAGTCAGGGACACGGTTGGGGACATGGTTTTTGGTCCTTCGACTCTCGTGGAGAAGCTCGGGCCGTACCGCCTCGCACATCGCGAATACCCTCGCTCAGGGCTTCAAGGTCGACTTCAGTGCGGCTCGTCGGCCCATAGATACTGCGGCACCAGACCCTCCGCGCTGAAAGCCAACCCTCTTCCAGCGCCTACGCGCCAGCGTCTCCGGCGCCTCAACGTGAACATTTTGATGCGAGCGTACGTGCGGCGGGTCCCGCAGGGGACCGGTGCAGTCCTTCGTGTTCGCGCCAAGAGGCGGCCCCCGCTGGTTTCCTGTTCTGCCCAGCACGACGGCCCCCCCGGGCCCGTGATCCCTCGTGGGCGCCTTCTTCCTACGCCCCTGGGGTGCCTCCCGTAGTTGCCCCTGAGTCCTTGAACAATTGGAGTTCGTCCGCCCCCTCCGGCTCAGATGGCACGCGGGCGGCGATCTGGAGCGCCTCCTCTGCGGAGATTTGCTCCCCCACGATGACCTGGGCACCGCGGCTGAGGTCGTATGTCGGTGCCTCCCTGAGCCGGACGCGCCGACGCTGGTCGTCCGTCAGCCAGAACTCGACCACTTCAATGTTCCGCCTCCTTGGTTCCATGA
>JALYZC010000059.1 GCA_030945905.1 Actinomycetota bacterium
GGGCAAGTACCAGTCCCGGGTCGCCGCCGACGTGATCCTCGGCCGCGAGGCGCGGGCCACGACCGACGGTCCGCTCTCCCCCCGCGTGGTGTTCACCGATCCCCAGGTCGCCGCGGTCGGCCACACGACGGCCAGCGCCGAGCAGGCGGGTCTCAAGGTCCGGATCGTCGACCACCCGCCCGGCGCGGTCGCCGGCGCCTCCTTCAACGGCCGGGGGGCGGAAGGCCTGGCGCGGATCATCGTCGAGCAGGAGCGCCAGGTGATCGTCGGCGCCACCTTCACCGGTCCCGACGTCGCGGAGCTCCTGCACGCCGCGACGATCGCCGTGGTCGGCGAGGTGCCGATGCACCGGCTCTGGCACGCCATCCCCGCCTTCCCCACGCGCAGCGAGGTGTGGCTGCGGCTGCTGGAGAAGTACGGGCTGTAGCCGGCTGACCATCTGCACCGGATGCGAACATGTGTTCGTGTCCATGGCCTACGCCGAGCTGCACTGCCACTCCGCCTACTCGTTCCTCGACGGCGCCTCGATGCCCGATGAGCTCGTGCCGGCCGCGCTGGAGCTGGGCTACGACGCGCTCGCCCTGACCGACCACAACTCGCTCTCGGGCTCGATGGAGCTCGCGCAGGCGGCGCAGGGCCTGGGGCTGCGGGCGATCCACGGCGCCGAGCTCGACCTTGACGATGGTCGGCATCTCACCCTGCTGGTGGAGGACGCGCGCGGATGGTCCAGCCTCTGCCGCCTCATCACACGCGCACACGCGCACACGCGCGAGGGGCGGCCAGGGGCGCCGGCGACCGAGCCGCACGTGGCGCTAGACGACGTCCTCGCCCACGCCGAGGGTCTGGTCTGCCTCACAGGCTGCGCCGCGCGGGGCGTGGAGGACGAGGCCACCGGTCGGCGGCTGCGCCACGCCTTCGGCCGCGATCACCTCCGGGTCGAGCTCCAGCGGCCCTTCCATCCCCGCGACCGCGCGCGCCAGCGCCGCCGGCGCGAGCTGGCCCGGCGCCTGGGCGTGCCCTGCGTGGCCACCGGCAACGTGCATGCCCACGCCCGCTCCCGCGCCCCCCTCCAGGACGCCCTCGTCGCCGTGCGCCACCACACCACGCTGGACGCGTGCGAGCCCCGGCGCCGCGGGAACTGGTCGCACGTGCTGGCCTCGCCGGCGGCGATGGCCGCACGCTTCGAGGAGCACCCCGACGCGGTGGCTGAGTCCGCGCGGCTGGCCGAGCGGCTGCGCTTCGACCTCCTGGCCGACCTGGGCTACCGCTACCCGGGCGCCGAGGACGCGAGCGCCGACCGAGCGCTGGCCGAGTGCTGCCGGGCCGCCCTGGACACGCGCTACGCCGACGAGCCGGCTGCCCTGCGTGAGGGCGCGGCGGCGCGGCTGGAGGAAGAGTTGCGGGTGATCGAGTCGCTCGGGCTGGCCGGCTTCTTCCTTCTGCACCGCGACATGCTCGAACTGGCGCGCGAGGTGGCAGTGGAGGTGCGCGGGCCCGATACCGCGCGCGCACTGCTGCCGCCCGGGCGGGGGCGGGGCTCCTCTTGCTCTTCCTTAGTCTGTTTCCTAGTCGGGCTCTCACACGTCGACCCGATCCGCAACCAGCTCCTGCTCGGGCGCTTCCTCAACGAGGAGCTCACCGCGCTGCCCGACATCGACCTCGACTTCCCGCGCGATATCCGCGAGACGCTGATCCCCCGCGTGCACGAGCGCTACGGGCACGAGCGCTCGGCCCTCGTGGCCGCCTTTCCCACCTATCGCGCCCGCGGGGCGATCCGCGATCTGGGCAGGGCCTTGGGCCTGCCGCCGGGAGAGATCGAGCGGGTGGCCCGGGGCTCGGAGGGCTTCTCCGCCCGGGACGTCGGGCGCGACGTCACCTCTGCGCTCGGCGACCGGCGGGGGGCCACCGGCCGCTGGCCCTGGCTGGTGGCGCTGGCCGCCGAGGCGCACGGGCTGCCGCGTCACCTCTCCCAGCATCCCGGGGGGATGATCGTGGCCACGCGACCGCTGGTCGACTGCTGCCCGGTCGTGCCGGCGGCGATGGAGGGGCGCCAGATCGCGCAGTGGGACAAGGACTCCTGCGCCGATGCGGGCTTTCTCAAGATCGACCTGCTCGGGCTGGGCATGCTCTCGGCGGTCGAGCGCTGTGTGGAGCTGATCGCCCGGACCCGGGGCGAGCGGATCGACCTCTCCAGGATCCCCTACGACGATCCGCCCACCTACGCCGCCATCCAGGCGGCCGAGACCACCGGCGTGTTCCAGATCGAAAGCCGCGCGCAGATGCAGTCGCTGCGCCGTACGCGCCCGGAGACGCTCGACGACCTGACCATCCAGGTGGCGATCGTCCGCCCCGGGCCAATCCAGGGAGGAGCGGTCAACCCCTACATCGAGCGCCGCCAGCGACTGCGAGAAGACCCCCACTACGCGATTCCCTACCTGCACCCCTCGCTCGAGCCGGTCCTGCGCGACACGCTGGGCACGATCATCTTCCAAGATCAGGTGATCGAGGTGGCGATGGCCTTCGCCGGCTTCTCGGTGGGGCAGGCCGAGGGCCTGCGGCGCGTGATGAGTCGCCGGCGCTCGGAGGCGGCGATGGAGCGCTATCACTGTGACTTCGTGGCCGGGGCGATCGAGCGCGACGTCGAGCCCGCGGTCGCCGAGGCGGTGTGGAGCATGGTCAAGGGCTTCTCGGGCTTCGGCTTCCCCAAGGCCCACGGCGCCGCCTTCGGGTTGCTGGCCTACCAGTCGACCTGGCTGCGAGTCCACTACGGGGCGGAGTTCCTGTGCTCGCTGCTCAACGAGCAACCGATGGGCTTCTACCCGCCCGACGCGCTGGCCCACGAGTCCCAGCGACGGGGAATCGAGGTGCTGCGCGCCGACGTCAACGCCAGCGAGGCCGAGTGCACGATGGAGGTGGACGAGGACGGCGTACCGCGCGTGCGCATCGGCCTGGGCTACGTCGCCGGCGTGCGAAGAGCGGAGGTGCAGGCGCTCGTCGCCGCCCGTCGCCGGGCCGGCCCATTTGCCGGCGCCGCCGAGGTGGCCGCTCGCGGTGATGCCGCCCGCTCGTCGCTCGAGCTGCTGGCCTGGGCGGGCGCGTGCGACGGCCTCGGCGGCCGCCGCGCCGTGCTGTGG
>JALYZC010000073.1 GCA_030945905.1 Actinomycetota bacterium
TTGGGCGTGGCTACTTCAGGACGAGTTGCCAGGAGTCCTTGCGGTGTAGCCGTTGCTGGTCGAGCTGGATGTGGTGCTTCCAGTAGTGGGTGAGGTCGCCGGAGAGGTGGGCGGCTCGGAGTTTGAGGAGCGCTTCGGCGGTCGGGATCGTCCAGCGCATGCCTGAGCGTTCGAACCGGTCGCGGATCAAGTTCTTGCAGGCGCCCTCGACGGTGCCTGACGCGATCGGCCAGCCGTTGCGTAGGTACTCGTCGTATCGCATCCGTTCGCGGTTGCGGTAGAGGTAGTCGCAGACGCCGTGGATCGTCTTGGCTTTCTGGCCGGTGAGCCGGCGTTTGGTGACGGTCTGGCGGAGTCCTTTGACGACTTGGCCGGTCATGCCGCAGAGGATCCGTTCGGTCCGCTGGCGGGCGAACGCTTCGGCTTCGGGGCTGCCTTCTGGGTGTAGGGCGTGAGCGACTTTCCAGAGCTTCTCGAGCACGTGCAGCAGGTCAAGCACGAGCGTGACGTTCTCGAAGCTTGCGATGACGCGGCGCTGGAGCGCACGTTCGCCGTCGGTGACGATCACCCAGGTCCGTTCGTGCTCGGGGTCGCGGCGGGTCATCTCGGCCTTGACGTCAGCGATGAACGTGTCCTTTGAGGCGGTCAGGCTGGCCCATACGCGCTTGTGGGTCGGCTTCGGGCGCTTCGGGCGCTCGGCCGCAGCGTCGGTGGCGAACAGGCTGTCGATCACCTCCTTCGGGGTGCGCACGATCGGTGGTTGGCTGTGGACGGCGGCGACGGTCGCCATCCGTTTCTTGTTGGCCTTCTCGCCCTTGCCTCTGCGCACGACCCGCAGCGCGCGTTCGGGCTTGACCATCGGGATGCCCTTGCAGTCGATCGCGCCGACGAGGATCTCCCCGTCGGCCGGGCCGACCTGGGCGGCGGCACGAGCGGCGTAGAAGCTCTCGAAGTCAACTGCGGCTTCCTGGACGAGCTGCTCGGCTGAGCGCTTCGGGATCGTGGTGCCGGTGATCTCGGCCACAAGCGTAATCGCCTCGTCGAACGGGCCGCAGATCACCGCGCGGATCAGTCGGCGCTGGCACTCGTAGCTCCACAGCCGCCCGGGCAGCACCAGCTCCGCATCCAACGGATGGATCGCCTCGCGGCCCGGAGCGCCGTACCCGATCCGCGTGACCGTGATCTCGCCGAACAACGTCACCAGCGGGCGAGTGTGAACGCGTTTGTAGGCCAGCCGGACCGGCCCGTCATCGCCCTCGAGCACGATCGCCTCACCCACGTCGCCGTCGCCGCGCGCGTCGATGTGTGCCTGCAACGCGAGCCGCAGGATCTCACGGCCGCGGCGCTCTGACTCGCGGTCGAGCTCCGAGAGCCCGGCGCTCGCTGCTGCCTGCCCTGACAGATAGCGCTCCAGGTCCTGGAACGCCTCGATCCCGCTGCCCGGAGAAGCCCGATCCTCCATCCGGGCTACCAGTATGATGCTGGTAGATGACGGAACCACCGTCCGATCTGGACCGCGTCACCGCCGACTACCAGGCCGCCAAAGCGAGGCTGGCCGCGATCGGCTTCACCTGCGAGGGATCGCTCGTCTGCCGCTACCGCTGCTGCAAGAACCCCAACTGCCGCTGCGCGGACCCCGACCAGCGCCACGGGCCCTACTGGCAGCTCTCCTGGAAGCACGCCGGCCGCACCGTCTCCCGGCTGCTACCCAGCGAAGACGCCGCCCTCTACCGCGAGTGGATCGCCAACCGCCACGCGCTCGAACAGATCCTCAACGAGATGCGCGACCTCTCACACCACGCCGCGCAGCAGACCCTCGCCGGCCGCGAGCGACCCCTCCACGGCCCCGACCGCCCCCGCCGCCGGGCCGCCTAAGCAACGCTCAAACCCGGGTTATCGCCCCAACCCGGCGATAACCCCGGGCTGAACGCACCCCAAGACCCACCCCGCAACGCCAAAAACCGCTGATTACCAGGCCATTCCAACTCGTCCTGAAGTAGCCACACCC
>JALYZC010000082.1 GCA_030945905.1 Actinomycetota bacterium
GCGGACCGATCGCCGGCCGCACGGCCGGGGCGCAGCCGCACGCTGCGCAGCTGCCCCGTGCAGAAGTCACCGTAGACGTACTGACCCACCAGGTCCTTCAGTCGCGGATCGCGGACGACGTAGCCGCCGGTGATCGCACACCGATGGCCGGTGTGGGCGTAGGTCAGCACGGGTGCGACGGCCCGCTTCGCGGGCTCCTTGGAGTAGAGCCGGAATCTGCCCTCGAAGGGGCGCCAGCCGAAGTTGGCTGCGCGGGCACCGCCGTGGCGAGCGAAATCGATCTCCTCGAAGTGATCCTGTCCGACGTCGCCGATGGCCAGATCGCCGGTGGCCCGGTCGAACGAGAATCGCCAGGGATTGCGCAGCCCGTAGGCGTAGATCTCCCGACGCGCCCCGCGGCGGTGCACGAACGGATTGCTGGTGGGAATCGTGTAGGGGCGCGTGCTGGTCGCGCGGGGGTCGATGCGCAGGATCTTGCCCAGGAACGTTCCGAGGTTCTGGCCGTTGCCGCGCTTACCGTGCTGGTCGTTGGACCCCCCGCCGTCTCCAATGCCCACGTAGAGCAGACGATCGGGCCCGAACAGGAGAAGACCTCCGTTGTGTCGACGATCGGGGTGAAACTGACTGAGCACGTCCCGTGCACTCGCGGGGTTGGCGCGATCGGGATCGCCAGAGCGTCGGAACTCGACGACCTTGACCGTGCCTCCTTGGCGAGCGGTGTAGTCGACGTAGAAGCGCCCCGTGCGCGCGTAGTCAGGAGCAAAGGCCAGTGAGAGCAAGCCGCGCTCGGACCCCACGCGAGAGACCTGCCCGGTGAGGTCGAGGAACGGCGTCGGGAGCCGAACGCCGTCTCGCAGCACCCAGATCCGTCCGGCCTGCTCGACCACGAAGGTCCGATGTCCATCGTTGGGCGCGGCGGTGACGTGCACCGGACGGTCGAAGGCGCCGCCAACCGGAGTCAGGCGCACGCCGGCGGCGCCGGCCGCCGGTGCCCCCATCGCCACGCCCAGGCTCAGCGCCGCGATGATCATCCCAACGAGGCGGCGGCGGTACGTCATCGCCGCGAGAATGGCACATACCCCGAGCAAGAAGCTCCAATAGGGCACCGCGAACGTGACAATCGGGGCGCCCGGATTTGAACCGGGGACCTCACCGACCCGAACGGTGCGCGCTACCAAGCTGCGCCACGCCCCGATCGCCTGAGTATTCCACAGGCCGCGCCCGCGTCGGCGGGCATGGGATCCGACCAAGCCTCTGGCTCGGCTTACCCCCCGATCAGGGGCGCGGCCACACTGCGTACGCCCGCCACCACTGCGCCCGTGGATTCCGCTGTCGGAAGCGAGACCGGCAGATTCACCGCCGGCAGGGAGACGTCCGCGCCGGTACCGCCAACGGGGGTGGAGATGCCGACCGAGATCCCGGGCGGGTTCGACGGTCCCCGCTCCTGCCCGGGCCCCGCGAGGATCCGTGCGGGGTCGTGGACATCAACCTCCACGGCGGCGCCGGGGACGGCGACGCCCCGTACCCTTGCGCCGTCGGACGTGGTGGAGAGCAGGCGCCCAGACGCCCCGCGGTCAGACGACCGATCCGGTTCTCCCCCTGATCGGCCCGGCCGTGGCGGAGCGGCCATCGGCACCGTGGCGACGGACGCTGCGGCGGTACCGAGGACGGGCCCGACGTGCGTGCCGGGCGCTGGCGTGGCCGAAGGCCGAGGGTGAGCCGTACGAGCAGGGTGCGGCGAGCCATGACCCACCACGTGGCTGCGCACCGGCGGTAGGAGGCTCGTAATGGCGCCGCTGTGGCTGCTCATGCTCGCCCCCATGCCCAGCGCCGCCATCGTGACGACGGTGGCGGCGGACTTGGCCCATCCCGCCGTTGCCGGCTCCAGGGCCGGGGTGGCAGCGACGGTCCACTGGGCCAGCGTGCTCGACGCCTGGCTCGACCAGCCGCCGGCGGTCGCTGCGGGTCCGCCCCATCCTCCGCGCAGGAAAGGCGGGATCGGCAGAAGCGCTGCGAGCCGGGCGCGGAGACCGCCGCCGGGCTTGAGGTCTTGTACGCCTTCGCGTCGGGCGTGTAGGCGGCAGGTCTGGCAATAGGAGACGTGGCGAGCCAGGCGGCGGCGATCGCGAGCGCCGAGCATGCCCTCGGCGGCGGCGCCGATGATCGCTTGCACCCGCTGGCAGCGACGACCGCTCGCCAGATCCTGGTATTCCTCGGTGAGACGACGGCGAGCCCGGAACAGCGTGCTCTCCACCGCGGGACGGGTCAGGCCCATGCGATCGCCGATCTCGCGATAGGACATTCCCTCGAGCTCACGCAGGACGAGGATTTCGTGGTGGTTCTCGGTCAACCCACCGAAGGCGCCGCACAGGTGATCGAGCTGCTGCTTGGTATCGACCGCCGCGTCGGGCGTCGGTTGGGTGGTCACCAGGCGCAGGTGGTCAGATCCGCCCAGCCTATGGTCTGCGTCGTAGGAGACCTCCTCGGAGCGCTTGCTGCGGCGATGCTGGTCGATGCACGCATTGCGGGCAATCTCATAGATCCACGGCTTGAATGCGATCGGGCGCTCGGTCTCCCGCATCCTGCGCAGCGCCGACATGAAGATCTCCTGGGTGACGTCCTCCGCACGACCGTGGTCGTGGACCATGCCCTTGACATAGGCCGTGATCCGGCGCACATACCGGTCATACAGGGCTTCAAAGGCCCGCTCGTCGCCCCGGCGAATCTCCGCCACGAGCGCGTGATCGCCCAACTCACCCAGCGGGCGAGCGATCAGCATTGCGGTCCCGCCTGTTCCCCTGTCCATCGAGTACCCCCTGTGACATCCGTGCCCGCTGCCCCTGCTTCCAAACCAACCTTGGCTTATTCATAGTGTAGCGTTTATCTAAGACGGTGCCAACCATCTGTTTTTCATTGCTGAAATGGCGCTCGACAGCGACATCCTCGACTACCTGGAGCGGCTGCTCGAGCCCAGTCGCTTCGAGGACCACTGCCCGAACGGGCTTCAGGTACCTGGCCGGACGAATGTCGAACACGTCATCACGGGCGTATCGGCCTCGCTCGAGCTCTTCCAGCGGGCCCGGAGCGCCGGCGCGGACCTGATCCTCGTACACCACGGATTGTTCTGGGAGGGCCAGTCGCGGGCATTGACGCGGAGCGCTGCCGAGCGACTTCGCCTGCTGCTCGACGCCGAGGTGGGCCTCGCGGCCTATCACCTCCCTCTCGACGCCCACCCCGATGTGGGCAACAACGCGCTCATCGTCGAGGGTCTGGGCTGTGTCGGGCGAGAGCCCTTCGGCCTGCATCGCGGCCGTCCGATCGGGTTCTCAGGCGACTTCCCCGGCGAGGGGATCGCGTCGACCGAGCTGTTTGCGCGGGTCGACGCCCTGACCGGTCGCGCAGCGCTGGTATTCGATGGCGGACCAGCGCGGGTGCGGCGAGTGGGGGTGGTCTCCGGCGGCGGTGCGCGCAACCTCGATGATGCCGTGGCCGCGGGTCTCGACGCCTTCCTCACGGGCGAGCCATCCGAGCCCGCCATGGCGCTCGCGCGCGAGGCGTCCGTGCATTTCATAGCGGCGGGTCACTACGCCACCGAGACCTTCGGCGTGCGCGCACTCGGCGAGCGCGTGGCTGACCACTTCGGGGTGGGGCACGAGTTCATCGACCTGCCCAACCCGGTGTAGCCTGCGGGCTGAACTCCGCAATATGCGGCCATTTCCATTGAGACCATCCGCACGAAGGTATATACCTTCGGTGAAGAACCGCTACGAGAGGGGTCTGATCGATGGCAATCCACTTGACGCCCACTGAGCTCGCGCGCGAAGCAGGCTTGGACCGGCGCGAGGTCATCGCCAAGTGCATGCAGATGGGCGTCCCCATCTTCGAGGGCCGCATCGACAAGACGCTGTTCCTTTACAACCTGCAAGAGCTTTCGCAGTCGGGTTCCGCTCAGGCGGTCCGCGTCTGACCCACCTCCTCGGCCTTCGGTCCTGATCCGCCGGCCGTTCGGCGGGTGGCTGCACCTAGACTACGGTCGCTACCGCCAAGATCGGAGAGGGCGATGGAGGCCACCCACACACCGGTCGCAGCGTCGACGAGCTCGGCCACGATCGCAGACTTGCTGCCCAGCGCCGCCGAGCAGCACGCCGAGCGCACCGCGGTGCGCTTCAAGCGTGACGGCGAATGGCTCGAGATCACCTACGGCGAGGTCGGCGAAATCGTCTCCGAGATCGCGCGCGGGCTCATCGATCTCGGCATAGACCCGGGTGATCGGGTCGCCATCCTCTGCAACACGCGACCGGAGTGGACGTTCGCGGACTTCGCCATCGCGAGTGCCGGCGCCGTCGTCGTTCCCGTCTACCCCACCAACTCGCCCGAGGAATGCCGCTGGGTGGTCGGGGACTCCGGGGCCCGAACAATCGTGTGCGAGGACGCCTCACAGGTGGCCAAGATCGTCGAACTGCGTGACGAGCTGCCCAGCCTGCAGACCATCATCGTCGTCGACGATGCCGGCGACGTCGCCGACGCGGTCTCATTGGCCGCCGTGCGCGAACGTGGCCGAAGCGTCGACCCCGCCGCGCTGCGCGAGCGCATCCAGGGCGTGTCCTCCGAGGATCCCTTCACGTTCATCTACACCTCGGGCACGACCGGCCCCCCGAAGGGCTGCGTGCTCTCGCACGGCAACTATCGCAGCGTGCTCGACATGTGCCTCGCCAGAGACGTCGTGTCCAGCGACGAGTCGGTGTACCTCTACCTGCCGTTGGCGCATGCGTTCGCGCTGCTCGTGCAGCTGCTGACGATCGACATCGGGGCTGCGATCGCCTACTTCGGCGGAGACCCCAAGCAGATCGTCGCCGAGCTCAACGAGATCCGCCCCACCTACTTTCCCTCGGTGCCCCGGATCTTCGAGAAGATCTACACGCTCGCCTCCACCAGCATCAAGCAGCGGCTCTCGGCAGAGGAGTTTCAGGGCATGGTCAAGCTCGGCGTGCAAGTCCGCGACCTCGAGCTCGGCGGCGCGCCGGTGCCGAGCGAGATGCGGGAGGCCTTCGAGCTCGCCGACCGGGAGGTGTTTGCCAACGTTCGCGCCGTGTTCGGGGGGCGTGTCCGCCAGGCGGTCACGGGCGCTGCGCCGATCGCGCGCGACATCCTGGAATTCTTCTACGCGTGCGGCGTCCCGGTGCTCGAAGGCTACGGGATGACCGAGACTGCGACCGTGGCCACCTACTCGACGCTCCGGGAGCACAAGTTCGGCACCGTCGGGCGGCCGCTGCCCGGCTGCGATTGCAAGGTGGCCGATGACGGCGAGGTGCTCATCCGAGGGGCGAACGTCTTCCGCGGCTATCACAACAACCAGGACGCCGGGTTCGGTGCCGTCGTCGACGGATGGCTGCACACGGGCGACCTGGGGTCGGTCGACGACGAGGGCTACGTCTCGATCACCGGACGCAAGAAGGACATCATCATCACCGCGGGCGGCAAGAACATCACGCCCACCAACGTCGAGAACGACCTCAAGCAGTCTCGCTGGATCTCCCAGGCGGTCATGCACGGTGACCGCCGTCCCTATCCGGTGGCCCTCGTGACGCTGGACGAGGAGGAGATCGGTCCATGGGCGCAGGAGCAGGGGCTCCCGCCCGACATCGCCTCGCTGGCCAAGGCGCCGAAGGCCCGCCGGCTCGTGCAGGGCGTGGTCGACACCGTCAACGCGAAATACGCGCAGGTCGAGCAGGTCAAGAAGTTCGTCATCCTCGACCACGATCTCTCCCAGGAGACCGGAGAGCTGACCCCGACGCTCAAGGTCAAGCGCAACGTGATCAACGACAAGTACGCCGGACTGTTCGACTCGCTCTACGCGTAAGCGAGCCGGTCGGCTAGGAGTCTCCCCCCGATTGGCGCAGCAGCGCGCCGGTCGTCTGCTCGAGGATCTTGCGCCAGGCACGCGTGTGCTCACGTTCGGCGGCAAAGTGCTTGACGACCTTGCGCACCCGGGTGGCGGAGATCTCGATCCCGTGTCGCTCGGCGATGTCCCGGAAGTGGTCGTAGTCCTGCGCGAGCTTGAGCGTGACCGACTGAAAGCCGTGGCGAGCGATGTCCACGCGAGAGGTGAAGTTCATGATGCTCGTCTGGAACATCAGCTCGTCGTCGGGTTCGGGCTCGATCAAGACGATGTCGACCCCGGGGTAACGCTGCTCCCACTGCCGCGCCACCTCGTGAAGGCGCTGGTAGGCGAGCAGTTTGAACGCCTGATAGCCGATCTGCGGAAAGCCCATGTCCGAGACCCGGCGCTCCCGCGAGCCGAAGAGGGTCGAGACGCGCTTCTCGAAGTCGTTGACGAACGGCACCAGGGGGTTGACGACGACGATGAACTTCGCGCCGGCCTCGACCGCGATGTCGATGTTCGTCGTCGAGACGATGCCGCCGTCCACGAGCTCGCGTTCCTTGATCTGTACGGGCTTGTACACCATGGGCAGCGCAGTGGAGGCCCGGACGCTGGCGGAGATGGGGACGTCGTCCCAGTCCCGGGCGCCGAACACGATCCGCTCGCAGGTATCCAGGTCGGTGGCGGCCACGTAGAGCTCGGCTTCGAGCAGTCGGAAGTCATCCGTCCGGCCGGACTCCGAGAGGACCGAGCGGACGTAGCGCTCGATCCCCGCACCGGAGTACATGCCCGACGGAAGGGCCTCGGCGAGTCCCAGGACCACGTCCATCGCCGACATCTGGCCGGCGTGGCGGGCGATCGAGCGCGCCAGGTTGACCGTCCGCAGGGGAAGTCGCAGGGCACTCGAGGCGAACTCGAGCACGTTCGGACGCAGGAGATGGCCGAGGTGGAGGTCGCTGAAGGTCGAGGGGGTCTGACCGCCGACCACCTGCATCATCTCCTCGGGAGTGACCCCGTTGGCCGCCAGGGCGGCCACCAGGGAGCCCGCGCTGGTCCCCACGTACACGTCGAACTGATTGACGGTGCGGTTGACCGAGAGCAGGTCGATCGCCCGCAGGGCTCCGATCTCATAGACCCCGCCGGTGAACCCGCCACCTCCGAGCACCAGGGCGGTCTTCGATCGGGGGCGACGACGTCCGGTGCGCTTGGTCGCCGCCTTGCTACGCGTTGTTTCCTGGGCCTGAAGCTTGACGACCTTGCCCATGCTCTCTCTATTCTACGGAGCATCGCAGCGGCATGGCATCAGCTTGGCGGGTCGCAGCTCGCAACCTGTCGGGGTCCTGCGCGTTAGAGCCTGAGAATGCGCCTGCGCCTGCGCCTCGCCGTGGTTCTCGCCGCCCTGCTGGCCGGCACGTTTCCCGCATCCAGCCTGGGCGCCGCCACCGCTCGCAGCGCGGATGCCGGCCTGCGGACGGCCCTGGACCGCCAGCTGGGCCCTGCCGGACCCCGAGCCGGCGCCTTCGTCTACGACGTCACCAGCCGCCACATCCTGTATGCCAGGGGCGCCGATCGGCTGCTGACACCGGCGTCCAACGAGAAGATCTACACCACCGGCACCGCCCTTCTGCGTTTTGGCCCGAGCGGGCGGCTGGGGACGGCGGTGCTCGCCGGCACCGGCGCGGGCCCCGGGGGGGTACTGCCCGGGGACCTGTATCTCAAGGGCCAGGGTGACCCCACGTTCGGCAGCGCCGCCTACGTCGCCGATGCCTACGGGACGGGCGGCACGGTGGAGGAGCTGTCTCGCCGGCTCGCCACCGCGGGGATCACGAGCATCCAAGGTTCGGTGATCGGCGACGAGTCCTTCTTCGACCGCCTGCGCGGGACGCCGGCGGACGGCTACGCGAAATCCTCGTTCGTCGAGGGTCAGCTCAGCGGCCTGGCCTTCAATCGAGGGCTCACCGACAACGGGGCCGGCTTCCAGGCCAGCCCGCCCACCTGGGCCGCGGACCGGCTGACCTCCACGCTCAAGCGCGCGGGCATCCGGGTGGCCGGGCGCCCGCGCGAGGGATCCGCTCCGGCGGGCGCCACGGAGATAGCGCGCGTGGACTCCCCCCCGCTCTCCGTGCTGGCCCGGCTCACGAACCGCCCGTCCGACAACTTCTTCGCCGAGACCCTCATCAAGGACCTCGGTGGGCATTTTGGAGGCGGCGGCACCACCGCGGCGGGGGCGGGCGTCGTGCAGGCCACGCTTGCTCGCCTCGACGTGCGCCCGCGGCGGATCGTCGACGGATCCGGGCTCTCCTACGCAGATCGCACGAGCCCGCGCCAGCTGGGGCGCTTCCTCACCGCGCTGCGATCCACTCCGGCCCGCAACGCATTCGACCAGTCGCTGGCCGTGGCGGGACGCAACGGCACCTTGGCCGGCCGCATGAACGGCACCGCCGCCGCAGGCCGCTGCCGAGCGAAGACCGGCACGCTGCCGAGCGTCTCCTCCCTGTCGGGCTATTGCACGTCCCGGCGGGGACACGCGATCGCGTTCTCGATTCTCATGAACGGGGTCAACGTGGGTGCCGCCCGGGACCGTCAGGACCGCATGGCCATCGCTCTCGCCCGCTACTCCGGGAGCTGAAGCAGCGTCACCAGCGCCGGCTCGTCGATGACGGCAACGCCCAGGCGCTCAGCCTTCTCGAGCTTTGACCCCGGCGTGTCGCCCGCCACGACGTAATCGGTCTTCTTGGAAACGGACGAGGTCACGCGACCCCCCGCGCTCAGGATGCGCGCAGTGGCATCCTCGCGGGTCAGGGACGGCAGCGTCCCGGTGAGCACGAAGGCCTTGCCCAGCAGCGGCCCCTCTCCCGGCGCGGGGCCCTCCTCCTGAAAGCGGAGGCCCTGCTCGCGCAGGTCCGCCAGCAGGGATCGTAGCTGCGGATCCTCGAGCTGGCGGTGGATCGACAGCGCGTTCTTGTCCCCGACGCCGGGTGTTTGCGCGATGCGCTCGGGCGATGCGTCCAGCAGCGCGTCGATCGAGCGAATCTGGGCCGCCAGGTTGCGGCCGGTGACCGCGCCGACCTCCTCGAGGCCGATGGCGAACAGGACTCGCCCGAACGCGCGCTCCTTAGAGGCCTCGATCGAAGCCAGGAGGTTCCGCGCGGAAACCTCGCCGAAGCCCTCGAGCTCGAGGATCTGCTCCTCCCTGAGCCGATAGAAGTCCGCGGCGGTCCGCACCAGCCCGCGATCCATGAACAGCGAGACCTGCTTCTCGCCCAGGCCGTCGATATCCATGGCTCCGCGCGAGACGAAGTGCTTGAGCAGCTGCCACTGGCGTCCCGGGCACGCCCGGTTGGGGCACTTGGTGAAGACGCCATCGGCCTTGACCGTGGGGGTCTGGCAGATCGGGCAGTGCGCGGGCGGCCGCGGCACCGGCGCGCGGTCGGAGCGCTCAGCCGCATGGGGGGCCGGTGAGAGGACCTGCGGGATCACATCGCCCGCGCGCAGCACGATGACCTCGTCGCCGGGGCGCACGTCCTTGCGCTCGAGGTCCTCCTCGTTGTGCAGCGTGGCCAGCTTGACGGTGACGCCGCCGACGTGCACCGGTTCGAGCTCGGCGAAGGGGTGCAGGTCACCGAACTTGCCCACGTTCCAGGCCACGTCGCGGAGCGTGGTCACCGCCGTGGTGGGCGGGAACTTCCAGGCGATGGCCCATCGCGGGTCGCGGCCCACCACGCCGAGGCGCCGCTGGAGCTCGTGATCGTTGACCTTGATCACCACGCCGTCGATCTCGAAGTCGAGGCTTCCGCGCCGCTCCTGCCAGTCCAGGCACTGGGCGACCACCTCCTCCTCGGTGCCCAGCAGCTGCACGTCGCCGTTGACGCGAAAGCCGTGGCTGCGCAGCCACTGCAGCGCCTCCCAGTGGGTGGCGAAGGAGATGCCCTCGACCACGCCGATCCCGTAGCACCACATCGACAGCGGTCGCTGCGCGGCGAGTTTGGGGTCGAGCTGGCGGATCGTCCCGGCGGCCGAGTTGCGCGGGTTCATGAAGGTCGAGAGCCCTGCCTCGGCGCGGCGCTCGTTGAGCGCGGCGAAGTCGGGCAGCGACATGTAGATCTCGCCGCGAACCTCGATCAACGACGGAGCATCGTCCACCCGCAGCGGGATCGCACCGATCGTCCGCAGGTTGTGGGTGACCTCCTCCCCCACCTCGCCGTTGCCCCGCGTGGCGCCCCGCTGCAGTACTCCGTCGCGGTACACGAGCGAGATCGCCAGCCCGTCGATCTTCGGCTCGGCGACGAACTCGAATTGCGGATCGGAGATCCCCTCGCGGGCCAGGTGGCCGCGCATGCGCGTGATCCAGGCCCGAAGCTCCTCCTCGCTGCGGGCATTGGCCAGCGAGTGCATCGGCTGGAGGTGGCGCACCTTCTCAAGCCGGGAGATCGGCTCAGCCCCCACCCGCTGGGTCGGAGAGTCCGAAGTGACCAGCTCAGGGTGGGCCTCCTCGAGAGCGCGCAGCTCGTCGAGCAGCGCGTCGTAGGCGTCGTCGCCGATCTCCGGGTCATCCAGGACGTAGTACCGGTGATTGTGGTGGGCGAGGAGCGCTCGCAGCTCCGCCGAGCGCGTCTGTGCCTCCGCCTCCGCCTCGCTCCCTTCGCTCACCCGCGCTCCGTCACGTTGCGCTCCGTCACTCCACTTCGCGTGCGGCCGGCTCCAGGAGCCGAGCCAGGTCGTAGCGGGTCAGCGCGTCCATGCCCTCCCGGTCGGTGAGGTCGAAGTGGATGGGGGTCACGGCGATGCGCCCGGCGGCGACCGCCGCAAGGTCGGTGCCCTCCTCGTCATGGAAGTCCGGCGCGTCGCCGTAGATGCGGTAATGGCGCCGGCCGTCGTCATCCTCCCCCTGCAGCTCCAGAGCGTCGCGGTAGATGCGCTTGCCCAGCCTGGTCACCTCCACACCGTCCGGGGCGTCGGCGGGCACGTTGATGGAAAGCAGCGTCCCCGCGGGGAGGGGCACCGACTCGAGCTCCTCCACGATGCGCGCCGTGAAGGCGGCGCCGACCTCGAAGTCGAAGCGGCTGCCGATCCGGAAATCGAGCTCCCGGGCGCGGGATTGCTGGGAGACCGCGATACCCGGAAGGCCCAGGACCAGCGCCTCCAGCGCCGCCGCCACCGTGCCCGAGTAGGTGATGTCATCGCCCATGTTCGAGCCATGGTTGATGCCCGAGACGACGAGGTCCGCCTTGAAACCGTCGACCAGGCCGAGCGCCGCAAAGCGCACGCAGTCCACCGGCGTACCATCGGTCGCGTAGCCCGCAGTGCCGTCGCCGAAATCGACCTCCTCGACCCAGATCGGCCGCCGCGTGGTGATCGAGCGCGCCATGGCCGAGCGGTTGCCGTCGGGGGCGATCACGGCAAGGTCCACCCCGCGGACCTGGAGGAGCGCTCGGCGCAGAGCCTGAAGACCCTCCGCCTCGATGCCGTCGTCGTTGGTGAGAAGGACCTTCACGCCATCTGAGGGTATGACACCGACGCCAGGTAGAGGCCCTGGGGCGGCGCCGTGTCCCCGGCCCGGCTGCGGGGCGCGCCCTGCAGCAGCGCCGTGAAGTCCTCAAGGGTCCGGCGGCCCCGGGCCACCTCGAGCATCGTGCCGACGAGCACCCGGTTCATGTGACGCAGGAAGGCGTCGGCCTCGATCCAGAACTCCACGAGATCCCCGCATTCGCGCCATTCGGCGCGCACGACGTCGCGTTCGAAGCGGTGGTGATAGGTCTGGCGGGGCGTAAACGCGGTGAAGTCGTGGCGCCCGGCCAGCACCGCCGCGCAGGCGTGCAGGGCGTCGCGGTCGATGCGGTGTGCCCACCACCAGGCCCGGCCGCGCTCGAAGGCGCCCCGCTCGCGTCGGGCGAGCACGCGGTAGCAGTACGTCCGCGACCGGGCGTCGCGCCGGGCGTCGAACTGCTCTCCCACCGGCACGCTCGCCAGCACGGAGATCTCCGGCCGGAGGATCGCGTTGAGATTGACGGGGTCCAGCGCCTCACCCGGATAGGAGGCGATCTGACCCCACGCGTGCACGCCGCGGTCGGTGCGCCCGGCGACCGTGAGCGGGAGCGGGAGGCCCAGGATCGTGGCGATCGCCGCCTCCAGCTCGCCCTGGACGCTCGGCTCACCCGGCTGGCGGGCCCATCCGGCGAACGGGCCGCCGTCATATTCAATCGTGAGCTTCGTAACCATCTGACGCGGCTCAGCCGCCGGCAGGCAAGGACGCAGGAGGCCGCACGGCGGCGCCTGAGTCCGTCAGACCAACTCGAGGAAGACCATCTCCGTGGAGTCCGAGGATCGCGGCCCGAGCTTGAGGATCCGCGTGTAGCCCCCCGGACGGCCGCTGTAGCGCGGCGCCACCACCTCGAAGAGCTTGTAGACGACGAACTTGTCCTGACCCAGCGTCGCCAGAGCCTGCCGACGCGCGTGCAGGTCCCCGCGCTTGGCCAGCGTGATCAGCTTCTCGACCTCGGGCTTGACGGCCTTGGCCTTGGCCTCGGTCGTCTTGATGCGCTCGTGATCGATCACCTCCTTGCAGAGGTTGCGCAGGAGCGCCTTGCGGTGCGCGGGACTGCGGCTGAGCTTGTGACGTGTCTTGCGGTGGCGCATCGTCCTCAGCCCTGGCGCAGGTCCAACCCACGCGCGTGAAGCGTCTCGACGACCTCGTCGATCGACTTCTTACCGAAGTTCGGGATCGCGGCCAGTTCCCCCTCGGACTTGCCGATGAGCTCGCCCACCGTCTGGATCCCGGCGCGCTTGAGGCAGTTGTACGAGCGCACTCCGAGCTCGAGCTCCTCTATGAGGATGTCGTCGTGGACGCTGGCCGGGCGACCGCCGGCCACACCCCCGGCCGCGGCACCGACCGGAACGGGGTCCAGTGCACCGGCCGCGCCATCGCCCAGCGGGGTGATCTCGGCATCGGTGAAGATCGCCAGGTGCGCCATGAGGATCTCCGCCGCCGCACGCAGCGCCGCCTGTGGCTCGAGCGATCCGTCGGTTTCGATGTCGAGGGTGAGCTTGTCGTAGTCGGTGCGCTGCCCAACCCGCGCCTGCTCGACGGCGTAGGCCACACGGCGCACGGGCGAGAAGATCGAGTCGATCGGGATCACGCCGATCGGCTGATCGGCCGACTTGTTCTCCTCGGCCGGACGGTAGCCGCGACCACGTCCGATCGTCAGGTAGAGTTCGAGCCTCGTCTTCTTCTCCAGCGTCGCCACGTGGGCGTCTGGGTTCAGGGTCTCGACGCCCGACGGTAGGTCGATGTCCTTGGCGGTGATCTCGCCTGGACCGGTCACGACCAGTGGCGCTTCGATTTCGGTCGCGTCGCTGTGCATCCGGCAGACGATGCCCTTGAGGTTCAGCACGATGTCGGTGACGTCCTCCTTGACGCCCTGGACGGTCGAGAACTCGTGGGCCACTCCCTCGATCCGTACGCTTGTGACTGCGGCGCCGGCCAGGGAGGAGAGCAGTACACGGCGCAGCGAGTTGCCGAACGTGTAGCCGAAGCCGCGGTCCAGCGGCTCGACGGTGAACGAGCCACGGTTGTCCTCGATGTTCTCTGCGGTGATCTGGGGGACTTGGAAGTCGAGCATCAGGGTCCTAACGTCGTGCGTGGGTCGCCGCTACGAGGCGGCCGTAGTGTCTCGCGCCACGTCGAGGACGCGGCGCGGCAAAGCGTTACTTCGAGTACAGCTCGACGATGAGCTGCTCCTGCACCGGGGCGGCGATCTCTCTGCGCTCCGGCTTGCGCAGCACCTTCGCGGTGAGGGCATCGTGGTCGGCCTGCAGCCACGCGGGCACCTGGCCGGTCAGCTCGGTGGCATCGCGGATGACGCGCTCCGCCGGCGTGTCCGCCTTCACGGCGATCACGTCCCCGGCACGTACCTGGGCGGAAGGGATGTCGACGCGCCGTCCGTTGACCGTCTAGTGACCGTGGCGAACCATCTGGCGAGCCTGGCGCCGCGAAGCGGCGAAGCCGAGGCGCACGAGCACGTTGTCGAGGCGGCACTCGAGCATCGAGAGCAGGTTCTGGCCGGTGATGCCCTCCTGCCGGCTGGCCTTGGCGTAGTACGTCCGGAACTGCTTCTCCTGCACGCCGTAGTAGCGGCGCGCCTTCTGCTTCTCGCGCAGCTGCACGCGGTACTCGCTCTGCTTCTGGCGGCCGCGGCCGTGCTCGCCGGGCGGGTAGGAGCGCCGCTCGACACCGCACTTGTCGGTCAGGCAACGCTCGCCCTTCAGGAAGAGCTTCTGGCCCTCGCGGCGGCACTGCTTGCACTGGGGAGAGGTGTCACGTGCCATGGGTCAGACCCTCCGACGCTTGCGGGGCCGGCAGCCGTTGTGGGCCTGCGGGGTCACGTCCTTGACCGCGGTGACCTCCAGGCCGGCGGCCTGGAGCGAGCGGATCGCCGTCTCGCGCCCCGAGCCCGGGCCCTTGACGTAGACCTCGACCTTCTGCAGGCCCTGCTCCATGCCCTTGCGGGCGGCCGCGTCGGCGGTGACCTGAGCCGCGAAGGGGGTGGACTTGCGCGAGCCCTTGAAGCCGGCGCCGCCGGCGGACTCCCACGCCAGAGTGTTGCCCTCACGATCGGGGAGCGAGACGATCGTGTTGTTGAACGAGGTCTTGATG
>JALYZC010000087.1 GCA_030945905.1 Actinomycetota bacterium
GATTCGAACCTGCGGCCTCCCGCTCCGGAGGCGGGCGCTCTATCCACTGAGCTACGGGCGCGTGGCGAGGCAGCTTAGCGGTAGCGTGGCGGCTCTCCGTGCTGCTTGCCGTCCTCGCCGACACCCATCTTCCGAGGGGTCGCCGCGAGCTTCCCGCGGCGTGCATCGCCCGCCTTCGCGAGGCCGATCTGATCCTTCACGCCGGAGACTTCTTCGAGCGTTCGGTCCTGCGCTCTCTCGAGCGCTGTGGCGCGGTGGCCGCCGTGCACGGGAACGTCGATACCCCCGAGTTGCGGACCTGGCTGCCGGAGACCCGCGTCGTGGAGGCGGACGGCGTGCGGATCGCCATGGTCCACGACGCGGGGCCTGCTCGAGGCCGCCTGGCGCGCATGCGGCGACGGTTTCCCGCCGCCGCCGCCGTAGTCTTCGGGCACTCGCACATTCCGCTCCACGAGGCGGACGACGACGGCTTTCAGATCTTCAATCCGGGCAGCCCGACTGTGCGCCGCCGCGCGCCGGTCCACACGATGGGGATCGGGCGCGTGACGGCGGGGGCGATCAGCTTCGAGCTCGTGACCTTGGACTGAGCACGCGGTCGCGACGAGAGCCGCACGTTCTAAGCTCGCCCGACCATGGACCTCGATGTCTTCTTCGCCGGCACCGCAGGGTCGGTGCCCACCGCACGACGGGGTATGCCGGCCCTGCTGGTTCGCCGCGGGGGCGATCGACTGCTGTTCGATTGCGGGGAGGGCGCGCAGCGTCAGCTCGTGCGATCGATCGGGCTGCCGGAGATCGATGACGTGTTCCTCACCCACTTCCACGCCGATCACTGGTTGGGGCTGCCCGGGATGCTCAAGACCTTCGACCTGCGCGGGCGCGAGCGGCCGCTCGCCGTCCATGGCCCGCGCGGCCTCAAGGAGATCCTCACAGTGATCCGACGCGCGTACGGGCGCGTGTCCTATGAGCTCGAGCTGGTGGAGCTCGAGCCGGGCGCCAGCGTCCGCCGGGACGGCTACACCGTCGCGGCACTCGGCGTCGAGCACCGGGTTCCGGCGCTGGGCTACGTCCTGTTCGAAGACCAGCGCCCCGGGGAGTTCGACCCCGCTGAAGCCCAGCGCCTGGGGGTGGCGCCCGGGCCGGACTTCGGCCGCCTTCAGCGCGGAGAGGCGTGCAACGGCGTGAGCCCCGAACAGGTCGTGGGCCCGGCTCGCCCCGGGCGCAAGCTCGTCGTCTCCGGTGACACGGCGCCCTGCGAGGCCATGGCCCTGGCGGCCCATGAAGCGGACGTCCTGGTGCACGAGGCGACGTTCACCGAGCCCGAGCGCGGGCGCGCCGCGCAGACCGGCCACAGCACGGCGGCCCAGGTCGCGGCGCTGGCTCGAGACGCCCAGGTGCGCCTGCTGGCGCTGACGCATCTCTCGACCCGCTATGGCGGTGGGGAGGTGCGCGAGGAGGCGCGTGCCATCTTCAAGGCCACGGAAGTGCCGCGGGACTTCGACACCATCGAGCTTCCTTTTCCGGAGCGCGGGAAGCCTGCGCTCGTGCGCTGGCGGGACCCCCCGGCGACCTAGCGGCGTCAGGGCCCGCTGCTAGGCTGGCGCACGGCGGTTCCTTTAATCCGGTCCAGCGAGGCCAGGAAGGATCACGAAGATGGATGGGAAGGTCGTCCTCGATCGCGACGACATGCGGCGCACGCTGGTGCGGATCGCGCACGAGATCGTCGAGCACAACCCGGCCCACGACCTGGCGCTGGTCGGCATCCACCGTCGCGGGGCGGTGCTCGCGGCGCGGTTGCAGCCGCTGGTGGGCGAGCTCGCGCGCTCCGACGTGCCGCTCGGGGACGTCGACATCGCCTTCTACCGGGACGACCTGGCCACCCGGCCGCCGGCGCCGGTGGTCCACTCGTCGCACCTCGCCTTCTCCGTCGCGGGCCGCACGGTGGTGATCGTCGACGACGTGCTGTTCACCGGGCGAACCGTGCGGGCGGCGATCGAGGCGCTGTTCACCTATGGGCGTCCGGCGCGTGTGCAGCTGGCCGTCCTCGCAGATCGCGGCCACCGCGAGCTCCCGATCCGCCCCGACTACGTGGGCAAGAACCTTCCCACCGCGCATGACGAGCGGGTCAATGTGCGCGTCGAGGAGATCGACGGCCTCGACGAGGTGAGCATCTCCCTGCTTCAGGGGGCCGCTGCGTGATGAAGCACCTCCTGTCCATCGAACACCTATCGCGATCCGACATCGAGCACCTGCTCGACCTGGCCGCGTCGTTCGCCGAGGTCGCAGGACGCCCGGTCAAGAAGGTGCCCGCCCTGCAGGGTCGCACCGTCGTGAGCCTGTTCTACGAGTCCTCCACGCGCACGAGCGCCTCGTTTGAGCTTGCCGCCAAACGGCTCTCCGCGGATGTCGTGACGATCCGCTCGACCGGATCCTCGGTCGACAAGGGTGAGTCGCTCAAGGACACGGTCCAGACCCTGAGCGCGTATGACCCGGCGGTCATCGTGATTCGCTCGCCGCACGTCGGCGCCGCCGAGCTGGTCGCGGGCTGGACCACGGCAGGCGTGATCAACGCCGGGGATGGCAAGCACGAGCATCCGACCCAGGCCCTGCTCGATGTCTACACGCTGCGCCAGAGGCTCGGCGACCTCGGCGGCGCGAATGTCTGGATCGTGGGCGACGTATTGCACTCGCGCGTCGCTCGTTCGAACGTGTTGGCTCTTCGACACATGGGGGCCACCGTGACCGTATGCGGACCGCCCACGCTGATGCCCCGCGGGATCGAGTCACTCGGGTGCGACGTCGTCTACTCGCTGGAGGGCATCGGTGAGGCCGACGTCGTCTACGTCCTGCGCATGCAGCATGAGCGGATGTACGAGGCGTTCGTTCCCTCCCTTCGGGAATATGCAGCGCGCTTTCAGATCCATGCCGACCGGCTGCGCCCGGGCCAGCTGGTCATGCATCCCGGGCCCGTGAACCGGGGGGTGGAGCTGGCCGGCGAGGTGATCGACGGGCCCCAGGCCGTGATCACCTCTCAGGTCGAGGCCGGCGTCGTGGTGCGGATGGCGGTGCTCTACGAGCTCACGACCGGCGGCGTGGCGCAGAGGGTCGAAGCGGTCGCGGCATGATCCCGTCGCTGGTGGGCGCCCCGCAACCGCCGGCGGAGATGTTGATCCGCTCCACTTACGTGGTCGATCCCGGCAGCGGGATCGACGAACCCCACGACGTGCTGGTCCGGTCCGGCGCCGTGGCGGCGATCGGTGCGCCCGGCTCCATCGAGTGTCCCGACGGGCTCGAGATCATCGACGGAACCGGATGCCACCTCCTGCCGGCGTTCGTCGACCCGCACGTGCACCTGCGCACGCCCGGTCAGGAGCACAAGGAGAACCTGGCGAGCGGCACCGCGGCGGCGGCGGCCGGCGGCTACTGCGCCGTGGTGGCGATGCCCAACACCGAGCCGGCGGTCGATTGCGCGCCGGTGCTGCGCTCACTGCGCGACGACGCTGCGCGCACCGCCCGCGTGCCCGTCGGCTTCATGGCGGCGGTCACCCGCGGGCTGGGAGGGCAGCAGTTGACCGAGATGGCCGAGCTGCGCGACGCGGGCGCGCTGGGCTTCACCGATGATGGCAAGCCCGTCGTCGGCGCCGGGCTCCTGCGCCGCG
>JALYZC010000106.1 GCA_030945905.1 Actinomycetota bacterium
CAGACGCTGCGCGACGGCTGCCAAGTGCTCTACCAGATGGGTCATGGCTACGTGGCCGAGGCCGCGCGCGGCGTGCGCTGGGACGACCCGGCGTTCGGAATCCAATGGCCGCCGGAGCCGCCGGGGGCGCGGACCATCTCCGAGCGCGACCGTGGCTATCCGGACTTCCAGCCGTGAGCCCCTGCCCGGTGTGCGGCGGGGAGACGGAGAACGCGTTCAGCGTGGGTGACCGCAATCGCGCGCTCAGCGACGCGACATTCGAATACCGACGCTGCACGAGCTGTGGTACGTACCACCTTGCCCATCCGCCCGCGGACCTCGGCCGCTACTACTCGGCCGATGACTACGAACCACCGGCGCCGGAAGAGCTCGACCGTTGCGCCCAGGCCGAGACACCGAGGCTCCGCCTGCTGGCGCCGTTCGCCACCGCCGGAAGGTTGATCGACATCGGCGCCGCCTACGGCATTTTCGCTCGGGCGGCCCGCGATGCCGGTTTTGAGGTCACGGCGATCGAGATGGACGAACGCTGCTGCGACTATCTGGAGCGCGTGGTCGGTGTGCGGGCGATCCGCAGCTCCGGCCCCCAGCGGGCCCTGCCCGGGCTCGAGCCCGCGCGGGCGATCACGCTCTGGCACGTGCTCGAGCACCTTCCACAGCCGCAGGAGGTCCTGGCGGCCGCCGCCGAGCGACTCGAGTCGGGAGGGGCGCTGGTGATCGCCACCCCCAACCCGGACTCGCTCCAGTTCCGCCTGCTCGGCGCGCGATGGGCTCACGTCGACGCGCCGCGGCACCTGTTCCTGTTCCCCCTCGCCGCCCTGAGCGACCAGGCCCGGCGGCTCGGGCTGCGTCTCGCGCATGTCACGACGAACGACCCGGCGGGAAGGCAGTGGAACCGCTTTGGCTGGGAGTACGCCCTGCGGGGCTGTCCGGCTCGACGGCCCTCGACCCGCGCCCTGTGGACCCTTTCACTCGCGATGGCGGCGCTGCTCGGACCAGTTGAGCGGCGCGGAATGCACGGGGCCACCTACACGGCCACGTTCGTGAAGCCCTGAGGCTGCGCGATGATGCCTCCTGAGGTCGGAGGGGAGCCGTCGACGGCCGATCTGCTCGATACCTCGGCGGCCGGGCCGGCGGCGATCCGGGGCGGCGCGGTGCGTGTGGCTGCCTTCGCGGTTGGGCTGCTTGCCTCCGTCGGGGCGTTCGCGGTGGTGGCTCGCCACCTTGGCGTCGACGACACGGGCCGATATGCGCTGGTCCTCGCCATCGTCACGTTCGTCAGCGGGCTCTCGGAGCTGGGTCTCACGGCGATCGGGGTGCGCGAGCTGTCCGTCCGCACGGGCGAGGCCCGCGACAGCTTGGCGCGAAACCTGCTCGGCCTGCGAATCGTCCTGAGCTTCGTCGGCGGGGGGGCGATGGTGGGATTTGCGGCCGCGGCGGGGTACGGCGGGACGGTGGTGGCGGGGGTCGCGCTCGGCGCTGTCGGACTGCTCGTGCAGGGCTGGCAGGCGACGCTGGCCATCGGGCTGATGAGCGACCTGCGGCTCCGTTGGGTAGCGGCCTTCGATTTCTTGCGAGCGGTCACGACCGCATTGCTGATCGTGGCCCTCGCCCTCGCCGGGGCCGGGCTGCTGCCGTTCCTCGCCGTGACCATTCCGGTGGGGATCCTCGTGCTCGCGCTCAACGCTCTCGTGGTCCGTGGCCGGATGCCGCTGACCCCCGCGTTCCACCCGGCCGAGTGGCGCAAGCTGTTCGTCACCGTGCTGCCCTATTCCGTGGCGGTGGCCGCTGCGACGCTGTACTTTCAGCTTGCCGTGATCATCGTCTCGCTGGTGGCGAGTCGCCACGCCGTCGGCTACTTCGGCGTTTCTTCACGGACAATCCAGATCTTGCTGATCCTGCCGAGCCTCTCGGTGGGCGCTGCGTTTCCGATCTTTGCTCGAGCCGCCCGCGACGATCGCCAACGCCTCGCCTATGCGCTGGGTCGGGTCTTCGAGGTCAGTCTGGTGTTCGGCGTCCTGCTCTCGCTGTGCCTCGCGATCGGAGCGTCGGTCGCGATTGCCGTGCTGGGCGGCTCGGAGTTCGCCCCGGCCAGCAGCGTGCTGGCCATCCAGGGCATCGGCCTCGCCGCAAGCTTCTGCGCCGCCGTGTGGTCCTATGGGCTGCTGAGCCTGGGGCGCTACGGCGTGATCCTCAAGATCAACCTGACCGCCCTGTTCGTGGGCGGGATCCTCGTGGGGGCGCTCGCGACAGTCGACGGCGCACGGGGGGCGGCGATCGCCACCGCGACAGCCGAGGTCGCGCTCGCGGTCCTCAACGGCCTGGCACTCGCCCGGGCCGATCGCCGTCTCAGCCCGCCGCTTCGCGCGGTGGCGCCGGTGGCGGCCGCGACCGGGCTGGCGGTCGCGTCGACGATCGTCGATCTTCCCGTCCTGGCGAGCGTCGTGCTCGCCGGCACGATCTACCTCATCGTCATCCTCGCGCTGCGCGCTCTCCCCGAGGAGCTGCGGGTCTACCTGCCGTCGCCTCTGCGCTGATGGGCCCCCTCGCTACCGTTCGTCGCCGTCTATGACAGTGCCGCCGTCAACCTTGCCTCCGGGCGCCCGGGAGCTCGCGTGAGCCGCGTCCTGGTCACGGGAGCAACCGGATTCGTCGGCGCCCTCGCCGTCGAGCATCTCCGCGCCTCGAGCCATGACGTGCATGCGCTGTCCAGCCGTCACGTACCGGACCAGGCCGGTGTCAGATGGCACCGAGCGAACCTGTTGGACCCCGACGCCGCCCATGAGGTGGTTCGCGTGGTCAGGCCCGAGCTCCTGCTCCACCTTGCCTGGTACGTGGAGCACGGGAAGTACTGGGACTCACCCGAGAACCTTCGCTGGCTGGAAGCGACGACGCGCTTGCTTCGGGCTTTTGCGGCCGGCGGGGGGCGCCGGGCAACGCTCGCCGGCACGTGCGCGGAGTACGACTGGCAGGCAGGCGGCATGTGTTCGGAGGCGACGACGCCGCTGCGCCCGGCCACGCTCTACGGTGCTGCCAAGCATGCCACCCAGGTCGTGGCGAGTGCGTTCGCAGCCACTGCCGGCTTCACTCTGGCGTGGGGACGGATCTTCTTCCTCTACGGGCCGGGCGAGGCGTCCACACGGCTCGTCCCCTCGGTTGCCCGGGCGCTCCTCCAAGGTGAGGAGGTGGCCGCGACGGCTGGCACGCAGGTGCGCGACTTCATGCATGTCGACGACGTCGCCCGAGCGTTTGTCGCCCTGCTCGACAGCGATGTGGCGGGTGCCGTGAACATCGCCAGCGGCGAACCCGTCGAGCTGCGCGAGGTGATGGGGCTGATCGGTGCGACCGCGGGACATCCGGAGCTCATCAGGTTGGGCGCGCTCTCGCAGCGTCCGGGGGATCCGACCACCCTCGTGGCCGATGTCCGCCGTCTTCGAGACGACGTCGGCTTTGCACCTGGGCTCGAGCTGGCTGAAGGCGTGCGTCAGACGGTCGAGTGGTGGCGTTCGCGATCAGCTGGGCCAGGCCCCTCGTAGACCTCGAGGATGTCTGCATAGCGTCCCTCCTCGCGGGCCGGGTCCCAGGCCGGATGCTGACCGAGCGCGCGCCGGGAGACGACGTCCCAGGCCCGCCGGGGCAACAGCCGGGCCAGCACCCGTGCCCCGGCGTTCGCGCCGCGGAACGCCAGCCGCTCGACGGCGCCCAGACCGGCCTCGAGCTGGTCCACTTCCGACTGCGAGCCGGTGCCGCGGAACCGACGGATGTACACGTGCCCGGCCTGCACCAGCCGGTAGCGGCGCATGTTGACCCGTAAGCCGTACTCGGCGCCGAAGTTGCGCTGGATCGCCTGCATTGCCGCAAGCCAGCCCTCGTTGATGTTCGTGCCCGGAAGCTGCGCCGGCGTATCGCTGCCGGCATTGAGAAACGCCCGCCCCTCCGTCTCTCGCTCGTTGAGGTGAAAGAAGCCGTAGGACTTCGGCGTCACGCCGATCACGACGCGGGGTCGCGGGTCGGCGACGACCCGTCGGGCCTTCAGCAGGGTGGCGCAGGTGGCATAGAAGTCCGGAAACGGCGACTGGAAGAACTCCCCGCGCGGGCGCAGCTCATCGATCAGTCGTCGACTGACGAGTGACAGCTGCATGTTGAAGTTGAACGCATGCCGGAAGTCCATCGACCGGCGCACCGCGCCCACCGCCTGATCGTGCCCGACCACGAACGGCGCGACGGCCTCTCCGAAGAACTCGGCGTAGGAGTTCGGCGCGAGGAAGCCGGCGGGGCAGTCCGGGTCGACGCCCGGATAGGTGAACAGCAGCGAGCCGGTGTAGACGGTATCCGGGCGCTCGAAGCGCTCGATCAGCTCGCGCATCTGCGTCAGGTACCCCGGCAGCAGGGCGTCGTCGTCGCCCATCATCACCACGTAGTCGCCGGTGCTCATCGCCAGCGCCGCATTCCAGTTCTCGGTCACCGGCAGAGAGCGTGAGGTGCGGGCGTAGCGGATCCGGTCGTCGTCCAGGGACGCGACGTGGCCGGCGATGTCCTCGCGCGAGTGGTTGTCGGAGATCACGATCTCCCAGTCCGCAGCGTCCTGTCGACGGACCGTTTCGACCGCCATCCGCAGGTAGTCGAGCCGGTCGCGTGTCGGCAGGAGGACGGAGATCTTCATGGGCGAGCGATCAGGATAGTCCGGCACCCAGCACCGAAAGCCCGCGGTGCGGGCGCGGACGCTAGCGTTGCCGCCGATGCCCAACCTCCCGGCCGTCACGGCATTTGGTCCCGGCTTGAGCGCTGGGACTCGCCGTTCATGCACGAGCCGCTCGTGAGAACGGAGCGTCTGGCGGTGGTCGCCAAGGCCGGCCTTCGCCGTGTCAGCACTCGGCTTTCGGGGCTCCGTTCCCGCCTCAATATTTCGGCGGGGCGTCGTCGGCACGAGGTCCTGCAGCACAGGACCGGCATCAGGCGCCCGGCGACGACAGCCGTCGTCGTGCCGGACAAGGATGCGACGGCTGACGATGTCGCGATCGCCGCCCGGCTGCTCCGCGCCTATCGGCTGGCCGATCCAGACCAGGAGCAGCTGTCGGGGAGCCACCGGGCGGATCTTTGGAGCGACATCGCGGAGGGCCAACAGCGCTTCTCCTCGATCCTGCTGCGCGGTGACGCTGAGGAGCTCGCACGCTGCCTGTGTAACGTGTCGCGCCACGATGCCTCGGTGGGCATCACGCAGGGACCAGCCGAGTTCGACCGGATTACCCACCAGGCGTCCTATCGCGACTTCCTCGGGCTGATGGCCAAGGACAAGCTCGTCTCGCTGGCCGAGGCGGTTGGGGCAATCCCGGTCGAGAACCCCGAGCAGGGCACGTATGGCTCCAGTCTGCAACGCGACTGCAGCGAGCTGGTCGACGGCATCGGCGAGCGCATCGGCATCGACATCACACCGCCCGACATCGACGGCGGACTTCTGAAGCTCGACACCGGCCGAGGCCTGTTCGGGGAGAGGGATGCCAATGCCATCTACACCGCCTGGCTGCTCAAGCGGCTCCTGGAGGGGCGCGAGCAGCCGCGGGTGTGCGAGATCGGCGGCGGCTCGGGCAGGGTGGCGTACTGGAGCCACCGTCTAGGCCTCACGTCGTACACGATCGTCGATCTACCTCACGTCAACGTCGTCCAGGGCTACTACGCGCTGAAGAACCTGTCTGAGAACCAGGTGTCCCTCTACGGGGAGCACCGACCCGGGGAAGCGCTCGACCGCGTCGAGGTGTTGCCGACGCACGCCATCGCCGACATCGACAGCCCCAGGTTCGACGTCGCGCTCAATCAGGATTCGTTCCCCGAGATCCACAGGGAGACCGTCGGCGAGTACCTGGACTGGATTGGGAAGACGTGCACGTGGTTGCTTGTGAGCATCAACCACGAAAACAAGCCGCCCCGCCACGACGGCGCGCCTCAGCTGAGCGTTCCCGAGGTGATCCAGGACGTCGGCGGCCTCACGCTGGCGCAGCGCTGGCCCTATTGGCTGCGCAAGGGCTACGTCGTAGAGCTCTATCGGATGGGCGAGCCCGCGAAGGTGACGCGAGCCAGCCGCTAGCGTTGCCGGCCATGCGCGGCCCCCCGACCGTCACGGCTGTCGTGCTCACCTACAACGGCCGCCATCTGCTCGAAGCCACCCTGCCGTCGTTCGTCGCACAGGCACGGGAAGGCACTCGCATCGTGGTGGTCGACAACGGCTCGACCGACGGTACGGCCGACTGGCTGCGGGAGCACTGGCCGCAGGTCAACCTTGTCCGGCATGCCAGCAACTGCGGCGTTACGGCGGCGCTCAACAGCTGCCTGGACGCGGCCGAGACGGACCTCGTGGGCCTGTTCAACAACGATGTGGAGCTCGCTCCGGACTGCCTCGCCGAGCTGGTGCGAGCGATGCGTGAGCATCCCCAGGCGGCGGCCGCCAGCCCGAAGCTGCTCAGCTACCACGACCGAGGCGTGATCGACGGTGCCGGCGACATCTACGCTTGGGTGGGTTCCGGCGGGCGGCGCGGGCACGGAGAACGCGACCACGGCCAGTTCGAGGCGCCGTGCGCGATCTTCGGCGTTTGCGGCGGCGCGGCCGTCTTCCGGCGCGAGGCGCTATCCGAGATCGGGGTCTTCGACGACGCATTCTTCGCGTTCTACGAGGACGTCGACTGGTCCTTTCGCGCCCAGCTCGCCGGCTTCAGCATCCGCTACGTGCCGACCGCGATCGCGTACCACATGGGCAGCGCGACACTCGGCCAAGGCATGACGGACTTCACGCGCTATCACACGACTCGCAATCAGATCTGGGTCGTGGTCAAGGACTGGCCGCTGGCATCGATCGCTCGTCACGTCCCCCAGCTCGTCCACCTCCAGCTCGTCCACCTCGCGTCGGCCCTGCGTGCAGGGAGCTTGACTGTTGTGCTGCGTGCGTGGCGCGATGCCGTGGGAGGGCTGCCCGCGATGCTCCGCAAGCGCCGCGTCGTACAGCGCTCGCGCACGGTTGCCATCCGCGAGCTCGAAGCAGTCGTTCGGGAGCGCTGACGCCGGATGAAGGCCTCGCAATCCCAGGTCGACGCGGTCGTGGTGACGGCCGACACCCGAGACCTCGCCCTGGCCGCCCTCGAGGGGCTGGCGGGCGATTCCGCGGTCGCGCGGGCCGTGGTGGTCGACAATGCCTCCAACGACGGGACTGCCGAGGCGGTCCGCGAGCGCTTTCCCGACGCCCATGTGGTTCGCCTCGACCGTCCGGTGGGCTACGCCGCCGCCTGTAACCGGGGAGCGAGCGAGGGCAGTTCGAGGCTGGTGCTCTTCCTCAACAGCGACGTGGTCGCCGAGCCCGGAGCGGTGTCCTGCCTGGCGGCCGCGCTGAGCGGACGCGACGGCGCGGTCGCCGCAGGTGGACGGCTCGTTGATCCCGCTGACGGCTCAACGCAGCACCAGTACGGGCCAAAGCCCTTTCCCTCGGTCCTGCGTCTCCTGGTCATGTTCTCGGGCATCGCCGACCTGTGGCCGCGCAATCTCGTCACCGGCGGCCATCTGCGCCACCCGCTCGACGAGGGAGCCACGGCGGCGGTGGAGCAGCCCGCCGGGGCCTGCTTCATGGTCATGCGCGACGAGCTGGAGGCGGTCGGTGGTTTTGACGAGCGCTTCTGGTTCTGGTACGAGGATGTCGATCTGGCGCGCAGGTTGGCGGGGCGCGGCACGCTGCTGTACGTGCCCGCTGCGGTATTCGCCCATCTCGGCGGGGAGAGCTTCGCCCGCTGGGACAAGGAGCGCTGGGTGCGCAGTCACTACCACGGGGCGCTGCGCTACGCCGAGGCTCACCTCTCCCGTTTGCAGCGGCTCGTCCTCGGTATCTCGGTGGCCGGCCTGCTGGCGCCGCGCGTGGCGCTGTACGCGCGGCGCGACCACGGGCTCGCCGACGCCTACCGCGCCGCCCTCTTGGCCGCATTGGCCCTGGCCTGCGACCGTCCCGTGCGGAGCCTCGTCGGAGAGACGCGGTGATGCGGGCGGGCATCACGCTGGCGGTCCTCAACTACAACGGGCGCGAGCTGCTCGAGCGCACGCTCTCATCGGTGGTCGGCCAGCGCGGCGCCGAGGCATCCGTGCTCGTGCTCGACAACGGCTCGAGCGACGACTCGCGGCGCTACCTGGAGCGCGAGTGGCCGCAGGTCCGGGTGGTCGTGCTCGAGCACAATGTGGGGGTCGCCGCGGCGCTCAACCGCTGCGTGCAGGAGGCGCAGACCGAGTACGTCGCCCTGCTCAACAACGATGTCGAGCTCGATCCCGGCTGGCTCGAGAACCTCCTCGCGCCGCTCGAGGACGATCCCGCCGTCGTGTCGGCCTCGGGAAAGATGCTCCGCTGGGATCGACGCGATGTCATCGACACCGCCGGGGACACCATGCGCTGGAGCGGCGCCGTCGTCAACCGCGGCCGCGGGGAGCTCGACCGGGGCCAGTACGACATCGCGGGCCCCGTGCTCAGCGCGTGTGCGGGAGCAGCGCTGTACCGTCGTCGCGCGTTCGAGGAGGTCGGTCCCTTCGATGAGGACTTCTGGAGCTACCTCGAGGACGTCGACTGGGGGTTTCGAGCGCTGCTCGCGGGGTTTCAGAGTCGCTATGAACCGGGTGCCCTGGCCTTCCACATGGGCGGGGCGACGACCGGGGGGGAATGGCGCCGCTACGCGCCCGTCCAGCGACGCAACCTCTTCCTGCTCGTGCTCAAGGACTACCCCGCCGGCGCCTTACTTCGCCACGGGCCCCAGGTCGCCGTCTTCGCGTTTCTCCAGGCTCTGGCCAGCATCCGCGACGGAATTGCACGCGAGCACGCTCGTGCCCTGGGGCAGGTCGTGCGCGGCCTGCGGCGGACGCTGCGCAAGCGCCGCGAAATCCAGCGTGGTCGGCGCGTCGGCGTGGCCGAGCTCGACGGGCTGATGGCCCGAGGATGGGGCATCGAGGCATCGCCACGCGAGCAGCTGCGACTGCTGGGGCGAAGAGGTCAGCGGGCGTAGTCGGCGCGTCGCAGTTGGAGGCTCTGCCAGAGCGAGATCGTGCGGTCCAGCCCGCAAGCCGGAACCGATAGGCGGTCGGCTTCGCGCCCCGTCCGCCAGCCTGCCAGCCTGCCTCGCAGCGCCGAGAGGTCTCGCGAGATGGCTGCGTCGCCCAGGACGACGATCGCCTCGGTGAGCAGAGCGCGCGGTCCCGCGGAGCCGTTCAGGACGTCGTAGCGACGGAGTAGGTAGCCGCGCGAGAATCCACTCTGGCGCCTCTGCCACATCGAGCGCCGGCCGGCGGTGGCCGAGCCCGCGTGGACGGCGACAGCCTCGGGCGCCGCCACCGCATCGTGGCCCGCGGCGCGCAGGCGCAGCGCCAGATCGAGATCCTCCTGGTAGAAGAAGATGCGCTCATCCAGGCCGCCGGCGCGCTCGAGGGCGTCACGGCGGTACGCCGCTGCTGCGCCGCTCGGGCCGACGAGGCGGGGGCTCGCGCGCTGGGCGTCGGCCGGGGGATGGCCCTGAAGCCGCGGGAATCCGGCCAAGGTGCTGTCAGCGCACAGACCCACGCTGTCGATGACCGCCCGATCGGAGCGCAGCAGCAACGGAGCGGCGCTCGCGGCCGCGGGCGCAGCCTCCAGGGCGGCCGCGACGCGGCCCAGGAAGTCCGGCTCGCAGTCCACGTCGTTATTGAGCAGGACCACAACCTCCGCCTGGCCGGCCGCAGCGCCGCGGTTGCACGCGGCGGCGAAGCCCAAGTTGCGCTCGAGCGCCACCACCTCGGCTTCGGGGAAGCTCGCCGCCACCCTCTCGGGCGTGCCATCAGTCGAGGCGTTGTCGACAACGATCACACGGTGGGGCGCGGTTTGCGCGCGGAGGTGACGCAGGCAGCTCTCCGTGAGCGGCCAGCCGCCGAAGGTCGGGATGACGACGTCGATGCTCGCTGGCATGGAGGGCACGCCGGGCGGGGACCGTAGAGTCTTTGCCACATCCATGCGCGTGGGACTCAACCTCATCTACCTGGTCCCCGGGGAGACGGGTGGGATGGAGGTCGTCGCCCGGGAGCTCATTCCGGCGCTCGTCGCGGCTGCGCCGCAGGTGCACTTCACCGCGTTCATCAACCGTGAAGCATCCGAGGAGGGTGGCCGAGCGTGGGGGGAGCTCATTCCGGCCGTCACCGTGCCGGTGCGGGCACGCAACCGCCTGGAATGGGTTCGCGGCGAGCAGACGCTGCTGCCGCCGCTGGCCGCGCGCAGTGGCGTGGACGTGGTTCACAGCCTGGCCAGCACGGCGCCCGCGTGGGGGCGCTTCCGGCGCGTGGTGACCGTGCACGACCTCATCTACCGCTTCTATCCCGAGACGCACGGCGGCCTGCGGGCGCAGGGGATGCGCCTGCTGGTGCCGCTGGGCGCGCGGCGGTCACATCGGGTGATCGCCGACTCCCGCAGTACGCGAGACAACCTTGTCGAGCACCTGCGCGTGCCCACGGAGAAGATCGATGTCGTGCCCCTGGGTGTGGGCGCGGCACGGTCGGTGTCTGCGCCCGAGCCGGACGTGCGGGCGCGCTATGACCTCGGCGAGCGCACCGTGGTGCTCACGGTCTCCGCCAAGCGCCCGCACAAGAACCTCGTGCGCCTGCTCGAAGCCGTTGCCCTGATCCCTCCGGAGGAGCGACCCGTGCTCGTGCTGCCGGGCTACGCGACCGACCACGAGCGGGAGCTGCGCGAGCGGGCGCGCTCACTGGGCGTCGACGGCGACACCCGCTTTCTGCAGTGGATCCCCTCGGAGGACCTCGAGGGGCTCTATGCGCTCGCGACCTGCTTCGTCTTCCCCTCCCTGTACGAGGGGTTCGGTCTGCCGGTGCTCGAGGCCATGGCCCGCGGCCTGCCGGTCGCCTGCTCTGATCGATCGGCGCTCGTCGAGGTGGCCGGCGATGCCGCGCTGCGCTTTGACCCCGAGGATCCGCGCGCCATCGCCCAGGCGCTCACGCGTCTCCTCGACGACGACGCCGAGCGCGAGCGATTGCGCCGAGGGGGGCTCGAGCAGGCGCGCCGTTTCAGCTGGACCGCAGCCGCTCGCGGCGTGCTGGCCAGCTACGAACGCGCGCTCGCGGGCGCCGGGGCGTCGGCAGCGGAGCGCTCGTAGCTGGCCACCACGCGGGCCAGCGAGCTCTCGAGCGTCAGCCGCCCGGCGTGGTCGGCGAACCAAGCTGCCGTGGCCTCGCGCAGCGCGGGGCCCGCGGCGTGAACGCGCAGGATGGCCTGAGCCAGGTCCGCGGGGGCCGCCGAGGCGGCGATCACGCCGTTCTCGCCGTCGTCGACGAGCTCGACGGCGGCGTTGTCGGGCTCGCGCACGACGACGCTCGGCGTCCCCCGCGCCGATGCCTCGACGACCACCAGCCCGTAGCCCTCGCGACGCGACGGCAGGACGAGGCAGAGCGCTCGCTCGAGCGCGTCGTCCACGGTTGCCCGGTCGACGAAGCCGAAGACCCGTACCGCGTCCTCGAGCTGGTGCTCGGCGACGAGACGCTGGACGCGCGCCTGCTCGGGGCCGTCCCCGTAGATCTCGCACCGAAGCTCGGGTACCTGCTCGCGCGCCAGGGCGATTGCCGGGACGATCGCGGGCACCCGCTTCTCGGGGATGTGGCGGCCGGCGAAGACCACGACCGGCTCCGGGGGCCGGGGCCGGGCAGGCACGGGAGGACCGGTGTAGAGGCCCGCGAGGATCTCGATCCTCCCGCGGTAGCCCTCCTGGCGCAGGCGCGCCGCGTGCAGCCGGGAGAAGCAGAACGCATGCTGCGTAAACGCCAGGCACAGGCGCTGGATCGCCCACCCGATCGTCCCGGCCACCCGGCCCACGTACTCCACCCAGTACTCCCGCGTCCACACCTCGAACCAGTCCACCACGAGCCGGTAGCCGCCGAGTTTGCGCAGGGCTCCCGCGGCGAGGACGGAGAAGTAGGGGAACGAGATGCTGTGGACGGCGTCGTAGGAGCGTCCGTGGCGCAGCAAGTGCCAGAAGACGCACAGTCCGAACACCAGCGGCGGCAGCATCCGGCGCCGGGTCTCGTTGTAGGCCTCCAGGCGTGGACCGACCACGATCACCCGCACTCCGGGGATCTCCGCCTGCACCGAGCGCTCCCAGTGGCGCAGGGTGAGATAGGTGACGTCGTGCCCCCGCGTCGCCAGCGCCTCGGCGAGATCGCGGAGCCAGCGTTCGGCGCCTCCGAGGGTCAGCGGGTGCAATCGGTCATAGACGAGGCAGATCCGCACCGCGGCGGAGCCTGCCAGACCGTCCGCTAGCATGCGCGACCGTTGGTGCGCGACTTCTCGCGCCGCAGCGCGTTTGCGCTTGCGAATCGGGGGAGCATCCGGATCGCCCCATGACCACGATCGAGCAGACAGCTCACGCCCGGCCTCAGGCCCGGCCCGACGGGGAGGTGCGCGTCTCCGTCGTGATCCCCTGCCTCAACGAGGCCGAGAACATCGAGCAGTGCGTCCGTCTCGCGCAGGAGACACTCGCCGCCCACGAGATACCGGGCGAGGTGATCGTGGCCGACAACGGCTCCGACGACGACAGCGCCCGCTTGGCCACCGAAGCCGGGGCGCTCGTCATCCTCGAGCCGCGGCGCGGGTACGGACAGGCCTACCTCGCCGGCTTCGCCGCGGCCCGCGGCGAGTACATCGTGATGGGCGACGCCGACCTGACCTACGACTTCGGCGAGATCCCGCGCTTCGTCGAGCACCTCGACGCCGGCGCCCAGCTGGTCATGGGCGACCGCATGGACAACATCCATCCCGGCGCGATGCCCTGGCTGCACCAGCGCGTGGGCAACCCGATCATGAGCCGCGTGCTCAACCTGTTCTTCCGCACCGGCGTGCGCGACTGCTGGTGCGGCATGCGCGGGTTCCGCCGCGACATCCTGCCGCAGCTCGACCTTCGCGCCACCGGCATGGAGTTCGCGCTGGAGATGGTCATCCGGGCCTCCAAGGAGGACCTGGACGTGCGCGAGTTCCCGATCGAGCTGCACCCGCGGGGAGGCGAATCCAAGCTCGCCCGGTTCCGCGATGGCTGGCGGGGGCTGCGCTTCATGCTCGTGCACAGCCCGACGCACCTGTTCATGATCCCCGGCCTGGCGATGGTCGTGCTGGGCGCGCTCGCCTCCGCGGCGGTGCTGGCCCAGATCAACATCTTCGGTCGCAGCTGGAGCATCCACTCGATGATCGTCGGCGCCCTGCTGATGATCATCGGCACCCAGGTGGTCGCGCTGGGCCTGTGTGCGCACGCCTACGGGACCTACTTCATGCGCGAGCGCGACCCCTGGTTCGACCGCATGCGGGCCCGCTTCCGCCTCGAGCACGGCCTCGCCCTGGGCGGTGGCCTCCTCTTCGCGGGCGTAGTCCTCGCCGGGGTCATCGTGGGCACGTGGATCGACCGCGGGTTCGGCAGCCTGTCGGAGGAGCGCCTCGCGGTGCTCGCCGCCACGCTGCTGATCGTCGGGATTCAGATCTTCTTCTCGTCGTTCTTGATCTCGATTCTCGGGCTGCGCCGCCGTAATTAGCGGGATGCGCGAGCGCATCGCGGTTGGCCTCGGGCTGGTCCTCGTGGCCGCTGTATCGATGGTCGCCCTGTCGGATTCGGCGCCCCGTCGCAGCGGCACGAACGCCACGGTGCGGGTGGCCGGGAGCCTGGTCTCCGTGGCTCCGGGAAGGCGCCTATGCCAGCCCGGACAGATGGTTCCCAAAAACACGGCCGCGCTGCGAGTCTTCTTTCGCTTTCGCCCGAGCTCGCCGGGCGGTCCCGTGGACATCACGGTCGGACACGCCGGACGGCTAATCGCGACGGGCCACCTTCCGGGTGGCCTTTCGCCCGGCTCGCCGCGGGTGCCCATCGCGCGCATAGCCCAGGACACCAGCGCCACCGTCTGCTTCGCCAACCGCGGGACGCGAACGATCCAGTTCGCCGGCAACCTGACCCCCGAGTACGGCGGCAACAACCCCGGCGGGGCGAAGCTGCCCGATGTGGTGCGCATCGACTACACCCGCCCGGGCCCCGAGACGTGGTGGACGTTCGCGCCGGTCGTGGCGGAGCGCTTTGCCCTGGTCAAGTCGTCGTTCGTGGGGTCGTGGACGCTGTACGCCGCGCTCGGCGCCTTCGCGCTGCTGTGCGGCCTGGGGATCGGCCTGATGCTCCGCGGGAGCCGCTCTTGAATCACGAGGCGGGGGACGCCTCCGCGGCGTCAGAGGGGCCCGCGCGGGCGGATGGCGCCCCGCCCTCGTCGAGGCGGCGGCGGCGGCGGTGGAGGCGGCGCGTTCCGCTCGCCTGCGTGGCTTGCGCGGTGATCGCCTTCGGGCACGCAGCGGTGTGGGCGGTGGTGACCCCGACCTTCCAGGTGCCCGACGAGCAAACGCACTTCGGCTATACGCAGTACCTCGCCGAGACTGGACGTCTGCCCACCGGTACGGCGCCGGGCCGGTTCACTCCCGAGCAGGGCGTGCTCAGCATGGGTATCCCGTTCTCAATCGAAGGCTGGCCGACCTGGTCTCCCAGCCAGAGCCGCCGCCTCCATCGCCAGCTGCAGGATCTCAAGCCCTCGGCGCTGAACAACGAGGCCATCCAGGCGGTGAACAACCCGCCGCTCTACTACGGGCTCCAGGCGATTCCCTACCGAGCCGCGCGGTCGCTGAATGTCCTCGACCGATTGTTCGTCATGCGGTTGTTCTCGGCCCTGCTGGCCGCCCTGACGGTGGCATTCACCTTCCTCTTCCTCCGGGAGCTCTTGCCGGGCACCCGGTGGGCCTGGACCATGGGGGCGCTCGCGGTGGCCTTTCAGCCCCTGTTCGCGTTCATGGGCGGCGGCGTCAACAACGACAACCTCACCTACACGCTCGGGGCCGCCCTGGTGTACCTGCTCGCCCGCGCCTTCCGACGTGGGCTGAGCCCCCGTCTGGGCGCCGCGCTGGGCGCCGTGGCGATCGCGGGCATGCTCACGAAGAGCACGTTCCTGGGCATGGTTCCCGGCGCCGCCCTGGGCGTCGTGCTCGCCGCGTGGCGCGCTGCGCCGGCACAGCGCCGGCGAGCGATGCGCGGTGCGCTGACCGCAGGTGGCGTCGTCGCGCTGCCGGCCGCGGCGTGGGTGGTCGCCAACGAGGTGGTGTTCGGTCGCAGCGCGGCGACGCTCACCAGCGGGCTGTTCGCCCAGGGCAGTAAGGGATCCATCGGTGGGAACCTCAGCTACCTGTGGCAGTACTTCCTGCCCCGACTTCCGTTCATGTCCGACCGATTCGGAAGCTATCCGTTCTGGGAGGTGTACCTGCAGGGCTTTGTCGGGCGGTTCGGGTGGTTCTTGATCGGCTTCCCCCGCTGGGTGAACTGGGTGGCCACGGGCTTGTACCTCGCGGTCATCGCACTGGCCGCCACGGCTGTCGCACGCCGCGACATCCTGCGCCGCCGCTGGCCCGAGCTGGTCACCTATCTGGCGGTGGCGCTCGGCATGCTCGTCGTGGTCGGCATCGCGGGCTATCGCTACAAGGTCACGACGAACTTACCCCTGGAGCAGCCGCGCTACCTCCTGGCCCTCCTCGCCCTCTACGGCGGGCTGGTCGCCGTCGGCGCGCGCGGGGCCGGCGCGCGCTGGGGCCCCGCGGTCGGTGCCTTCCTCGTGGTCCTGGCCATGGGCCACTCGCTGTTCGGGATTCTGCACACCATCGCGCACTACTACTCCTGACCGCGGCGCCCACGGTGGCTCCCCCGAACCTAGTCGGACGCCTGGCCGCCCGCCGCCGCGTGGCGCGCGAGCACGACCGCTACGCGGAGTTCATGAAGCACGTCGAGCCCGGCCTGGCGGCGCGGCCGCGCGTGCACCGTTTCGCGGCGCCGCCGGTGCTGGGAGAGCCAGGGACGCCAGCCGAGCCGGTGGCCGTGTGCATCGACGCCACCGCACCCGGCGACCCCTCCGCGGCGACACGGGCATCGCTCGAGCGCCAGACCGTCGCGCCGGCCTCCGTGATCGAGGCGCCGCTCACCGACGCCCTGGACCGGACACGGGCCCCGTGGCTGCTGGCGCTCGCGCCCGGCGACCGCCTGACGGCGCATGCGCTGGAGCGCCTCGGACAGGCCGCGACCCTCGCCCCGGATGCCGCCCTGCTGACCTTCGACGACGACGTGCTGGACCCCGCGGGGCGCCGGCTGGCGCCGCGGCTGCGGCCGGGCCCCTCGCCGGACCTGATGCTGGCGCGCGATGTCACCGGCGGGTCGCTGTGCGTGCGGCGCGAGCGGGTCACCGCGGGCACCGCCGCGGGACATGCGCTCGCGGTTGCGCTCGCGCGCCCCGATGGAGCCGGGCATGCGCATGTTCCGCTGATCTTGCGCCATCGGGCCTGGCGCGAGGACCCCGAGGACGACGCCGGCCACCTCCCGATGCGACGCACGACGAACGCCGAGCCCGAGGTGGAGGTGATCGTGTGCTTTCGCGACCGGGCGCAGCTGCTGCGGCGCTGCGTCCACTCGCTGCTCGGCGTCACCGCCTATGAGCGGCTGCGCGTGCGCCTGCTCGACAACGCCAGCGCCGACCAGGCGACGGCCGGCGTGGTGCGCGAGCTCGCCGCCGACCGGCGCGTGACGGTCACCCGCGATGACCGGCCGTTCAACTTCTCGGCACTCAACAACGCGGCCGCCCACGCTTCGGATGCCGACGTCCTGGTGTTCCTCAACAACGACACCGAGGTGATCGAGCCGGACTGGATCTCCGCGCTGCTCGAGGAGGCCCTGCGGCCGGAGGTCGGCGCCGTCGGCCCGCTGCTGGTCCATGCGGACGGATCGGTGCAGCACGCCGGGGCGGCGGTGGGCGTCCACGGGTTCGCCGGGCATCCGTTCGCCGGCTTGGCGCCCGGGGCGCAAACGCCGTTCGGCTCGGCGCTGGACGGCACCCGCAACTGGCTGGCGGTGACCGCGGCCTGCCTGACGATCGAGCGCTGGAAGTTCGGCGCCGTCGGCGGCTTCGACGAGACGTTCACCGTGGCCGGCAACGACGTCGACCTGGGGCTGCGGCTCACCGCCGCGGGGCAACGGTCCCTCTGCGTGCCCCACACGCGCCTCGTACACGACGGCTCGGCCAGCCGCGACCCCGCCCACCCGCCCGCGGGCGACGAGCAGCGCTCACGCGAGCGCTACGGCGACTTCCTGCGGATCGGCGATCCCTTCTACCACCCCGCCCTCACCGTCTCGCGTACCGACTGCTCGCTGCGAGGGGCCCGGGAGGCGGGCACGGCGTGAGCCGCATCAGCCGACGCCGCGCCCGCTACGTTGCCGGCATCCTGCGCGCAGGACCCCTCGAAGCCTCCTACGCGTTCCTTCGGGCGCGCAGGCGCAATCGCAACATCGCCGACGAGGACGGGCTTGACCCGCTTGACCGACGGGTCGCCGCGGGGCAGCTCGACGCCACGGTGGAGGACCTCGCCGCCAACGCCACGACGATCATCGCCTGGGAGGCCGCCGACGTACACGAGATCCGTTCGGTGCAGTGGCTGATCCCCTGGTTTGCAAATCCCCACGGCGGCGGCGTGGCGACGGTCCTGCGCTTCGCCGATCACTTCGCCCGGGCGCACGCGGTCGAGAACCGTTTCTGCGTGTTCGATCGGACCGGTGAGGACGACGCTCGCGACATCGCGAGCAAGCTCGCCCGCGCCCATTCGTCGCTCGCCGACGCATCGGTCATGCCGGCGGGCGCCGGCACGGCGCCCTGTGACGCGGCGCTGGCCACCGCCTGGCCGAGCGCCTACCCGCTGCTCGCTCTGCGCAACGCCCGAGCCAAGTTCTTCTTCGTCCAGGACTTCGAGCCGGCCTTCTACCCCGCCGGCGCAGGGTCGGCGGCGCTCGAGCAGGCGGCGCGTCTGGGCTTTCCCGGCATCGTCAACACGCCGGGCCTGGCCGAGGTCTACCGCGCCTCCGGCAGTCCCGCGATCGCCTTCACGCCGGCCGTGGATGCGCAGCGCTTTCACCCGCCCCCGCATCCGCCTCCGGCGAGGCCCGTGCGGATCGTGTTCTACGGACGGCCTTCCACGCCGCGCAACGCCTTCGCCCTGGGGCTCGCCGCGCTGCGGAGGGTCAAGGCGCGCCACGGCGACGGGGTGGAGATCGTGGCGGTGGGCGAGGACTGGCACCCCGGGCAGTTCGGGGTCGCCGACGTCCTCGACAACCACGGAGCGCTACAGGACCTCGACGAACTGGCCGCGCTCTATCGCTCCTGCCACATCGGCCTCGTGCTCCAGGTCACGCCCCATCCCTCCTACCAGCCGCTGGAGCTGATGGCCTCGCGCGTCGCCACGGTGGCCCTGGAGAACCCGCACACGCGTTGGCTGCTGCGACACGACGTCACCGCCATGGTGGCCGCGCCGGTTCCCAGCGCCGTCGCCGGCCAGCTCGACCTGCTCATCGACGACACGTCCCTGCGCGAGCGCATCGCGGCGGCCGGGGCCGACGTGGTGGCGCAGACCACGTGGGAGGCGGAGATCGAGCGGGTGTGGGGCGCGATGACGCGGCGCGGCGAGCGCTTTGGCTAGAGCAGCTCGGCGATCCGCGGCGCCTCGCGGTTGAACACCCACAGCCCGAGGCCGCAGACCGCGACGAAGACCGCCACGGGGATGAGGAACAGCTCCCAACCGCCGGTGGAGGTGATGGCGCCGGGCGCCGAGGGGTCGATGACCCAGCGGCGCGCCTGCTCGAGCAGGGCGGCCAGCGGGTTGGAGAGCAGGATCTGCTGCACCAAGCGGTTGCCCAGGTGCTGGATCGTGGTGGCCACGTACAGCACCGGGGTGGCGTAGAAGAGCAGCTGGACGACGACCGACCAGATCGGCGCGATGTCGCGGAAGCGCACGTAGAGCGAGGACAGGAGCATCGCCACGCCCGCGGTGAACATGATCAGCGGTACCACGATCAGCGGCAGCAGCAGCCAGGTCCAGCGGACCGGTAGGCCGTAGAGCAGCATGAATACGACGACCGCCACGAGGTTGAGCGCCAGGTTGAGGATGCCCGTGAGCACGGTGGAGAGCGGGATCACCATGCGGGGGAAGTGCATCTTTCGCACCAGGCCCTCGCGATTGACCACCGAGGTGACCGATGCCTGCGTCGCCTCGCTGAAGAAGCTGAACAGCACGATGTTGAACAGCAGGAGCACCGGGTAGGCCTTGATCCCCCCGCCAAAGCGCAGTACCTGGCTGAACACCAGGTACAGGACCCCGAAGAACAGGAGCGGGCGCATGAGCGACCACAGGTAGCCCAGCGCCGATCCGAAGTAGCTGAGGCGGAACTCCGTGACCGCGATCATCCAGGTGAGGTTGAGAAACCGGCGTGCCCCACCGCCGTAGGCGGAAGGGCCCCGGATCTCGCGCAGGGGCCCCGTGGGTGCCGGCGCTACCGCGGTGGGAGGCGGGGTCATCGCGGCGCCCGTTCCAGTCCCCGCTCGAGCTCGACCTGGTGTTCGAGCGTGAGCAGACCGTAGAGCTCGTCGCCGGTCACGGTGAAGTCGCCGGCGTGAGGGTGGTAGAAGACGATGTCGTCGGCTGGCGCCCCCCGCCCGAGCGAGGCGCCGATGTAGTAGCGCCCCGACCGCAGCGTGTTCTCGGCGCGCACGCGCAGGTGCACGTGCTCACCCGGCTCGAAGGCATCCGGGGGAGGCCCGCTCTCGAGACTGGAGGCGAGGAACATGCGCACCCCTTCTCGCGTCTCCAGCCACAGCACCAAGGTGGGGGCCTCGATCCGCTCGCGCACATCGAGTTCGACGTTGAGCACGAGGCGCTCGCCGGGTGACACGACATCGAGCCGCCGACCGTCCTCGTCGCCCACCCAGGCGTCGGCCACCTTTGCCGCCGTGGCCCGCGAACCGGTGGGCAGCTCTGTCTCCATGTGCTCGAAGTTCAGTTCGAGGTAACGTCGGCCTACCTGGCCAGGCGGGCCGATCTGCTCGATGGCGCCCGCGTTGAGCAGCAGGGCGCGGTGGCAGAAGCGCTCGACGATCTCCATGTCGTGAGTGACCAGGACGATCGTCTTGCCCTCGTCGCGCAGGCGATAGAAGGCGTCGAAGCACTTCTGCTGAAACGCCGCGTCGCCGACGGCCAGCACCTCGTCGATGAGGAGTACGTCGGCATCGGCCTGCACCATCACCGAGAAGGCCAGGCGCACCTGCATCCCCGAGGAGTAGTTCTTGAGCTTCATGTCCAGGAACGCCTCGAGCTCGGCGAAGGCGATCACTTCGTCGAAGCGCGCACGGGCCTCACGGGGGTTCAGTCCCATCATCACCGCGTTGAGGACGACGTTGTCGACCGCCGTCAGGTCGGGGTTGAAGCCCACGCCCAGCTCGATGAACGGCGCCAGGCGGCCCGCCACCTTGATCGACCCGCCGTCGGCTCGGTAGATCCCGGCCAGCAGCTTGAGCAGCGTGCTCTTGCCCGAGCCGTTGCGTCCGACGATCCCGAAGAACTCGCCCGCACCGATCTCGAAGGAGATCTCGCGCAGCGCTTCCAGCGCGATGAACTCGGTGCGGCGAAAGGGATGCAGTGCTCGCTCCTTGAGCGTGTGCACATGCTGCTTGGGAACCCGGAAGGTCTTGTGCACACCGGCAACTTCGACCGCCGTGTCGCGCTCGCTCATCCGGGAAAAGGCTACCTGTCAGGCTGCCGCCGACATGATCCACTTCGTGCTGGGCTGGCGGCCGCAGGGTGGGATCGAGCTCGAGGCCTCGGCAGGGGCGTTGAGCGCCGTGACCGAGCGGCTCGGGTTCCTCGAGCCGGCCCGGCTCGCCCGGTGGACCGCGTCCGACGCCCGCGCCGCGCTCGCCTGGGTGGCCCACGAGCCTGAACGGACGGGTGGCGTACGCCACGTGTGCGCCGAGCCCGGTCGCCTCGGATTGTTCGCCGGCCGCCCCATCCGCTGGGGTCCCGACGGGGTGGTCGACGGTCGAGGGCCACTGGATCCCTCCTTCTACCTGCGTCCGTTTCGGACATTCTGCGACGAGCTGGACGGGCGCTGGATGGGCGCGCGCTACGACGCCGCGCAGGGCGAGCTCGAGCTGGCCACGGATGCACTGGGCGCCTACCCGGTCTTCGTCGCCAAGCACGGCGGGGCCCGGTGGTTCTCCAACAACGCGACCGTGTTGGCGACGCTCACGGGCGCTGACGAGCTCGACCCACTGGCGCTGGCGGGCCTGCTCGGCGGCGGCTGGTCGCCGGCCGGGGATCCTCTGTGGCGCGCCGTGCGGCGGCTGCCGCGGGGCGGCGGGCTGCGCC
>JALYZC010000110.1 GCA_030945905.1 Actinomycetota bacterium
ATGCGCCCCGTGATCGGTGTGCTGCGGTCACGAGGCGTAGAGGTAGAGGTCACAGCGCGCGACTTCGCGCAGACGCTCGCGCTGTGCGAGCGGCTCGAGGTGAAGCACACGCCGATCGGGCGGCACCGCGGCGGGCGGATCGCGTCCAAGGCGGCTGGCCTGGTGGGGCGCTCTGCGGAGCTGGTGCGCTGGGCGCGGGGGCGTGGCTTCGATCTCGCCCTCGGTCACGGCTCCAACGACATCACGACGGCGGCCGCCGTCCTGCGCATCCCTTCCTCCACGATGTTCGACTACGAGTGGGCGGCCGCGCAGCACCACGTCAACTGCCGCCTGGCGGCGGCCGTCGTGGTGCCCGAGGCGATCCCCCCCGAGCGACTGGCGCGCTACGGTGCGGCGGGCAAGCTGGGCCGCTACCCGGGGCTCAAGGAGGAGTACTACCTCGCCGATTTCCAGCCCGACCCCGTCGTCCTCGGGCAGTTGGGGATGGATGCACGGCGGCCGCTGGTCGTCGTGCGCACGCCGCCCGCGGTGTCGCTCTACCACCGCTTCCAGAACGACCTGTTCGCCGGCGTGCTGCGGCGCCTGCGCGACGAGCGCGTCCAGGCCGTCGTCCTGCCTCGAACGGCCGAGCAGCGCGTCGAGCTCGCGGGGATGGGCTTCGCCGTCCCGGAGGGCGCGATCGACGCTCAGTCGCTGATCGCGTTCGCCGATCTCGTCTTGTCGGCGGGAGGGACCATGAACCGCGAGGCGGTTGCGCTGGGTACGCCTGTCTACAGCGTCTTCGAAGGCCGCCCCGGCGCGGTGGACGAGCGGCTGATCGCGGAGGGACGGCTGCGGCGGTTGACCACCGCCGGAGGGTTCGAGATCGTGAAGCGGACAGACGGAGCAGGCGGGGCCGAGCGAGCGCGTCGCGATCCCGCGATCCTCGTGGACCTCCTGTGCGCTCCGGCGGAGCGCATCACTCTAGGTAGGTGACGACCTCCGCCCGCGCCACGCGCTCCGGCGGCGCCTTCTCCTGACGCGGCCAGCCGAGGTGGATGAGGGCGACAGAACGCTCATCGCCGGGAATGCCCAGCGCCTCGCGGCCCGCCTGGGTGCGCAACACCGCGGGCGTGCGCCAGTAGCCGGCCAACCCGTGCGCGTGCGCCGCCAGCAGGACGGCGTAGGTCGCGCAGGCGGCGGCGCACAGATCCTCCTGCGCCACCACCGGGTCCACGGAATCCAGCGCGCTGACGGCGATGAGCGCTGGGGCGCGATCGAGCTTCGAGGCCGCTTCGGCACCGGCGGCGTCCTTCAGCGCCGTGAGGGCATGCGGACCGAGCACGCGAAAGCGCCAGGGGTTGGTGAGATGGTGGTTGGGCGCCCAGCGGGCGAGCTCGAGCAGTTCGTCGAGCAGCTCGCGGGGGACCGGATCGGGAGCGAACGCCTTGTGGGTGCGACGGGTCCGGATCGCTTCTTCGACGTCCATGTCCCTGGAACGCTAACCGGCGTGCGCGCCGCCTCGACTACTCCTCGGCGGCGGAGGCCAGCTCCCGCAGATCGACCACCGAGCCGTTGTCGAGCTCCTGGGCGAGCAGCTCCCAGATCTGGCGGGCCACGTCATCGGGGTCGGCGAGCTCGCCGCGCTCGTGGAGGTCGACGAACTTCGAGCGCTTGGGGAAGTCGCGCTCGGAGGTCTCGCGGATCCGCTCCTGCATCGCCGTGTCCACGGTGCCGGGGGTGATCGAGATGACCCGGACGCCGCCCCGCTCGTCCTGCTCGGCGCCCGCGTTTCGCACCCACTGGTCGACGGCGGCCTTGCCGGCGCCGTAGGACGACCACCCGGGGTACACGCTCGTCGCCGCGCCGGAGGTGAGCATGACGATATGGCGAACCGCGTCCACGTCGGCGGCCGCCGACAGGAAGGCCCGACCGAGCGCCTGGGGAGCGGCGCTGTTGAGCACCACGGCGCTGGCGTAGGCGTCGCCCTCCACCTCGCCCGCGTAGCCGATCGGCTCGATCGTCCCCGCGGCATGGACGAAGACCGCGACATCGCCGGAGAAGTCGCGCAGCTCGCGCTCGAAGGACTGCGCCACGGCCGGCCACGAGGCGGGATCGGAGAGGTCGGCCTCCACGTGCTCCAGCCCTGCGGCGCCGCTGCGGCTGATGTCGATGACCCGGGCGTTATCCCACGGGACGGCATCGGCAAGGGCTTTGCCGATGCCACTGGACGCGCCGGAGATCCACACCAAAGCCTGGGACAACTCGATCGGAAGCGTACTCCGTCGAGTTGTTCGAGTGACCCTGGCGCGTACGCGGTCGGGTAGGGTTCGCCGCGTGAGGCTCTGGGCGCTGGTGGTCGCGGTCGTGCTGGCGATCGCCGGATGCGGGGAGCCCCACTACGCGAAGTTCTCGGGCGCCACCGGCAAGGCCTACGAGATCGAGCGCGACACCTGCAGCAAGACGTCGGTCGCCGTCCTCGCCGCCCAGGTCGACGCTCCCCCGGACATCAGCACGGACGCTGCCAAGTTGCGTATCGCGCAGGGTGTAGCCTCGCGCTACATGGGCCCCGTCAAGCGCGGCGCCTACCAGGGCTGCCTGGACGGGCTGGCCAAGCGAGCTCGGTAACCGCCGGGATCAGCGCGCCCCGCGTCGGCGGTTGCCCCCGGATTCGCAGCCCCGTTCGATTCCCGGTCACCAGCACCTGCTTGTTGAACACGGTGGGCACGCCGCTCGCGACACCGCCCGGCGTGTAGTACCAACGATCGAACGCCCGCTTGCGAAAGACGTTGTAGAGGTTGGGATAGTAGAGGGGCAGGGCCGGCAGATCGCGCGCCACCAGGTGCTGCATGCGGGCGATGATCCGGCGGCGCTCGCCTTCCCCGTGGGCGACGAGCTGCTCGCCGGCGAGACGGTCGAACTCCGGGTTGCGGTAGCCCTGCGCACCCTGGAGGCGCTCCTTGATCTGAGACGAGTAGAACGTGCGCAGGGTGTCGGGATCGCCATCGGGGGCGGTGCCGCCCGGACCGGGATAGAGCGTGAGCGCGATGTCATCCGACCCCTGCCGGGTGAGTCCAAACAGCGTGGGCAGGTCGACGGCCTGCGGGCTGAGCTGGACGCCCACTGCCTTGAGCCCCCCCACCAGGAGGTCGAGCACAGGGGGCACGGGGGCGTTGCCGGTGACGATGCGAAATCGCAACGGTCGGCCATCGGGACCGTGGCGCGGGCCATCGGTCGAGGATCGTCGGTACCCGGCCTGGTCGAGCAGGCGCTCGGCCGTCCGGCGATCGAACCCGTACTGCTCCACGGGTACGTGGAACGGGTTGCCGGGCGGCAGGAAGCCCGGGTTGCCCGGCTGCCCGTTGCCGCCGAGCACGCGATCGACCATCGCCTGCCGGTCGATCGCCAGCGCACAGGCTCGCCGGAACCGAACGTCGGCCAGCGCACCGCCTCGGCCGATGTTCCAGATCAGGGGAAACGTGAAGCTGCCCGCTGCCTGCACCATGCCGAAGGCCGGATCGGAGGCAAAGGTGGCGAGCGCGTCCCTTGCCACCCCTTCGGCCGGCGTGTCGGCCACATCGATCTCCCCCGCTCGCAGGGCGCTGAGCTCGTCGTCCACCGGGCGCAGCTCGATACGGCGAATGAAGGGAGGCCCCAGGAAGTATCGGCGGTTGGCCAGGTAGAGCGAGGCACCCTCGCCGGGCGAGAACGACGCGAGACGATAGGGCCCCGAGCCCACGAGGACACGGGGATCCTGGGCGCGGGGAGCGTCGCGGATCGTGGACCAGACGTGCTTGGGAATGATCGGCAGGGCACCGGCCACCGACTCCAGGAAGGTGACGGCGGGGATCTCCAGGACGACCTCGACCGTGTGCGACCCGGTCGCCCGGGCGCCCTTCACGCCGAAGGCCTGGGCGACCAGCAGCGGCCCGAGGCTCTGCCGGGCGAAGTACGAGAACGTGAACGCGACATCCGCGGCGGTCACCGGCCGGCCGTCGTGCCAGGCGACCCCCCGGCGCAGCTCGAAGGTGTAGGTGAGCCCGTCGCGCGAGCGCTCGAAGCGCGTGGCCAACCACGGGATGATCCGTCCGCTGGCGTCCTTCCACACCAGCGTGTCGTAGAGGTAGCTCATCTGGACGTAGCCCGGACCGGCGATATAGGCGAACGGCGAGGGGAAGCCGAAGCCGTTGCCGGCCAGCCGCACAGTCCGTGCTCCCGGCGCCCGCGTCCCGCCGCAGCCCCCGAGGTACACGGCGGCCGCCGCGCCGGCGGAGGATGCAACGAACGTGCGCCGGGTCATATCGCCGGCCATCAGCTCGTGCTCCCCCCGGGCGCCGAGAGCGTCGGCGCCGTCTCCACCAGGCGCTGCGCGGTCGCGCTGCGGGGCTGTGACGACACGGTCTGGGAGAGGCCTTCCTCCACCACCAGTCCCCCGTCGAGGACGACGATGCGATCGGTCACCTTGCGCACCACCGCCACGTCGTGGGACACCAGCACCAGCCCGAGGCCCATCTCCTGCTGGCGCTCGCGCAGCACGACGAGCAGCCGGGCCTGCTCGGAGGCGTCGAGCATGCTCGTCGGCTCGTCGGCCACCAACAGGCGCGGCCGGCAGATCAGGGCCCGGGCCAGGGCGATGCGCTGCAGCGCCCCGCCCGACAGCTCGTGGATGTAGCCGTCGAGGAAGCCGCCGGTGACCGGTAGGCCGACCGCGTCCAGGGCCTCTGCTACCGCGGCCTCTCGGGCCGGGCCGTCGCTGTTTCCCGCGATGTCCAACGGCTCTCGGACCAGCTCGCGCACCGTGAGACGCGGCGAGAGGGCCTCCCACGGATCCTGCATGACCAGTTGGATGCGCCGGCGGACCAGGCGTCCGCCGCGGCGCCGGGATCTGGGGAGCGGGTTGCCTTCCAGCACGACCTCGCCGGCGTCCGCCGCCAGGTGCCCCGCCGCGATTCGCGCAAGGGTCGTCTTGCCGCTCCCGGAGGGGCCGATCACTCCCACGGCCTCGCCCTCCTGGACGGTCAGCGAGACGCCCTGAAGCGCGCGTACCTCGTTGGCGCCGCGCCGGAAGGACTTGTGCACGCCGGTGACCGACAGCAGCGTCCTGAGCCCGCCGAAGTGGCACGCGACCAACCGCTCTCGCGACGGCGCGAGCGCCGGATGCTCCTCGCGGCAGATCGCCTCGGCCTGCGTGCAGCGCGGCTCGAACGGGCAGCCCGCGGGCACGGCGCGGGGGTCCGGCGGACGTCCTCTGATCGGGCGCAGGTCCTTGGTCGTGCTCATCACGGGGTAGGCGTTGACCAGCGCCGCGCTGTAGGGGTGCGCCGGCCGTTGGATGACGTTGCTCGTCTCCCCGAGCTCCATGGCTTCGCCGGCGTAGAGCACCATCGTCCCCGCGGCCAGCTGGGCCGCTGCGGGCAGGTCGCGGGAGATCACGATGAGGGCGAACCCGCGGGCGCGAGCGAGCTCCTTGATGCGCTCGAGCAGGCCGTGACGGGTGGCGGGGTCCAGTCCGGCGACGGGCTCGTCGAGGATCACGAGCTCGGGATCCAGGGCCATCGTCATGGCCAGCATCGCCCGGCGTCGCTCGCCGCCCGAGAGCTCATGAGGGAAGCGCTCGAGCAGCTGCGGGTCCAGGAGGGCCTCCTCCGCGAGCTCACGAGCCCGCTCCTGCGCCTGCGCCGCGCGGAGCCCACCCTGCTCGCGCAGCGGCTCGGCCAGCTGGGCGCCCACGGAGGCGACGGGATTCAACGGGGCGCCCTGCAGAGCGATGGCGACGGTCGACCAGCGTAGGTCACGCAGGACCTCGGGGTCCGCGCCCACGATCTCCTGGCCCGCCAGGGAGATGCTGCCCGTCACCTCCGGTGGCTGGAGCAGCCCCACGAGGCAATGCGCCAGCGTCGACTTGCCGGCGCCGCTCTCACCCACCACTGCCAGCGACTCCCCCCGCTCGAGTGACAGGCTCACTCCCCGGAGCGCGTCGACATCCCCGCCGAAGCGCACCCGCAGGTCCCGGACCTCGAGCAGCGCCGCCATCACGCGCCCCGCAGGCGCGGGTTCGAGCGCGGCTCGAGCGCCAGGCCGAGCAGGGCTAGGCCGAGCGCCGCAACCGTGATCACCAGGCCGACCGGTAGCACCCACCACGTCCATTCAGAGGTGAGATAGACGCCGGGGTGGCTGAGGGCGCGATTGAGTACGGATCCCCAGCTCACCTCGGTGGGATCGTTGAGGCCGAGGACTCCGAGGCCGGCTTGGAGCACCACGGCAGCACCTGCCCAGTAGACGAAGTTGGCCGCGATGATCGGCGCGACAGCGGGAACCAGATGGCGTCTGATCACGTACAACGGCCCGGCCCCGAGGCCGCGGGCGATCTCGACGTACCCCCGCCCGCCCAGCGTCAGCGTCTGGCTGCGAAGCACCCTGGCGATCGACGGCCATGCCGCCAGGGCAATCACGAGGATCACCGTCGGACGGCTGGGGCCGGCCAGGGCGGCGATGAGGATCAGCAGGGGCAGCGCGGGAACGGCGAGGAACGCGTCCACGACCCGCGTCGCCACCACGTCGACCCAGCCGCGGCGCAGGCCTGCCGCCATCCCGACGAGCACGCCCACTGCCACCGAGAGCGCCGCTGCGAGGAGGGCGACGACCGCGGATGAGCGGGCGCCCCAGATGAGCTGGGAGAGGATGTCCTGCCCCGAGTCGTTGGTGCCCAGCAGGTGGTCCGAGGAGGGCGCGGAGACGGACGGTCCCGCGGCGGCGTGAGGGTCGTAGGGCGAGAGTGCCGGGGCGAGGATCGCCACCACGGCGAGCACGGCGACCACGCCGCCTCCTACCCACGCGAGGGCCGGCACCCGCCGGCTCACCGGGCGATCCTCGGGTCCAGGCGCCGGTAGGCCAGCTCGGCGAGGAGGTTCGCGGTGACGACGAAGATGGTCAGCACGAGAAAGCACCCCTGCATGGTCGGGTAGTCGCGTTCGCTCACCGACAGGAACATGGTCCGCCCCAGGCCGGGGTAGGCGAAGATGGCTTCCACGAAGATCGCGGCGGTCACCGCGAAGCCGAACTGGAGCGCGACGACGCTGACCACGGGAAGGAGAGCGTTGCGCCCCGCGTAGCGGTACTTCAGCGTCCGCTCGCCCAACCCCTTGGCGCGTCCGAGACGCAGATAGTCCGAGGCGAGCTCGCCGACCATGCTGCCCCGCATGACCAGGTACTGGTAGGTCGCGAACTGCGTCGCCATCACGATGGCGGGCAGTGCCAGGTGATGGGCCACGTCGGCCGCCTGGTGCAGCGGACCGAAGGACCCCGAGAAGGGCGTCCTGGCACCGGAGAGCGGAAACCAGCCGAGGCGAACGGCGAACAGGTAGGCCGCGACCGAGGCGAGGAAGAAGACCGGCAGGTTGTCGACCGCCACGAAGCCGATCAGCAGCGCCCGGTCGGCGGCACGCCCGCGGCGCCACCCGGAGTGCATGCCCGCGAGGACCCCCACTGCGCTCGCCAGCGTCAGCGCCACCCCCACCAGCAGCAGCGTCCACGGCAGCCGCTGCGCCAGCACTCGGGTGACGGGGGTGTGGTAGCGGATCGAGGTGCCCAGGTCACCCCGGACAAGCCCCGCGAGGTAGCGGCCGTACTGCGCCAGCAGGGGCTGGTTGAGCGCGTAGTAGCGCTCGACCGACTTTCGCGTCGGCGCGTCGCCCACGTAGGTCTGTGACCGCGGGTCGCTGAGCGCCGCGATCGGCTTGCCCGGCAGCGCCCGCGGAAGGAAGAAGTTCAGCGTGAGCAGAAAGAAGACGAGCAGCAGATAGGAGGCGAGCAGCCCCCGGGCGCCGCGTCGCCTCGGCGCGGCCGCAGCGGCGACCGCCGGCGGCTCAGCTCGGTCCGACGTGGCAGCTGCGGGACAGGCCGAGCTTGTCGGCTTGCTGGTTGACGGGGCTGAAGTTCGCGGCGCTCATGATCAGGGATGGATTCTGCTGGACCTTGGCTCGTACGGACTCCGAGTCATCCAGCCAGCCCTTGTAGGGCTTCGTGAGCGAGCCCCCGGCCTCGAGCTTTCGCAGCTCCTTGATCTGGGCGCTGTACTCGGGCACGATCGTGCCCACGGCGAGCTTGCCGAACTCCTCGCGGCTGGGAAGCCTGCCCCCGGCGAGCACCTTGCTCGCGGCTGCCGTGATCGTGTCGTTGTGGCGCTTGCAGATCGTGTTCGCCTGCTTGACGAGCTCGCCCTTGCTCAGCCCGCCGCCTCCGCCGCAGCCCGCCACGACGGAGGCCATGACGATCGTCAGGGTCGCTCCTGCCCGGCAGGTCGTGCGCAGCTTCATCCCGTCCCCCCTCGATGTGTCGATCAACCGGTGGGAGCATAACGGCGGGTAGCCAGGAAGGCGGACCTGCCGGGGTGTGTCCCGGCGCCGCGACCACCTCGAGCTGCTCGTCGTGCGTCGTGTGCTTCAGCGTGCTCCCGGAGCCGGCTCCCACCCCGGAAGCGGCCCGTGGCGCAGCCAGTCCCATAGGCCGGCAGCCACCGACGCCGTGGTGAGCACGTAGTAGCGGGCGAGGAGGAACATCCGGAGCGGGACCACGCCGGCCAGCGCCGCTGAGGCGAGCAGGGCGAGCTGGAGGGCGAGCGTCACCAGGTAGAGCGCACTTGCCCCGCGCGCAACGAGCGCCGCGTTCGCGGCCAGCACCGCGACGTGCAGGAACGGGGTGGCGTAGCGCAGCACCCGGTGGGAGGCGATCATCACTGCATACAGGGGGCCGTAGCCGCGGGGCGACAGCATCCCGCCGCGCAGCACGATGGGCCATCCGCGGCGCATCATCCGCCGCTTGCGGGCGAACTCGCCCTCGATGGTCGGGAGTACGTGCTCCGTGGCGCGTGCGCTGGGCGCATACGTCGCCCGCCAGCCGTGCTTGACCATGGTGAAGGGGAACGCGAGGTCGTGGCTGGAGCCGGCATCGAGTTCGACGTAGGCCTCGCGCCGGGTCGCGTAGATCGCGCCGTTGCCCGCCGTCACCGAGGCCAGCCGCGATTCCAGCGCCCGCATGGCCGTCTCATAGCGCCAGTAGAGGCCCTCCTGATTTCCCCCGCCCTGGTCGAGGAGCTCGAGGTGGCCGCACGCGTAACCCACCTGCGGGTCGGCGAAGGCGGCGACCAGCCGCCGCAGCGCGTCGGGCCGCCACCGGGAGTTGGCGTCGGAGAACGCCAGGACCTCTCCCCGCGCCTCCCGGGCACCGGCGTTCTGGGCACCGGTCTTCCCCGTCCGGGGGAGCTCGAGCACGCGGTCCGCGCCCGCAGCCCGCGCTCGCTGCGGCGTGGCGTCGTCGGAGCCGTCGCAGCACACGATCAGCTCGAGGCACTCGGGCGGGTAGTCGAGCCCGCGGACCTCGGCGACCTTCGCCGCGATCTCGGCCTCCTCGCGGTAGGCGGCGACGATGAGCGACACCGATGGCGTGGCGTCACTCGCGCGCGGCGCGGGTTGGCGCCGGAGGGCGTCGAGCGCGACCAGCAGGAGGGCATAGCCCACCTGGGCGTAGACGAGCAAGCCGGCGGCGACCCAGAACACGGCCTGCAGCATCACCGGGCCGATCGTAGCGGCCGCTACGATCGCCTCCGATAACCTCGGCGGCCACGATGGCGGCGGAGGAGCCCCACAGCGCCCCGCCCCGACGGCGGTTTGGGCGCCGAGCGCAGCTGGCGATCAAGCGCGCCTTCGACGTGGCGGTCGCCGGCGTGGCGTTCGTCGTGCTCTTCCCGTTGATGGCGGCGATCTCGCTGATGATCTTCCTGACGATGGGGCCACCGGTCCTGTTCGCCCAGCGGCGGCTGGGTCGGGGCGGGCAGGAGTTCACCCTCCTGAAGTTCCGCACCATGCGCGGCGCGCCGCCCGCCGCCGACCGCCCCCTCGACGACGAGCTGCGCCTCACCGCCCTCGGCCGTCTGCTGCGCACCACCACCCTCGACGAGCTGCCCGAGCTGGTCAACGTCCTGCGCGGGGAGCTCTCGATCGTCGGTCCGCGCCCCCTGCTGCCCGAGTATCGCGCGCTCTACAGCGCCGAGCAGTGGCGGCGTCACGAGATGCCGCCGGGGATGGCCGGCCCGGCGCTGGCGCAAGGCCGCAACGCGCTGAGCTGGGAGGACAAGCTCGCGGCCGACGTCGACTATGTCGAGCACTGGTCGCTGTGGCTCGACGTCAAAGTGCTGGGATTGAGCCTGGCGCGGGTGCTGCGCCGGGAGGGCGTCAGCGCCGAAGGCCACGCGACCATGCCGCGCTTCGAGGGGCCGACCGATGGGCGCACCTAGCCGCGGGGGCGCACGGCCCGTCAACGTCCTGTTCACGAGCGTCGGTCGCCGCGTGGAGCTCGTACGCGCGTTCCGTCAAGCGTTTGCCGACCTGAATCTGGAGGGGGCGATCGTGGGGGTTGACGTCGATCCGCTGGCCCCCGCCCTGCGGGAGTGCGACGAGGCGCTCATGGTGCCCCGCGGCGACGAGCCCCACTACCTCTCCACCCTCGTCGACCTGTGCTCGCAACGGCGCATTGTCCTCCTCTTCCCGCTCATCGATCCCGAGATCCCGCTGCTCGCCCATCATCGGGACGAGCTCGACGCCACCGGTGCCCGGGCCATGGTCATCCCGGGCGAGAGCGCCCACATCACCGCCGACAAGCTGGCCACCGCCGAGCTGTTCGAGCGCCTCGGGGTGCCGGTGCCGGCGTGGTGGACCGGTGACCAGGCCCGCGAGGGCGATGTGCCGTTTCCCGCCTTTGTGAAGCCGCGCTTCGGCAGCGCCGGCGCTCACGCCCACGCCGCCGCGGACGCGGAGGAGCTTGCGTTCTGGCTCGCGCGGGTTCCCGAGCCGATCGTCCAGGAGCAGCTGCCCGGACCGGAGGTGACGAGCGACGTGCTCTGTCTGGAGGACGGCGTGGCGGCGGCAATCGTCTCGCGCCGCCGCATCGAGGTGCGCACCGGGGAGGTCTCCAAGGGGGTGACGGTGCACGACGAGCGCATCCTCGAGCACTGCGCGCGGATCGCCCGCGAGCTCCACGCCCGCGGGCCGATCACCATCCAGTGCCTGATGCGCGACGGCGCGCCGCGCTTCACCGAGGTCAACGCGCGCTTCGGCGGCGGAGTCCCCCTGGCCATCGCCGCGGGCATGCACGCACCCCGTTGGCTGCTCGCCCACGCCGCCGGCTTGGAGGTCGAGCTCCCCCCGCTCGGCGCCTACGAGGAGGGATTGCACATGACCCGCTACGACGACTCGTTCTTTCTCACCGAGGAGCACCGTGCCGCGCTGGCAGGCCATCGTCTTTGACCTCGACGACACGCTCTACCCCGAAGAGGCCTACGTCCACTCGGGGTTTCGCGCCGTGGCCGCGTGGGGGGGCGAGCACCTCGACATCCCGGCGACGCAGGGATACATCGAGCTCGAGCGTCTGTTTCGCGAGGGGGTGCGGGGCCGGACCTTCGACGCGTGGCTGGCGGGCCACGGGCTCTCGAGCGATGGCGTGGTAGGGGAGCTCGTTCGCATCTACCGCGCCCACGCGCCGGCGATCGCGCCCTTCCCCGAGGCACCGGCGCTGCTCGATCGCCTCGCGGCCGACCACGCGCTCGGCCTGCTCAGCGACGGGGGGATGGAGGTCCAGAACGGAAAGCTGGACGCGCTCGGCCTGCGCCGGTGCTTCGACGCGGTGGTGATCACCGACGAGCTGGGGCGCGAGGCCTGGAAGCCCAGCCCGCGGGGATTCGAGGTGCTGCTGGAGCGGCTGGGCGGCGGGCTCGATCCCGAACGAACGGTGTACGTCTCCGACAATCCCGTCAAGGACTTCCTCGGGGCGCGGCGGGCGGGGCTGTGGTCGATCCGGGTGCGGACGGCCCACGGCATCTACGCTCACCTCGAGCCCGAGACCCATGAGCATGCCGCGGACGCAGAGGTCGCCGGGCTCGAGCACGCGGAGGCTATGCTGGCGCAGCTAGCGGGCTGAGGTCTTACCCGACGAGCGAGGAGTAGAGGGCGACCGTGCGCCGGCCGATGGCGTCCCACGCGTACGGGCCGGCGGCCGCGGCGCGCGACCCCTCGGCGAGGCGCGCGCGCGCGATCGGGTCCTCGAGCAGCCGACGCAGCTCGCCGCGCAGCGCATCGGGATCGTCGGGGGGCACGAGGCTGGCCGCCCCCGCGCTCGCGAGGTCGCGAAACCCTCCGACGTCGGTGAGCAGCAGCGGACGGCCGAAGGCCAGCGCGGCGAAGGCGGCACCGGACTGGTCCACCCGCCGGTGGGGGAGCACCACCAGGTCGGCGCGTCGAAAGTAGGCCGGCAGCTCGGGGTCGGGGAGAAAGCGTGGGACCCATCGCACGCCGCGCGGAGAGGACGCGCGCAACGCGGCGACATCCATCCGCGGGGCACCCACGATCCACAGCTCGCCAACGCCCACGCTCCGCCATGCCTCGAGCAGCACGTCGATCCCCTTGTAGGGGCGAAGCAGACCGAAGCAGAGGGCGACCGGCCCCCGGACGGCGGCGAGCTCCTCTGGGAGCCCTTGCTCCGCGGGCAGCCGGGTTAGGTAGTCAAACGCCCCGTGCGCGATCACGTGGATCCGCGCTGGATCCACGCCGTGGCGCCCCGAGAGGTGGGCGCGAGCGGATTCGGAGTGCACGACGAGGGCGTCCGCCCGCCGGTACATGCGCCGTTCGCCGGGTCCCGGATGCTCGCGTTGGGCGTTGTGCGCGGTGTAGACCAGCGCCCGCCCGCGGGGAAGCAGCGCCGCGTCAAGCGCCGGAAGCGTGAGCCACTGCACGTGGACCACATCGGCGTCGCGCCCGCCGCGCCGGTAGCGCAGGAGGTCCGGGAGGTGCGAGGCGAGCTTGGCTGCCCGTCGCACCGTGGAGCGCGGCGCTCCACCCGCGAGACGGTAGAAGCACTCGCGTACGACGAAGCCGTCAACCGGCGGCGCCGGCCCGTGGGCGAAGCGGCTGGTCACGAGCTCCACGTCCGCCCCGGCTCGCGCCAGCGCCGCGCACAGCGCGTGGTCGTAGGGGGCCGTGAAGGCCGGCGGGTCCACCACCTGCACGCGCATCAGGCCGGCTCCGCCGCCGGCCGGGAACCCCGTGCGCGACGGGCCAGCGCCCGCAGGCGTGCACGCTCGTCGGGCCCGAAGAATCCGGTCGCGCCGAGCAGCAGCGGGATGGCCGCGAGAGCGCCGACGCGCTCGAGGAGCCCCGCCGCGCCCGAAGCGGGCAACAGCAGCTCGCCTGCGACCGTCACCGCGCCGGCCACGACGACGATATGGGCGAGCCTGCGCCACTGGAAGGGCACGGGGAAGAGCCTTCGCGTAAGGAGATACATGACCACCACCATCGCCACGTAGGCCCCTGTCAACGCCACGCCTGCTCCCGCGATCCCCAGCGGCCCGACCAGGGCCACGAGCAGGATCACATTGACCACCAGGCCCGCGAAGGCCGCGGGCGCATTGCGCGTGGTCACCTCCGCGCGACCCGCGACGACCACCAGCAGGATGAACACGCCATAGAGCGCCCAGCCCAGCGACACCCACGGCAGCGCGGGGAACGCGGCCTGGAAGTCAGACGCCGCGAACACGCGCAGTATCCACCGACCGACCAGCGTGGCGGCTGCAACCACCAGCCCGGCCAGGAGGACGTAATAGGTGGCGACGAGTGCGAACAGGCGCCCCGCCTCTCGCTCGTCGCGCACGGAGTATGCGAGCGGCGGCCACGCGAAGCGCAGGGCCCGGGTGAGCAGGACGACGACGGTGGCAAGCTTCACGGCCAGTGAATAGAGCCCGGCCTGCGCCGCCCCGCGGCCGTGGTAGAGGTAGAAGCGGTCGATGACGTTGAGCGCGTAGACCGACACCTCCGCCGGTACCGTCGGTGCGCCGAAGCGCAGCATCGCGGGCA
>JALYZC010000145.1 GCA_030945905.1 Actinomycetota bacterium
CACCTCGCTGGCGGACACCGAGCCGCGCCCGCGCAAGGTCGCGGTCGGCGAGTTCGACGGAGTCCATCTGGGCCACCGCGAGGTGATCCGCGGCGCCGACACGGTGCTGACCTTCGATCCCCACCCGGTGGCGGTCGTCCGGCCCGAGGTGGCGCCCAAGCTGCTGACCAGCCTGCCGGTCAAGGCCGACCTGGTCGCCTCGCTGGGCGTTCAGGAGATGGTGGTCGTCCCCTTCGATGCCGACTTCGCGGCGCAGACCCCGGGGGAGTTCATCGAGGACGTCCTGGTGCGCCGGCTCCAGGCGACGCATGTCGCCGTCGGGGAGAACTTTCGCTTTGGCCGCAAGGCGGCCGGGGACGCCGCGCTGCTCGCCCAGCAGCGGTCTTTTGCCACTCGCGTGGTCCCCCTGGTCGAGGCCGATGACGAGGTCGTGTCCTCCACGCACATCCGCGGGCTGGTGGTGGCCGGCGAGGTTGACGACGCTGCCCGCTTCCTCGGCGCGCCCTTCCAACTGCGGGGACGCGTCGTGGAGGGCGACCGGCGCGGCCGCGAGCTGGGCTATCCCACCGCGAACATCGTCCCCGACGACGCCATCGTCTGCCCCGGCTACGGGGTGTACGCCTGCCTGGCCGACGATCGAGCGGCGGCGGTGAACGTCGGGGTCCGCCCGACATTCGACACCGGCCGCGGCGTCCTGATCGAGGCATTCATCCTCGACTACGAAGGCGATCTCTACGGCCATGTGCTCCGGTTGGAGTTCCTCGAGCGCCTGCGCGGCGAGCGCCGGTTCGACGACGTCGACGCCCTGATCGAGCAGATGGGCAGGGACGTCGTGCGTGCGCGGGCGGTCGTCAGGCGCTCTGCTAGCGTCTCGTGGGCATGACCATCACCGCAGAGCGCAAGCAGGAACTGGTCAGCCAGTTCGGCAAGGGCGATGGCGACACGGGCTCCGCCGAGGTCCAGATCGCCCTGATGACCGCGCGCATCAACGAGCTCACCGAGCATCTTCGCGAGCACACGCGCGACCATCACTCGCGTCGCGGCCTGCTCATGCTCGTCGGCCGCCGCCGCCGGTTGCTCGACTACCTGCGTCGTTCGAACCTCGAGGGCTATCGCTCGCTGGTCAAGGAGCTGGGCCTGCGCCGGTGAGCATCGTCGCGCGCGGCGCGCCGGTGCCTGAGTTCCGGCTGAAAACCGAGGATGGGGCCGACTTCACCAGGGCGGACCTGACCGGCCAGAGCACGGTGCTGGTCTTCTACCCGTTCGCCTTCAGCCCGGTCTGCACCGATCAGCTCAACCTCTACGAGGAGGTGCTCGGCGAGCTCACGGCCAAGGGGGCGAAGGTCTACGGCGTCTCCTGCGATGCCTCCTGGTCCCAACGGGCCTTCCGCGAGAGCCTCGGCGTGAGCATCCCGCAGCTCTCGGATTTCGAGCCCAAGGGCGCCGCGGCCCAGGCCTTCGGCGTCTACCACCCCGGCGGCTTCTCCCAGCGCGCACTGGTGATCGTCGATCCGCAGGGCACCGTCAGATGGAGCTATGAAGCGCCGTCGCCCGGCGACCTACCCGGCGCCAACCTGCTGTTCGACGGGCTCGCTGCCTGACCCGGCCACGAGCATGACCGACCTGGGCAGCGCCCCGGTGCCGCCCCTACAGGCCGGTGACCACGTCCGGGGGCCGGCCACCGCGCGCCTGATCATCGAGTACGCCGACTTCGAGTGCCACTTCTGCGCGGTCACGCACGAGCGCCTCGCCCGGCTGAGCCTGCAGCGCGCCTTCCGTCACTTCCCCGTGCGCTCCAAGCATCCGCGGGCATGGGCGTGCGCGTGCGCGGCCGAGGCGGCGGCGCGTCAGGGGCGCTTCTGGGAGTTTCACGACGCCCTGTACGCCGACCAGGGGCGGATCGAGGACCCTCATCTGTGGAAGCACGCGCGGAGCCTCGGGCTCGATGTCGAGCGCTTCGACCGGGACCGCCACTCAGACGAGGTGGCTGCACGCGTCCGCCGCGATTTCCGTTCCGGCGTGCGCGCCGGGGTCGTGGCCACGCCGACCCTGTTCGTTGACGGCAAGGCCCATGCCGGGCGGGCGGGCGAGATAGCGAAGCTGCTCGAGCAGTTCGCCGGCTAGTAGCGCCGGAACGCCCCGACGATCCTCTAGGATGGTCGGCGAACCTACCGAAGCGAACTACATTGCTTTGGCTCGTCCGGACCGATGGACGAGCAGGAAAGGAACCTCATGGCAGAAGTAACACGCGTCTCCGCGGAGATCGCCGGTACTGAGATCTCGCTGGAGACCGGACGAATGGCCAAGCAGGCCTCCGGCGCCGTGGTGGTCCGGACAGGGGACACAATGGTCCTCTGCACCGCCACCGCCGGCAACGTGCGCGACGTGGACTTCCTCCCACTGACCGTCGACGTCGAGGAGCGCATGTACGCCGCGGGCAAGATCCCCGGCTCGTTCTTCAAGCGCGAGGGTCGATCGGGAGAGAAGGGCACCCTGACCGCCCGCATGATCGACCGGCCCCTGCGGCCGCTGTTTCCCAAGGGCTGGCGTCGCGAGACCCAGCTCGTCGCGATACCGCTCTCGGTGGACCACGTCCACCCCTACGACACGCTCGCGATGAACGGCGCCAGCGCGGCGCTGATGATCTCCGACATCCCCGTCCCGGTCCCCGTCGGCGCGGTGCGCATCGGCAAGATCGACGGGAACTTCGTGATCAACCCCAACGAGGAGGACCTGGGCGCCGCCACCGACCTCGATCTCATCGTCGCGGGGACCGAGGACGCGATCCTCATGGTCGAGGCGGGGGCGAACGAGATCCCGGAGGCCGAGATCCTCGACGCGCTCGACATTGCCCACGAGACCATCAAGAAGCTCTGCGCCCTGCAGCGCGAGCTCGCCGAGAAGGCGGGCAAGCCCAAGCAGGAAGTCGAGGCGCCTGTCGTCGACTCGGCGCTGCTCGAGCAGATCACCGCCTCGCACGGGCCCGCGCTGGAGCAGGCCACCTCGGTGGTGGAGAAGCTCGAGCGTCAGGAGGCGACCACGAAGGTGGAGGCCGAGGTGCTCGAGCAGTACGCCGGCGACCCGGAATCGGAGGGCTTCGCCGAGAAGCGCGCCGCGGCCCAGCGGATATTCGACAAGCTCGAGAAGGAGATGATCCGCGAGCGGATCGCCGTCCAGAAGAAGCGTCCCGACGGGCGGGGAGCCAACGAGATCCGCCCGATCGACATCGACGTGAGCGTCGCGCCTCGCACGCACGGCTCGGCCCTGTTCACTCGTGGCCAGACCCAGGCGTTCAGCGTCGTGGCGCTGGGGACCATGCGCGAGGAGATGCGCCTGGACACCCTGGGGCTGGAGACGGCCAAGTTCTACTGGCATCACTACAACTTCCCGCCGTTCTCGGTCGGGGAGGCCGGCTTCATGCGCGGACCCAAGCGCCGCGACATCGGGCACGGAGCGCTCGCGGAGCGGGCGCTGGTGCCCATGGTTCCCAGCACCGAGGAGTTCCCCTACACCATCCGGGTGGTCTCGGACATCCTCGAGTCAAACGGGTCGTCCTCGATGGCCTCGGTGTGCGGCTCTTCCCTCTCCCTGATGGACGCCGGCGTGCCGATCAAGCGACCGGTGGCCGGTATCGCGATGGGCCTGATCAAGGAGGGCGACGAGTACATCGTGCTCACCGACATCGCGGGTGTGGAGGACCATCTCGGCGACATGGACTTCAAGGTCGCCGGCACCGAGCAGGGCATCACGGCGCTGCAGATGGACATCAAGATCAGCGGCGTGACCTTCGACATCCTGCGCGATGCGCTCTCGCAGGCCCACGAGGCGCGCACGTTCATCCTCGGGCGCATGGCCGAGGCGATCGACGCGCCGCGCGCGGAGCTCAGCCCGTATGCCCCGCGGATCATGACACTGCAGATCGACCCCGAGAAGATCGGCCTGCTGATCGGCAAGGGCGGCGAGACGATCCGCGGCCTCTCGGAGGAGTTCGAGTCCCAGATCGACGTCAACGACGAAGGTCAGGTCCTCATCTACTCGGCCAACGGCGAGCTCGGCGAGGCCTTGGCCGACCGCATCGCCGGAATGACCAAGGAGGTCGAGGTCGGCGACGAGTACACCGGGTCGGTGGTCAAGACAACCACCTTCGGGGCGTTCGTCGAGCTCAACAAGGGAACCGACGGCTTGCTGCACATCTCGAACATCGCGCCCGGGCAGCGCCCCGCCACAGTGGAGGAAGTGCTCAACAAGGGCGACGAGGTGCAGGTCAAGGTCGTCGAGGTCGACCGCGAGCGCGGACGGATCGGGCTCCGGCTGGCCGCCGATCCGGAGGTGGAGGGCAAGTCCGCCGATGAGTTGGCCGCCGTCGCCGCCGCCGAACGAGATCGTCCTCGCGGCGGTAGCCGTCCGCCGGCTCGCAACGGTGATCGCGGGCGTCCGCGCTCGCGCGATCGGGACCGGCGCTAGCGCAGCGTAAGCGGGGAGCAAGTGCAGGAGCACCGCCTGACCGAGCTGCACTCGGGCGTACGGGTCGTCACGGAGGCCATGCCCTCCGTACGATCCGCCGCGCTCGGGTTCTTCGTCGGCACCGGGTCGCGCGCCGAGGGCGACGACCAGGCCGGGCTCTCGCACCTGCTGGAGCATCTGCTGTTCCGCGGCACAGCCAGGTTCTCCTCACTCGAGGTGGACCAGATTTTCGACACGATGGGCGCCGAGCTCAACGCCGGGACCGGCAAGGAGACCACCTCCGTCTACGCTCGCGTGCTTGACCGCCAACTCCCGCGGGCGTTCGAGGTGGTGTCGGACATCGTGTGGCGTCCGAGCCTGGAGGAGCTCGATGCGGAGCGTGCGGTCGTGCTCGAGGAGATCGCCATGTACGAGGACGACCCCCAGGACAAGGTGTTCGACGTGCTCGGCCGGGCCGTGTTCGGCGAGCATCCGCTCGGACGGTCGATCATCGGTCGCGCACAGGTCATCTCCGAGACCCCGCGTGAGGCGATCGTCGACTTCCACCACGCCCGCTACGTACCGGCCAATATCGTCATCGCTGCCGCCGGGTCGGTCGATCACGACGAGATCGTCGCCATGGCCCGCGAGCACAGTCCGGACGGTACGGCCTCGCAGCCGCACGCGCCGACGGCGCCGCGCGAGCTCAGCGCTTCGGTCTGTTTCGAGCGCAAGGAGACCGAGCAGTACCACGTCTGCCTGGGCGCTCCCGGCCTCGCACGCGGCGATGACCGGCGCTTCGCGCTGCGCGTGCTCGACAACGTGCTCGGGGGTACCACCTCCTCCCGGCTGTTTCAGGAGGTGCGCGAACGCCGCGGGCTCGCCTATGCCGTCTACTCCTTCTCCGCCCAATACGCCGACACCGGACAGGTGGGCATCTACGTCGGCACCCGCGGCGACAACCTGGTCGAGGCGATGGAGGTCGTGGCCGCCGAACTGGAGAAGATTCGCGAGAATCCCGCCTCCGAAGGCGAGCTCCAGCGATCCAAGGAGAACGTCAAAGGCCGGCTCGTACTCTCCCTCGAGTCCACGACGACGCGGATGAACCGCCTCGGGTCGTCGGTGCTGTGCGAGGTGCCCCTGCTCTCGGTGGACGAGCTGATCGAGCGCGTGGACGCGGTGACTCTCGACGATCTCCGCGAGCTGGTCACCGAGCTCTACGCGGCGCCGCGGCTCTCCGCAGCCGGCATCGGCCCCGACGAGGGCGCCTTTCAGCGCGCGCTGGAGCCCGTCGGAGCGCTCGCCGCCGGAGCTGCGTGATCCGAGTCGCGGTCGCGGGCGCCGCGGGGCGCATGGGAGCCACCGTCTGCTCGGCGGTGCAGGCCGCCGAGGACCTCGAGCTCACCGGTCGCGCCGATCCGCACCTGTCCACGGCGCTCGCAGACGTGCTCGATGACGCAGACGTCCTCGTGGACTTCACGCAGCCGGGGACCGCGCTCGAGAACGCCCTCGCATGTGTGAAGGCCGGCGTGCACGTCGTCATCGGCACGACGGGCTTCGATGCCGCCCCGCTGCGTGACGTCTCCGGCGCCAACGTGTTCATCGCACCCAACTTCGCCATCGGCGCCGTGCTCATGATGCGCTTCGCCGCCGAGGCCTCGCGCCATATGGCTCGGGCGGAGATCGTCGAACTCCACCATGACGGCAAGCTCGATGCACCGAGCGGCACGGCGGCGCGGACCGCCGAGCTCATGGAGGGGGAGGTGCCGATCCACTCCGTTCGCCTCCCGGGGCTCGTCGCTCATCAGGAGGTCATCCTCGGCGATGTCGGTCAGACGCTCAGCATCCGTCACGACTCGACCGACCGCGAGTCCTTCATGGCCGGGGTGCTGCTCGCGGTCCGCCGTGTCGGCTCCCTCACGCAGTCGCCCATGGTCGGCCTCGAGCACCTGCTCTAGCGTGCCGCGGCGCTGCGCCCGCGGCGCCGTCCGGTCAGGTAGCGTTACGTAGCGATGGCCTATAAGCGCAGCGTGCTGGTCGTCGCCAATCGCACGGCAGCTTCTGATGAGCTGCTCGGCGCGCTGCAGGCCCGCGCGGAGCAGGGCCCGATCGTCTACACGCTCGCTGTGCCGCCCACGACCGCCGGACCCGGCGCGCGGGAGGCCGCCACGGCCAAGCTGGAGGCTGCGCTCAAGCGGGCCCACGAGGCGAACCTGGAGATGACCGGTGCGCTCGGGCCTCCCGATCCCCTGGACGCCGTCGCCGCCGTGTGGGATCCGCGAGCGTTCGACGAGGTGATCGTCTCCACGCTTCCGGGCCAGGCGTCCAAGTGGATGCTCATGGATCTTCCGCACCGGATCGCCCGCTTCACGGGAGTGATCGTGACCCACGTCGTCGGCTCCGACGAGCGCGTGCAGCCGGTCAGGGATGTCGTCGCGCCGCGCGAGAGACGTGGGGTTCTCTCGCCGCT